>CAXTEP010000054.1:14163-18238 GCA_964243125.1 uncultured Lichenihabitans sp. | reverse complement strand
ACGGAGGCCAACGGGGTGTCCGACAACCCGCTGATCTTCCCCGAAACCGGCGAGGCCCTGTCGGGCGGCAACTTCCACGCCGAGCCCGTAGCCTTCGCGGCCGACATGCTGGCGCTGGCGGTGTGCGAGGTCGGCGCCATAGCAGAGCGGCGGGTCGCCATGCTGGTCGACCCGGCCCTGTCGGGCCTGCCGGCCTTCCTGACCCCGCGCCCCGGCCTCAACTCGGGCTTCATGATCCCGCAGGTCACGGCGGCGGCGCTGGTGGCCGAGAACAAGACCCGCGCCACCCCGGCCAGCATCGACTCGATCCCGACCTCGGCCAACCAGGAGGACCACGTGTCCATGGCGGCCCACGGGGCGCGGCGGCTCCTGCCGATGGTCGAGAATGCCGCGGCCGTGGTGGGCATCGAGCTGCTGGCGGCCGCGCAGGGGTGCGACTTCCACGCGCCCCTACGCTCCAGCGCGCCGCTGGACGCCGTGCGGGCCCTGCTCCGCGCCCGCGTGCCGCGCTTGGGCGACGACCGCTACATGCATCCGGACCTGGAGGCCGCGACCGCGCTGGTGCGCGGCGGCAGGGTCGTGGAGGCGGCCGGCGCGGTGGGCTTGCCGAGCGTTGCAGATTAGGATCGCCGCCGCCGTCCCCGCACCGCAGGAGATCCATCGCCCGTGACCCGCATCGACAACGCCCGCACGGTCCGCGCGGCCCGCGGTTCCGACCTCAGCGCCCGCAGCTGGCTCACCGAGGCGCCGCTGCGCATGCTGATGAACAACCTCGACCCCGACGTGGCCGAGCGGCCCGGCGAGCTCGTGGTCTACGGCGGCATCGGCCGGGCCGCGCGCGACTGGGACAGCTTCGACCGGATCGTGGCGGCGCTCCGCACCCTGGAGGAGGACCAGACCCTGCTGGTGCAGTCCGGCAAGCCCGTGGGCGTGTTCCGCACCCACCCGGACGCGCCGCGCGTGCTGATCGCCAACTCCAACCTCGTGCCGCGCTGGGCCACCTGGGAGCATTTCAACGAACTCGACCGCCGCGGGCTCGCCATGTACGGGCAGATGACGGCGGGCTCCTGGATCTACATCGGCACTCAGGGCATCGTGCAGGGCACCTACGAGACCTTCGCCGAGATGGGCCGCCGGCATTACGGCGGGACCTTAAGGGGCCGCTGGATCCTGACCGCGGGCCTGGGCGGCATGGGCGGCGCGCAGCCCCTTGCCGCCACCATGGCGGGCGCGTCCTGCCTCGCGGTGGAGTGCCAGCCGAGCCGCATCGAGGCGCGGCTGCGCACCGGCTACGTGGACCGGCAGGCCGCCACGCTCGACGAGGCCCTGGCGGTGCTGGATCGCGCCAAGGCCGACGGGGCTCCCGTCTCGGTGGCGCTGCTCGGCAACGCCGCCGACGTGTTCCCCGAGATCTTTCGCCGGGGCATCCGGCCCGATTGCGTGACCGACCAGACCTCGGCGCACGATCCCTTGAACGGCTACCTGCCCCGCGGCTGGACCGTGGCGGAATGGGAGGAGCGGCGCGAGCGCGACCCCGCGGCCGTGGCCCGGGCCGCCAAGAGCTCGATGGCCACGCACGTGCGGGCCATGCTGGACTTCCACCGGGCGGGCGTGCCGACCGTCGACTACGGCAACAACATCCGGCAGATGGCGCTGGAGGACGGGGTCGCGGACGCGTTCGCGTTTCCGGGCTTCGTACCCGCCTATATCCGGCCGCTGTTCTGCCGCGGCGTCGGGCCGTTCCGCTGGTGCGCGCTGTCGGGCGATCCCGAGGACATCTTCCGCACCGACGCCAAGGTGAAAGAGCTGCTGCCCGACGACGCCCACCTGCACAACTGGCTCGACATGGCGGCCAAGCGGATCCGGTTCCAGGGCCTGCCGGCCCGCATCTGCTGGGTGGGCCTGGGCGACCGGCACCGGCTCGGCCTCGCGTTCAACGCCATGGTGGCGTCGGGCGAACTCAAGGCGCCGATCGTGATCGGCCGCGACCATCTGGATTCGGGCTCGGTCGCGTCGCCCAACCGCGAAACCGAGGCCATGCGGGACGGCTCGGACGCGGTGTCGGACTGGCCGCTCCTGAACGCGCTGCTCAACACGGCCTCGGGCGCCACCTGGGTGTCGATCCACCACGGCGGCGGCGTCGGCATGGGGTTCTCGCAGCACGCCGGCATGGTGATCGTGGCGGACGGCACCCCCGAGGCCGCCCGCCGCATCGAGCGGGTGCTGTGGAACGACCCCGCCACCGGCGTCATGCGCCACGCCGACGCGGGCTACCCGGAGGCGCTCGACTGCGCGCGCGACAAGGGGCTCGACCTGCCCGGCATCCTCGGCTGACCATCCTCAACCGGCGATGCGGCTGTCGGTCCGGGTCTCGCGCATCGTGGCGTAGACGGCCAGCGACACGAGGCAGAGCGCGCTGACGTACCAGTAGAAGTAGCTCTCGTGACCGGCGTCCTTGAACCACAGCGCCACGTAGGGGGCCGTGCCGCCGAACAGCGACGCCGCGATCGCGTAGGGCAGCCCGACCCCGAGCGCGCGCACGTGGGCCGGGAACAGTTCGGCCTTCACGACCGCGTTGATGGAGGTGTAGCCCGACACGATCACCAGCGGGCCCATGACCAGCAGCAGGGCCCGGGTGAAGTCGCGCGTCCCGGCCAGCGCGGTCATGAGCGGCACGGTCATCAGCGTCCCGGCCAGGCCGAACCACATCAGCACCGGGCGACGGCCCACCACGTCGGACAGGGCGCCGAACAGGGGCTGCATGGCGGCGTAGAGCAGCAGCGTCAAGAAGGAGATCAGCGTGGCGTCGGGTCGGCTCAGCTTCACGGTGTTGACCAGGAACGTCGCCACGTAGGTGCTGAACGTGTAGAACGCGGTGGTGCCGCCCATGGTCAGGCCGAGCACGAGGAAGAACTCTCTTTTGTGCTCCAGCAGCTCGGCGAGCGGCCTGCGGCGGTTCACCTGGACGATGCTCCGAAACTCCGCGGTTTCGGCGAGGTTGCGGCGCAGGTACAGACCAAACAGGGCCGCGGACGCACCCAGCAGGAAGGGCACGCGCCAGCCCCAGGCTTCGAGCTCGGCGGCCGTCAGCACCTGCTGCATGACCAGCAGCGTGAGGCTGCCCAGCACCTGCCCGCCGATCAGCGTCACGTACTGGAACGAGCTGAAGAAGCCGCGGTGCCGCGTGGCCGGCATCTCGCTCAGGTAGGTGGCCGAGGACGCGTATTCGCCGCCGAGCGACAGGCCCTGCAGCAGGCGCGCGCCGAGCAGCAGCACGGGCGCCGCGACCCCGATGGACGCGTAGGTGGGCAGCACCGCCACGATCAGCGAGCCGAGGCCCATCAGCACCACGGACAGCGTCAGGGCGACCTTGCGCCCGCGCCGGTCCGCGACGCTGCCGAGCAGGTAGCCGCCGACCGGCCGGATCAGGAACCCGACCGCGTAGATGCCGAAGATGTTGAGGAACTGCGCCGTGGCGGTCGTGCCCGGGGGCGAGAACGACTTGGCGAAGTACAGCGCGAAGGAATTGTAGACGTAGAAGTCGTACCACTCGATGAGGTTGCCGATCGATCCGCCGAAGATCGAGCGCAGCCGCACGGCCGTGGATGGGCGGGTGGCCGCGGGCCCGTCGCGGGTCGCGCCGATGCTGGCCTGCGCCATCGATCACCTCGTTTCGGCCGATGCCTGCGGCTCGGGCTGCACCCTGTTGCGGGCCGGGCCAGTCTGCGCCCCCCGCGCCCTCGTCGTCCACCCCAAGCCGCGCTCCCGGCGCGCGGCCCACAACGGCGTCGGCTATGCGGCCCGGTTTGCGACCTGTTACGGTTCACCCGTCGCGGGCGTGCGGGTACGGACGGGCCGCGTGCCGGGCGGTTCCGGCCGCTCGGCCATCGCGGGGACGTCGCCATCCATGCAAACGAGGCCGGAAGGCGAACCGCCGCCGGGATGGGCGGTCGCCGCGGTTCTCGGGACTGCGCTGGGCCTCGCCTACCTGCTCCGCTTCGTCCTGCTGCCGCTCGTCTTCGCGGCGGCCCTGGCGTTCGTGCTCGGCCCTCTCGTCACGGTTCTGAGCCTGCGG
>CAXTEP010000054.1:2660-14063 GCA_964243125.1 uncultured Lichenihabitans sp. | reverse complement strand
CGCGGCGGCCCTGGCGTTCGTGCTCGGCCCTCTCGTCACGGTTCTGAGCCTGCGGCTCCGGGTGCCGCGCTTCGCGGCCGTGCTGGTCGTCTACGGCGCGGTGCTGGCCCTAACGGGTTCGGCGGCGTGGTGGATCGCGACCTCGCTCGGCGACCGCGTCGTGACGGCCGCAGCCAACGCGCCCGCGCTGCTGAGCGGGGCCATCGGGCGGCTGTTCGGCCCCGACGTCCACGCGTTCGGACGCACGGTCAGCGCCGACGACCTGGCGCGGCAGGTGCTGGCGGGCTTTCAGGCCTGGCTGGGCCAGCCCGGCGCGGCCGTCACGGCCGGCGCGGTCGCGGTCGCGGTGCCCGCGACCGCGGTGCTGATGCTGGTCGTGCTGTTCTACCTGCTCCAGTCCGGGCGCAGGGTCGCCGAAGGCGTGCTCTGGCTCGCGCCGCCGCCCTACCGGCCGATCCTGCGGGCGCACGGCCGGCGCATCGAGCCGATGCTGCGGCAGTACGTCCGGGGTCTGCTGCTGGTGGTGGCCTACGCGAGCGGTGCGGCGTGGCTGGTGCTCGGCCCGGTCTTCCACCTGCCCTTCGCGGCGGTCCTGGCCGTGACGGTCGGGGTTCTCGAACTCGTGCCCGTGGTTGGACCTGCGGCCTCGATGGCGCTCATCGGCGGCGGCGCGGTCCTGGACGGCGGCGGCCCCTGGGCCGTGTTCGGCGCCATGGCGTTCGCGGTCGGGCTGCGGCTGTCGATCGACGAGATCGTCGGCCCGCTGGTGCTCGGCCGCGCCGTCAGCCTGCCGCCGGTCGTCATCATCGTGGCGTTTCTGGTCGGCTCGGCCCTGTTCGGGGTGCTCGGTGCCCTGCTGGCCGTGCCGGTGGCGGCCTCGGTCAAGATCGTGCTCGCCGCCCTCTACGGCGAGGACGGGTCCGCGTGACCGGGAATCCCTCATCCGGCCCTGCCAAGTCGGGCCCGGGCCTCAAAGGGCGCGATAGGACCGGTACCAGGCCACGAAGCGCGGCAGGCCATCGGCCAGGAGCGTCGCGGGCGCGAAGCCCGTGGCGCGCTCCAGCGCCGCGGTGTCGGCGCAGGTTTCCAACACGTCGCCGGCCTGCATGGGGCGAAGGTCGAGGATGGCGTCGCGTCCCAGCAGCGTTTCAAGGGTGCGCACGAGTTCGAGCAGGTCGACGGGGCGGCCGTTGCCGAGATTGTAGATGCGATAGGGCGCGGAACTGGCGGCCGGATCGGGGCGGAGCGGGTCCCAGTCGGGGTCCGGCCGGGCCGGCCGGTCGAGCACGCGGAGGACGCCCTCGGCGGCGTCGTCGATGTAGGTGAAGTCGCGCCGCATGTGGCCGCGGTTGAACAGCGGGATCGGGCGACCCTCGTCGATGGCGCGGGTGAACAGGTGCACCGCCATGTCGGGCCGCCCCCAGGGCCCGTAGACCGTGAAGAACCGCAGGCCCGTCACCGGCAGCCCGTGCACATGCGCGTAGGCGTGCGCCATCAGCTCGTTGGCCTTCTTGCTGGCCGCGTAAAGGCTCACGGGATGGTCGACGGCCTGGCCGGTGGCATAGGGCAGGACGCGGTTGGCCCCGTACACCGAGCTCGACGACGCGAACACGAGGTGGCGCACGCTTTCGCGGCGCGCCGCTTCGAGAACCGCCGCGAAGGCGTCGCAATTGGACCGGATGCAGCCCGCCGGGTCCTCGATCGAGGCCCGCACGCCGGGTCGGGCCGCCAAGTGCACGACGCGGTCCGGCCGGACGCTCCCGAACAGCGCCGCCGTGTCGGACGCCTCGGCGAGGTCGGTCGCGTGAAACCGGAAGTTCGCGTGCGCGGCGAGCCGGTCGAGGCGGGCGAGCTTCAGCGCCCGGCCGTCGTCGGGCGCGAGCGCGTCGACCCCGACCACGTCCTCGCCCCGCGCCAGGAGGCGCTCGCACACCCGCATGCCGATGAACCCGGCCGCACCCGTGACAACAACCGGTCCCGACAACGACGGTCCCCTTCAGCGCAGCGTCAATCCCCGGGGTGAACGCCCCCGGTGCGGCCTGGATAGACGCAGGACCTTGTCGCGGCCAAGGCGACGGCCGGTCTTCAGCCCAGCCGCCCCATCTCGTCGGGTCGGCTCACCGTCACGTCGAGGTCGGTGACGAGCCCGTTGCCCAGCGAGTAGACCCAGCCGTGCACCGACAGCGGCTGCCCGCGCGCCCAGGCGTCCTGCACGAACACGTCGGACGCGACGTTCCTGACCTGCCGGATCACATTGAGCTCGCACAGCCGGTCCAGCTGCGGCCGGCCTTCGGGCAGCGCGTCGAGCTCGTGGCGATGCTCGTGGCACACTTCGCGGATGGGGTGCAGCCAATGGTCGACGAGGCCGCGGCGCTGGCCATCCACCGCGGCCGCGATCCCGCCGCAGCCGTAATGGCCCACCACCAGCACGTGCTTGACCTTGAGGACGTCCACGGCGAATTGCAGCACCGACAGGTAGTTGGCGTCCTGCGGCGGCGCCAGGTTGGCGACGTTGCGGTGGACGAACAGCTCGCCGGGATCGAGGTCCACGATCTCGTTGGCCGGCACGCGGCTGTCCGAGCAGCCGATCCACAGGTATTCGGGCGCCTGCTGGCCTTCGAGGCGCCGGAAGAAACCCGCGTCGGCCGCCACCTTGCGGGTCGCCCAGGCGCGATTGTTGGCTTTCAGATGATCCAGCATGGCAGACTCCCGTCCCGTGCGGCCGGCCTTCGGTGCTTCCCGGATCGGGCCAGCGCGCTTCGCCGCGGCGCGGTCGTGCGGGCTCGCCGGGGAAGGCGCGTTCTCCTACCCCTGGACCGCGAGGGCCGGCAAGGCGCGACCATCGGCCATTGCGGGGCAGACGGAATGACGGACGTGACGCTCGAAGGGAGTTTCCGCTACCCGGTCGACGGCACCCCGTTCCCGCGCGATGGTGTGAGGTTGCGCGGAACGACGACGCGTCGGGCTCCCAGGGCGCAAGGCTCATCCCGATCCCCGGCGGGACCACGCGGTCAGGTATCGACGTCGGGGCCCTTCGGCAGCTTCTCGGCCATGCCGAGGCTCGCTTCCCGCCGATCCATCTCGGCCCACACGTCGGCCAGCGACACGTCCAGGGCCGACCACAGCGCGAGCAGGTTGTAGAACAGGTCCACGCTTTCGGCCACCAGCGCCGGGCGCTGCCCCCGTACGGCCTCGATGGCGACCTCGGCGGCCTCCTCGATCAGCTTCTGGGCCATCTTGGGGACGCCGGCGGAAACGAGCTTCTGGGTGCGCGGGCTGGCGCGAAAACCCTGGCGCACCTCGCCGATGGCGCGCTCCAGGCGCTCGAGCCGCCCGAGCGCTTCGGCGTCGGGCGCCGGAGATGCCGCCGCGCGCTTGCGGGGCGATTTTGCCTTGGCTTTGGCGGCACCCCGCTTCGGGGCGGGTTTTCCGGCCGGCTTGGCCGGGCCGCCATCCGCGGCCGGTGCGGCGGGAGCCGCCTTGCGCTTGCCCGCGACCTTGATGCGTTCCTTGGCCACGACACCCCCGCTGCCTCGCCGCGCGCCCGCATTGCCGCCGTGCGATCGCGGATCCGGCGCAACAAGCATAGGAGCGAACGCTTCCTCTTGTACCGCCTTAAACAGGCCCGCGCCCCCGTTTGTCAAAAAACTGTCACATACCGGGCGGGGTCACAGGGCGGCCTGCCCCGTCTAGGCGGCCCTCGTGAGGTCGGCCGGCATCGTGGCACAGGAAGGGTCGTGGGCAGCGGCGTCGCGTGGGCGGACCTGGCTTGAGACCGTGACCGACCTGCTCGCACCCACCCTGCCGAAGACGCCGGCCGAGGCGGCGATCGATCGCGCCGCGGTGGCGGCCCGGGCGCAGGCTTCCGTGGCGGGTGCGTCCCCCCTGACCGGACGCGCGGGTCAGCGCCCGCCCGCGCGGCTCGCGAACCAGGGATTGGGGGCGCCGCAGCGCGCGACGTGGGACAGCAGGCGCCGCGAGGACGGCGCGGCCAGCAGCCTGAACGGCACGGTGGCCTGGTGCCACGCGGGGTTGAGGGCGGGGTCTTCCGCGAAGGCTTCCCCCCAGCGGGCTGCCATGGCGGCGTCGGCGGCGGCTTGCCGGACCTTCTCGGCGCCGTCGGCATGGTCGAGCGCCCGCGCCCGGGAACCCAGGTGGTGCAAGGTGACGGCCGGCGTCCAAAGGATTTTGAGGCCCGCCTCGCGCAGCTTCAGGGCGTAGTCGACATCGGCGTAGCCTGCCGGCACGGCGGCGTCGAAGCCGCCCACGCCCAGGAACCGGTCGCGCCGCGTGGCCAGGAACGATCCCGTCACGGCGGCCGCGGCGCGGGTGACCTGCCAGCGCCCGGCCGGTCCGGGCGCGTCGGCGGGCTCGAACACGCCGTCGTGCACCACCCCGCCCCGCCAGCCGAACAGCACCCCGGCGTGCTGGATCGTCTTGTCGATGTAGAGCCCGCGCACCCCGACCGCGCCCACGTCGTCGCGCTCCAGCAACCCGCGCAGTCGCCCGTCCCAGCCGTCCGTGATCATCAGGGCCGCGGGGTCGGCGAAGAGGAGGAAGGGGGCGCTCGCGGTCTCGACCAGCGCGTTCAGGCCGGCCCAGCCGGACGCGGGAGCCACGGTCGTGACGTAGCGCCGGGCCGCGAGTTCCTCCAGCACCGCCAGGGCGCGCCCCGACGTGCTGCCGCGGTCGGCGATCACGAAGCGCAGCACGTCCGGCACCGCCGCGGTTTCGCGCAGGCTCCGGACGAGGTCGCGCAACTCGTCGGCGTTGTCGCGGGTCTGCACCACCACCGTGATGGCGGTTTCGGGCCGCTGAGGGCGCCAAAGCGTGGGTCCGGTTTCGCCACGCGCCACCGCCACGCGTCCGGCGAGCCCGTGCGCCGCGAGGTGGTCCTCGACGGCGACGCGATGCTCGGGCAGCGACAGGGGGTGCGCGTCGAACGAGGCCACCAGGGCCAGCGGGATGTGCCCCGCGGTGCCGCGCCGGCTCAACTCGAGCAGGAGGCGGCCGCGCGCCCGCGTCACCGACCCTTCCGGCGCGACCGGCACCGCGGCCCGGTAGGTTTCGGCCTCCACGGCGATCGTTTCGCCGAAAACGTTGCGCTCCAGCAGCGTGTCGTGGTCGACCACCTGCCGCAACGCCGGGTCGGCGTGTTCGGCCCGGCCCCTCCGCTCGACGATCCGGTCCGCGTCGCACACGCAGGCGCGGGCGGCCGCGAGGAAAGGGGCGGCCGCGAACCAGCCGAGCCCTCCGGGCTGCAGCACGGCTCCCTGGGCCAGGAGCAGCAGCCAGCCGCCCGCGACCCGGCGCGCCGCCTTCCACTCGGCCGCGGCCAGGTCGTCGCCGGGATCCGCGGCGGTCCAGGATACGCGGGCGTCGGCCACGCCCTCCACGGCGGCGCGCCGGTCGGGGTCGCGCCCGACCGCCACCAGGGTCCAGTCGCCGTAGACCTGGGCTCGCAGCGCCGCGATCTGCCGTTCCAAGTTCTCCACGGACTCGCAGTCCGCCAGCAGCAGGACCGTCAGCGGCGCCGCGGGCCCGAGCGGGGGCGCGGGCACCGCATAGGCGTCGCGGAAGGCGCCGTAGAAGGCCAGGGGAAACGCCATCTGGGCCAGGGGATCGGGCAGCGCGGCCGCGACCGCGTCGACGGACGCGCGCAATCGGGACAGGTCGCGGCCCAGGACCGCCAGTTCCGCCGTGCCGCCCCGGGGCTCGGCCGGACCGCCCTCGCGCGCCAGCGCCAGGGCGGCTTCGACCCGGGCCACCGCGTCGCGCGCCGGGGCGTCGTCGGGATCACGGCCGGCGGCCTCGCGGTACAGGTCGAGGGCCCACAGGCGGTTGCCCATGCGTTCGAGCACCTCGCCCAGCAGCAGCGCGGGGCCGGGATCGTCGGGCGCCGCGGTTCGGGCCTGCCGGCAGGCCGCTTCGGCGTCGCGCAGGCGGCCCGCGGCCGACAGGGTCGCGACGCGCTCGCGCAGGTCCGCGAACGGGCCGGCCGGCCCGTCGGCTCGGAAATGCATCTGATCGACCAGGGGCATCGGCAGGTCCGGGTCGCTGTTCCATTTGGGGCGGGTGTCGCTACCATGGGCGCGCCCGCGAAACCAGCGCCCGTGGCCGGACGGGTCGTCGGCCCCACGCCGCGGCTCCGCGCGGCATGACGGCGTGGTAACGGGTGTGCCCGTAACCTCCTCAAACCTCCCGGCGCGCGTCCGCCGCGGACGCCCGTTCGACCGCGGACAGGATCGTCATGACCCGGAACCACCCGCCGTGAAGGTGATGATCCCCTTCCTGTGCAACACGCTCCTGAACTTCGTCATCGGGCTGCTGCTGGCGAAGTTCCTGGGCCCCGCCGAATACGGCCGGTTCGCGCTGACGCTCGCGGTCGCCATGGCGGTGCAGACGCTGTGCTTCGACTGGCTGCGGCTGGCCGCCATCCGGTTCTATTCGGAGCGCACCCGCACCGAGGAGCCGCACGTGCGCGCGACCCTGGACGCGGGCTTCGCGGTGCTGGCCGCGGCGCTGGCGGGCGCGGCCGCGCTGGTGCTGCTGGTGGGCATCGACGTGCGGCTGTCGCCGGGCCTGGCGGGCCTCGCGGTCGCGGCCTCGATCGCCAACGGCCTGTTCGACTACCAGACCGCCCTGGTGCGGGCGCGCTTCCACGACCGGGCCTACGGCCGGCTCATCATCGCCAAGAACCTGCTGTCGCTGGTGCTGACGGTCGGCAGCGCGGTCGTGTTCGGTTCGGCCGCCATGGCGGTGGCTGGCGTGTCGCTGAGCATGGTGGGATCGGTCGTGCTCAGTCGCGGCGCCCTGGCGGACCGCGGGGGCGGCCGGCGGCTCGCCAGCGGCCGCCTGGCCCGCACGGTGCTGGGCTACGCGCTGCCGGTCGTGGTGGCCAACATGCTCTACCAGGTGATCCCGCTGACCGACCGCGCCCTGGCGGCGAGCCAGCACGGCTTCGCGGTGTCGGGCCAGTTCTCGCTCGCCTACGACATCGGGTTCCGGATCGCCTCGGCGATCGGCTCGGCCATGGACGTGCTGCTGTTCCAGGTCGCGGTGCGGCTCGACGAGCACCACGGGGTCGAGCGCGCCAAAACCGCTGTGGCGCGCAACATGACGATCGTACTGGCCGTGCTGGCGCCCGCCTGCGCGGGCTGCTGGCTCGTGCTGCCGAGCTTCGAGCACCTGGTGGTGCCGCAGGAGTTCCAGGGTCCGTTCGCCCATTATTTCGCCCTGCTGATTCCCGGCCTGTTCTGCTACGCCTGCATTCACTGGGTCGTGAACCCGATCTTCCAGATCGGCCGGCGCACCGCCCCCCTGATCGGGGCCGCGCTGCTGGCCTGCGCGGCCAACGGGGCGCTGCTGCTCGTGCTGCCCGCCGGCCCCGACGCGTCCAGCTACGCACTGGCCCAGTCGGTCGCGCTGGCGGTTGGGCTCGCGTGCCTGGTCGGCTTCGCCCAGCGCCTGCGGCCCGTGTGGCCGCGGGCGCGCCAGCTCGCCGCCATCGCGCTTGCAACTGGCGCCATGGTGGCGGCGGTGGCGCCGCTGCGGCCCATGGCGCCGGGCGTCGTGGCGCTGGCGGTGCAGGTGACGGCGGGCGCGCTGCTTTACGGATGCATCGCGCTCGGGCTCGACATCGCGGGCTTTCGCACGGCCCTGCGCGAATGGCTCGGCCGGCCGGTCCCCCTGCGCCAGGAACCCTGACCCTGCGGCTCGCGGGGCTCCGTTAACCCTACCGCGGGGTGAAGCTCAACCGTCGACAGAAACGGACGGGAAAGCACGCGGCGCGAAGTCGGCCGGAACGGTGAAAATCCGAACCGAGGGATTCAGCATGGAGGTGCAGGTTGGATGGGCGGCCGGCTGTGCCGCTCCGAACGCCCTTGAACCCGCATCCTGCTGCCGGAAGATCCCAAGATGTCCGCACCTAAACTCGTGGGCCCCGCACTCGCGCTCCTTTGCCTGCCCTGGCTGTCCGCCCCCGCCCTGGCCGGACCGTACCGCGACGGTCCGCAGGTGATCCCGGGCGTCGGGCCCGAGGCCCCGCCCCCGTCGGGACGCTACGGCGGTGGCCTGATCGAGTTCCTGATGACAGGCCGCAGTTCCGGGCCGGCGGCCGCGCCGGAACCCTCGGCCGATCCCGCCCGCGCGGTCGCCTACGCGGGGCCGCCCGGCTACGAGATGCCGCGCCGACCCGTCGATCCGGCCTTTGTTCGGCAGGAGGTGGCCTACCCGGGGCCGCAGGCGCCCGGCACGATCGTGATCGATACGGACGCCAAGTTCCTGTACCTCGTCCAGGACGGCGGGCAGGCGCTCCGCTACGGCATCGGGGTGGGCCGTCCCGGCTTCCTGTGGCGCGGCGAGAAGGCCATCAGCCGCAAGGCCGAATGGCCCGACTGGACTCCGCCGGCCGAGATGGTGAAGCGGCGGCCCGACCTGCCGTCCCACATGGAGGGCGGCATCGCCAACCCGCTCGGCGCCCGCGCGCTCTACCTCGGCTCCTCGCTGTACCGCATCCACGGCACCAACGAGCCCGACACGATCGGCACCAACGTGTCGTCCGGCTGCATCCGCCTGACCAACGACGACGTGACCGACCTGTTCGGCCGCGTCCGCGTCGGCACGCGCGTCATCGTCATGTGAAACCTTTTGAACGCGCGCGAATTGACCGCGTGCCGGACCCGCCCGTAAGGGCGATGCGAAAGCCGTCTCGACCCCAACCGAGGCGGCTTTTGCGTGTCCGGACCTCGGCTTTTCATCTCACCCGACCGTGGTTTCACGCCCGCGGGTGGGCGTCGCGGTAGGCCTGCATGAGCCGGGCACCGTCCACCGCAGTGTAAAGCTGGGTGGTCGACAGGGACGCGTGGCCGAGCAGGTCCTGGATGGCGCGCAGGTCCCCGCCCCGCCCGAGCAGGTGCGTCGCGAAGGAATGCCGCAGCGCGTGCGGCGTGGCGTTGGGTCCGAGGCCGAGCGCGCCGCGCAGCCGCTCCATGGTCAGCTGCACGACCCGGGCCGACAGCGGCCCGCCCCGGACGCCCACGAACAGGGGGCCGCCGGGCGGCAGCGGCACCGGGCAGAGCGCGAGGTAGCGCTCCACGGCCGCCGCTACGGCCGGCAGCACCGGTACGGCGCGGGTCTTGTCGCCCTTGCCGGTCACCCGCAGCGTATCGCGTCCGTCCACGGGCGCGTCGCCGCGCCTGATCCCGAGCGCTTCGGCGATCCGCAGTCCCGACCCGTACAGCAGCGCCAGCACGGCGGCGTCGCGGGCCAGAACCCACGGGTCGCGACTGTCCCCACCGCCCGGGTCGGGGCTCGCGACCGCCCGGGCCGCGTCCACCGCCATGGGCTTGGGCAGCGAGCGTGGCAGTTTCGGACTGCGCACTGCGGCGAACACGGCCGCCTGCCCGAGCCCCTCGCGCTGCAGGTAGCGCGCGAAGGATCGCAGGGCCGCCAGGGCCCGCATGAGCGAACGGCTGCCGACCCCTTCGCCGCGCCGCCGCGCCATGAAGGCCCGCAGGTCCGCGGGCTTCAGACCCGCGAGGGTCGCGAGCGATGCCGGCGCACCCTCGTGCGCGACCAGGAAGGCCACGAACTGCCGCAGGTCGCGCCGGTAGGCCTCGACGGTCTTGGCCCCCAGCCGCCGTTCCCCCGCGAGGCCGGCGAGCCAGCGCGCGGCCGCGTCGTCCAGGTCCGGCGCGGCGCCGGGCATCACGAGACTCACGCGGCGGCCCTCCCCGTCCTGACCCGCGCAGCATCGGCCGCGAACCCTTAACGCCGCGCTAGGGCGCGGTCGCTTCATCCCGACGCGCCCGATCTCGGGGCCGCCGGGCGGACGCGGCCGGCGATTGTCGCTATAGGGTCCGCACACCCGGGAGTACGCCTGCATGCACGACGCCCCTGCTCCACCCCCCTTCGACCTCGTGGTCGCCGGTGCCGGCATCGTGGGGCTCGCGGCCGCGCTCGCGGTGCGGCGGGAGGGGGGCCGCGTGGCCCTGTGCGACCCGGGCCTCGCGGGTCGGGCCGACCGCACCCTGCGCGCCGTCGCGGTGGCGGCGGGTCCGCGGCGGTTCCTCGCGGCCCTCGGGGTCTGGGACGCGGTGGCGCCCGGCGCGCAGCCCATCACCGCCATGGACCTCACGGACGCGCCGCCCGGCGCGCTTCCCGCGCCCGTGTTCCTCGGCTTCGCGGGCGAGGTCGCGGCGGGCGAGCCGATGGCCCACATGGTGCGCCACGACGACCTGCGCGATGCCCTGCGAACCGCCTGCGCGGCCGCGGGCGTGGCGTCGCGGCCCTGGGCCGTGGGGAGCTTCGCGCGGACGCCCGACGCGCTGGACATCGCCGGCCCCGGGGCCGCGAGGCTCGCGGGCCGCCTGCTGGTCGTGGCGGACGGTGGAGGATCGCGGCTGCGCGAGGCGGCCGGCATCGGGGTCGTGGCCCGCGACTACGACCAGGCCGCCGTGGTAGCCACGCTGGCGCACGGCCGCGACCACGGGGGCCGGGCGGTGCAGCATTTCCTGCCCGGCGGACCGCTGGCGCTGCTGCCCATGCGGGACGACGACGGCACGCGGCACCGCACCTCGATCGTGTGGACGGAGCGCCGGCCCGAAGCCGAGCGCCTGGCCGGGCTCGACGCCCCCGCGTTCGTGGCGGCCCTGGAGGAGCGGGTCGGCCACGGCCTGGGCGACCTGCGGCTCGAAGACCGGCCGCAGGCGCTTCCGCTCCGCCTCAGCGTCGCCCGGACCCTCGTGGCGCCCCGGCTGGCGCTCGCGGGCGACGCGGCCCGCACCATCCACCCCCTGGCCGGGCAGGGCCTGAACCTGGGCCTTCGCGACGCTGCTGCCCTGGCGGCCGCGACGGGCGAGGCGCTGCGGCTCGGCCTCGATCCGGGCGCACCCGACGTGCTGTCCGCCTACCAGCGGGCACGCCGGGCCGACGCCCTCGCCATGGCGGCCGCCACCGACCTGCTCAACCGCCTGTTTTCCAACGACAGCGCGCCCCTGCGGCTGATCCGCGACCTCGGCCTGGGGCTGGTCGACCGCTCACCCGGCCTGAAGCGCTGGTTCATGACCGAGGCGGCGGGGCGGCAGTCGCCGTAGCTCAACCCCGTCCCGCGCCGTCCCTACCGGGGCACCGGTGCGGCCAGCCGTTCCACGGCGTCCAGCGCGGCCCGGAAGGCGCCCTGGATGTCGAGCGCCGACGTGTCCAGCGTCACGGCATCGGGGGCGGCTCGCAACGGGGCCACGTCGCGCGAAGAATCCCGGGCATCACGCCGGACGATGTCGGCCAGGATGGCTTCGAAATCGACCGCCTCGCCGCGCCCGGCGAGTTCCAGCGCCCGGCGCTGCGCGCGCACGCGCGGGCTGGCGGTGACGAAGATCTTGGCGGGCGCCTCGGGGCAGATCA
>CAXTEP010000054.1:0-2560 GCA_964243125.1 uncultured Lichenihabitans sp. | reverse complement strand
CGCACGCGCGGGCTGGCGGTGACGAAGATCTTGGCGGGCGCCTCGGGGCAGATCACCGTGCCGATGTCGCGGCCGTCCAGCACCGCGCCCTCGGGCCGGCCCGCGAAGCGACGCTGCGCGTCGATCAGCGTGGTCCGCACCTCCGGCATGGCGGCCACGAGCGACGCGGCCTCGCCCATCTCGCGGCCGCGCAGCACCGTTTCGTCGAAGTCGATCAGCGCCAGGCTGCGGGCCGCCGCCACCGCGGCCCGCACGTCGTCGAGCGGCCGGTCGGCCTCGATCAGGGCGCGGGCCGTGGCGCGGTAAAGGAGGCCGGTGTCGAGGTGCGGCAGGCCGAAATGCGCCGCCAGCCTGCGGGCCAGCGTTCCCTTGCCCGAGGCCGCCGGGCCGTCGATGGCGATGACGAGCGGCCGGATCACGCGAAGGCGGCGCCGAGCGACGCCATGCTGGCCTTGAAGCTCGGGAAACTCGTGCCGATCATGGTTTCGTCGTCGACCGTCACGGGCCGCTGGGACGCCAGGCCCATGCACAGGAAGCTCATGGCGATGCGGTGGTCGAGGTGGGTGGCCACCAGCCCGCCGCCCGCCACGGGCCCGCCGCGGCCCTCGACCAGCAGGTCGTCGCCCTCCACCGCGTGCGGCACGCCCGTGGCGGCCAAGCCCGCCGCCACGGCGGCGAGCCGGTCGGACTCCTTGACCCGCAACTCGTGCAGGCCGGCCATCCGCGTCGTGCCGCGCGCGAAGGCGGCCGCAACCGCGAGAACCGGGTATTCGTCGATCATGGCGGGCGCCCGGGCGGCCGGCACGTCGACGCCGCGCAGCGCCGACGCCCGCACCCGGAGATCGGCCACCTCCTCGCCGCCCTCGACCCTGCGGTCGAGCTCCTCGACGGAGGCGCCCATCTCGATCAGCGTCGCAAGCAGGCCGGTGCGCAGCGGATTGGTCATCACGCCTTCGATCACCACGTCGGAGCCCGGCACGATCAGGGCTGCGACCAGCGCGAAGGCGGCCGAGGACGGGTCGGCCGGCACCGCCACGACGGCGGGCCTGAGCTCCGGCCGGCCCGCCAGCACGATGCGGCGGCCGTGCGCCTCGAAGGGCTCGACCCGGATGTCGGCGCCGAAATGGGCCAGCATCTTCTCCGTGTGGTCGCGGGTGGCCTCCGCCTCGACCACGGTCGTGGTGCCGGGCGAGTTCAGGCCCGCCAGCAGCACCGCCGACTTGACCTGGGCCGAGGCCACGGGGGTGCGGTACTCGATCGGCAGCGGCTCGGCCGTGCCCTTTAGCGTGATCGGGCAGCGGCCGCCCTCGCCCTGCGCCAGGACCTGCGCGCCCATCCGCTCCAGCGGATCGAGGATGCGCCGCATGGGGCGCTTGCGCAGGCTCGCGTCGCCGTCGAACACGGCCGTCACGCCGCAGCCTGCCACGACGCCCATCATCAGGCGGGACCCCGTCCCGGCGTTGCCGAAGTCGAGCGCGGTCCGGGGCGGCAGCAGCGAGCCGACCCCGACCCCCTGCACGCTCCACTGGCCCGGTCCGTGCCGCTCGATCGTGGCGCCGAGCGCCCGGCAGGCATCCCCGGTCCGCATCACGTCCTCGCCTTCGAGCAGCCCCGACACCCGCGTGGTGCCCACCGCCAGCAGGCCGAGGATGAAGCAGCGGTGCGAGATCGACTTGTCGCCGGGCGGCCGGACGCGGCCGCGCAGCGGCCCGGCCCTGCGGGCCGTCAGGAGCTTGGCGGAATGGTCGTGCCCGGGTTGCGAGGAGGATAACACGGAGTGAGGCAATCCACCTTAGCAGGATGAGTTCGGAAGCGCGAGGGCGCTCCTATCATGGCGGGCCGACCCTTGTCATTAAGCCGGTCGGGTCGGTGATTTGACAGCGCGGCGCGCTGCGACTAACCGGGTGCGCTCGTTTTTCCAACACCCGTTGCCGACCTGCCGGCCGAGGATTCCCAACCACGTGGCTAAACCGGAACTCGGCGCGAAGCGCCAGTGTCAGAACTGCGGCACGAAGTTTTTCGACCTGAGTCGGAACCCGATCATCTGCCCGAAATGCGGCACGGTGTTCCAGGCCGCGGCCGCGACGGTGACGCGCGCCCGGCCGGCCCCCGTCAATCGCGACGAGACCGACCTGGACGGCCAGGAAACCGAGGCCGAGACCGTGTCGCTCGAGGATGCGGAAGCGGGCGAGAAGGTGGAGGCCGTGGCCGAGGACGACATCGAGGTGGACGACACGCCGGCCGACGACACCTTCCTGGAGGAGGAAGAAGAGGAGAACGACGACGTCGCCGACCTGATCGACGGCGACATCGAGGACGACGAGGAGCCCTGACGGCCTCGGGCCGGAAAGGCGGGGCAATTTCTCGCCCCCTGGGTCTTGTCGGCCGCGAGATTTTTAGCTTATACAGCCGCTCCGCCGCGGGCGCCCTTCCGGGCCATCCCGCCCGGATCCGCCTCCCCCCAAGGATGCGTCGCAAAGCGTGGGGCCATAGCTCAGTTGGGAGAGCGCTTCAATGGCATTGAAGAGGTCGTCGGTTCGATTCCGTCTGGCTCCACCAC
>CAXTEP010000053.1:15622-18325 GCA_964243125.1 uncultured Lichenihabitans sp. | reverse complement strand
ACGCGCGACACCGACAGGCCGACGTTCACGGCCGGGCGGATGCCCTGGTAGAACAGGTCGGTTTCCAGGAAGATCTGGCCGTCCGTGATGGAGATCACGTTGGTCGGGATGTAGGCCGACACGTCGTTGGCCTGGGTCTCGATCACGGGCAGGGCGGTCAGCGAGCCGCTGCCGTTGGCCTCGTTGAGCTTGGCGGAGCGCTCCAGCAGGCGCGAGTGGAGGTAGAACACATCGCCCGGATAGGCTTCGCGGCCCGGCGGTCGGCGCAGCAGGAGCGACATCTGGCGGTACGCCACGGCCTGCTTGGACAGGTCGTCGTAGATGATCAGGGCGTGCATGCCGTTGTCGCGAAAGTACTCGCCCATGGCGCAGCCCGAGAATGGCGCCAGGAACTGCATCGGGGCCGGATCGGAGGCCGTGGCGGCCACCACGATGGAATAGTCCATGGCGCCGTGCTCTTCGAGCACCTTGACGAACTGGGCCACGGTCGAGCGCTTCTGGCCGATCGCCACGTAAACGCAATAGAGCTTCTGGGTTTCATCGTCGCCCGTGTTGAGCGACTTCTGGTTCAGCATGGCGTCGAGCGCGATGGCGGTCTTGCCGGTCTGCCGGTCGCCGATGATGAGCTCGCGCTGACCGCGACCGACGGGGATCAGGGCGTCGACGGCCTTGAGGCCGGTCGCCATCGGCTCGCTGACCGACTTGCGCGGGATGATGCCCGGCGCCTTCACGTCGACGCGGGCGCGGCGGGTGGAATTGATCGGGCCCTTGCCGTCGATCGGATTGCCGAGCCCGTCGACCACGCGGCCCAGCAGTTCCTTGCCGACCGGCACGTCCACGATGGCGCCCGTGCGCTTGACGGTCTGGCCTTCCTTGATGTCGCGGTCGGTGCCGAAGATCACGATGCCGACGTTGTCGGTTTCGAGGTTGAGCGCCATGCCGCGCACCCCGGACTCGAACGCCACCATCTCGCCAGCCTGGACGTTGTCGAGGCCGTACACGCGGGCGATGCCGTCGCCCACCGACAGCACCTGCCCGACTTCCGTGACCTCGGCTTCGTTGCCGAAATTCTCGATCTCCCTTTTCAGGATGTCGGAAATCTCTGCGGCGCGGATATCCATCAACCGACCTCTTTCATGCGGGTGCGTAGGGTGTTGAGCTTGGTGCGGAGCGAGCCATCGACCATGCGGCTGCCCATGCGGACGATCAGGCCGCCCAGGATCTCGGGGTCGACGTTCACCGCCACCTCGACGTTCTGCCGGCTCGTGTCGCGCAGGGCCGCCTCGAGCTCGGCCCGGCGCGCGTCGGACAGGGGCTCGGCCACCGTGACCTGGGCGCGGGTCACCTGCTTGTCGGCGTCGTTGAGCTTGTTGAAATCGGCGATCATGGCCCGGACCGCGAACAGGCGGCGCTTGCTGGCCACGAGCCGGAGGAAGTTGGCCGCGATGCCGCCGATGCCGGCCCGCGCCAGAACTTCGCCGAGCGCTCGGGTCTGGTCGTCGGCCGAGAAGGCGGGGCTGCGCACGAGGAGCTGCAGGTCGGTGCTGTCGTCCAGCAGCGTGCTGAAGTCGTTGAGATCGGCCGCCACCCGGTCGACCGCGCGATTGTCCTTGGCCAGCTCGAACAAAGCCAGGGCGTAGCGCCCCGCCATCCCCGATACGATCGTCTCGACAGCGGCCAAGTCGCTCACGCTCCCCGATGGTTCAAGCTTGCGTTCGACGTGTCGGAATGACCGGAACCCCGGCGACCGCCGTGCCGCACCGGCGCAGAACGCCGCTCATCACGGCGGCCTGCGCGAGCGTCCCTGAACGTGGGCGTGACCTAACATAGCCCTATGGGCCGTGCAAGCGAGCGACAGGCGTGGCGGCCCGGTCGCGGGCGGCTAGGCTTGGCATATTCATGGAAGCTTGCGCTTCGGGCGAAGAGGGCCGTGGATTTGCGGCATTTGCATGGCTCCGGGCTGCGGCCGGAACAGCCTCGGCAAGTGCACGAACGTCGGGAGCGCAACCGTGACCCCACCGTGCTCGCCGAAGCGTAGTCATACGGCTCGGGATGAAGCTCGGGCGGCCGTTACGGTCGCGCGTGGTTCCAGGCCCGGCTCCCGCCGAGGATGGAAACCTACCCCGCGCGCCCGAACCGCCACGCCGCCTTGAGCCATTTCCGCCATGTCAGGCGTCGGCATACCTGCCGGCGCGCCCGTTCGAAGGCGTCGAGATCAGTCTCGGGGCTGGCGATCAGGACGTCGCCGACCACCATGCGGTCCGGCCAGAGCCGGTCGATCATCGGGTGGTCCTGCACGGCGCAGGAATCGGTCAGCGCCACGGTGGGGTCGGCGGCCAGACGCTCGGTCAGCGCCAGGGCGAGCTGCTTGCCAGGCGACCGGCTCGCCAGCGTCTCGTCGTAGGCGGTCTTCCAGAAATAGGCGCGGTCGCCGCTGCGCAGCACGATCGCCATGGCGACGGCGCGGCCGTCGAGCTCCAGGCTGTCGACGCGGCACTTGCCTTGGCGCGCCATCAGCCGCGTCATGGTCCGCGCAAAGGCCGCGAGGCCCGAGTCCTGCAGCAGCGCCGTGCCCTTCGCGCCCTTCCAGCCGCGCGCTTCCAGGTCCAGGAATCGCTCGGTCGCGACCCGCACCTCGGCCTCGCTGCCGGCCGAGGCGTAGTGGAGGTCGCCCCCGTCGGCCAGGCGCCGCCGCTGCCGCCG
>CAXTEP010000053.1:12283-15522 GCA_964243125.1 uncultured Lichenihabitans sp. | reverse complement strand
CGGTTCCCCGTGGGCCCCGAGCGCCACACGAGCACGAAGGACAGGCGCCGGACCGGCCGGAGATGACGCGCCGCCGCGAGCGCGAAATCCGGCTCCAGGAATACATTGGGTTCGATCGCGCGAGCGATCAGGGCAGCCCAGGCGTCGCGATGGGCCGCGACCGCGTCGAGGTCGCACACGTCGATCACCGGCGTCCCGGGCGCCGCGGCGGGCACTGAACGCAAGACTGCGACCGAGGGCTTCGTCACGGGAAGGGCGGTGCTTGATCGCATGGACCACGCCGTCGGCAGGCAAGCGCCGCGGGGTGGCGCGCCGGGCACGATGGCGCGAACTCCTTGTCGAAAGACCCCGTGGCCCTTCGCGGCCGTTCCGCCTGGTTAACGAACCATTTGGCGGGGACCGGGACACGGCATGGCTCCGGCCGCAACGGTCAGACGCGAAGGCGCCCCGCCGCGATCGCCGCGAAGCCGCGGCCATCCAGCGCCGTGAAGGCCTTCGTGTCGGCCGCCATGACGTAGAGCGGGTCGGTCACCTTGGCGGGGTCGAAACCGTCGCGCACCAGATCGGTCTTGCGCTGCTTGAATGTGCCGGTCAGTTCCAGGTGGTCGGCGAAGCGCAGGAACACCGGGCAGGCATAATCGGGAAGCCGTTCGGCGATGTGCCGGCGGAAGCCCGCGAGATCGAAACCGGCGGGGTTCTCGACCACCAGGGACGCCATGCCGGCCCGTCCTTCCCGGCCCGGCACCGCCACCCCGTAGATCGTCACGTCCTTGACGGACGGGAAGGTGCCGACCGCCTGGGCGACCTCGGAAGTGGCGACGTTCTCGCCCTTCCAGCGGAACGTGTCGCCGATCCTGTCGACGAAGTAGAAGTAGCCTCGCTCGTCCTTGCGCATCAGGTCGCCGCTGCGGAACCACGCGTCACCCGGCCGGAACACGTCACGCAGCACCTTGGCGTCGGTGGCGGCCGGGTCGGAATAGCCCTCGAAGCGGTTGGCGGGCTTGGCGGGGTCGTCGAGGATCTCGCCCAGAAGTTCGCCCACCTGGCCGACCGGGGTTTCGCGGCACAGGCCGCCGGGACCGCGCAGGACCGTGTCGGTCTCGACGTCGTAGTCGACGATCCGGATGGGGAATCGGTGCGCCACCCACCGGGGCACGCGCCCGACCGCCTCGGGCCGGGAGTCGAGGTTGAACACCGTGCAGTTCCCTTCCGTGGCGGAATAGAACTCGACGATGTGCCGAAGCCCGAACCGGTCGCGGAAGGGACGCCACACGTCCGGGCGCAGCCCGTTGCCGATGCACAGCCGGATGCAGTGGGTCCGGTCGGCGTCCTGGGGCGGCGTTCCCAGCACGTAGCGGCACAGTTCGCCGATATAGACGAACATGGTGCACCGGTGCCGGACGATGTCGGGCCAGAACTCGCGGGCCGAGAACCGGTCCTTGATCACGCAGGTGCCGCCCACCGCGAGCGCCATGCCGGGCGCGATCACGCCGCCGTTGGTGTGGTACATCGGCAGGCAGTCGTAGATCCGGTCGGTCGCGGTGGCGTTGGTGATGGCCGCGAAGCCCTGGATGATCAGCTGCACCCGGTAGTGGTTGATGTTGGCGGCCTTGGGCAGGCCGGTGGTGCCGGACGTGTAGACGAACACGCAGCGGTCGTTGATGGTGAGGGGCACCCGCTCGCCCTCGGGCAGGTTGCCGTCCGAAAAATGATTGATGGCCTGGTCGAGACGCGGGAAACGGTCGCCCTCGCCGTGCAGCCAGGGCGCCACGGTGCCGGTCAGGAACGGGCGCCCGGTCTCGAAGCGGTCGATCAGCGACGCGTCGACCACCGCGATCTTGGCGCCCACGACGTTGATCGAGTGCGCCAGCGACGAACCGGTGTGATTGGTGTTGATCAGGGCCGTGACGCCGCCGATCTTGGCGATGCCGAACCAGATCGCCAGATATTCCGGGCGGTTCGGCATCATGAGCGCCACCACGTCGCCCTTGCCGATGCCCTGGTCGCGGGCCCAGCGGGCGTAGCGGTTGGCCCGGGCGTTCAGTTCGCGGTAGGTCAGTTGCTCCGTGGCCGAAACGAGGGCAAGGCGGTCGCCGTAGCGGCCCGCGACCTCCTCGGCGAAGTCGCGCAGCGTTCGGGTCCTGTCCTTGGCGATCGGCATGGTGCGGCGGAGCGTGCGCAGCAGGCCGCGCGCGAAGGTCCACTCGCTGCCGATACGATCGAGTAGGTCCACCGCGTCGCCTCCCACGGCCCGGCCGCCGAAGGCGTGTTCGCGCCGGCTCGTGCTCGGCTCACGCTATAACGGCACTGGCGGCGGGGTGGAACAGCCCATCGCCCGCCGCAGCCGCGGCTCAGAACAGGCCGGCGCCCTGCCGGCCCAGGCCCGACCGCAACCCGTCGGCGTCGGGCCGGTCGATCGCGGGACCCTCCACGCAGGCGATCCACAGGCGACGGACCGCGTCGCCGTCGAGGGGGCGCCCGATCACGACCACGCGCGTCCGCCGGTCGTCGTCGGGCCAGGCCGGTAGACGCCGCGCCGGATGGAACAGGTGCTGGACCCCCTGGATCAGCAGCGGCCGATCCGGATCGTCGTCCAGCGCCACCAATCCCTTGACGCGCAGCAGGGCCGAACCGTGGCCCGACCGGAGCAGGTCGGTGAACACGTCGAGCGCGCCGGGCCGGACTGGATGATCCGCGGTCAGCACGATGCTGTCGACGCTGCCGTGGTGATGGGCGTGATCGTGATCGTGATCGTGGGCGCCTTGCCGCGCCACGGCGTTCCTGTGACGGAACAGGTTGGCGGCGAGCAGGCGCGGCGCCGAGGCGTCGGCGGCCGCGATCATCTCGGCGAGCGGGTTGAGCCCGGCGAGCCGAGCGGTCAGCGCGGCCGGGGGCGCGTCGAGCAGATCCGTCTTGGTCAGCACGAGGGCGTCGGCCACCGCGGCCTGCAGGACGGCCTCCTCCTGGCTTTCCAGGCTGGCCAACCCGTGCACCGCATCCACTACCGTGACCACGCCGTCGATCCGGAAGCGCAGCATCAGGTAGGGGTGGAGCGCCACGGCGTTGAGCACGGGGGCGGGTTCGGCCAGCCCGGTGGTCTCGATCACGACGCGATCGAACGGCGGCATCCGGTCGTTGTCGCGCCGGCGGAGCAGGTCCTCCAGGGTGGCCACGAGGTCACCGCGGACCGTGCAGCACAGGCACCCCGACGCGAGAGTCAGCAGGCCGCCCTCGACCTT
>CAXTEP010000053.1:5494-12183 GCA_964243125.1 uncultured Lichenihabitans sp. | reverse complement strand
CCGCGGCGACCTTCCTGGCAACCTTGGGTCCCGGCCTCCTGCCGGGTGCCGCCTCCTGGACCGCCGCGACGGCCTGGGGCTTGGCGACCGGCCGCCCGGCGGCGGCGGCGGGACGGTGCTTCGGTCCCGCATCGCGACGCACCGCGAGGCTCAGCCCCGGCGCCGACCGGACCAGGCGCCTGGTGGCCAGGGCCGCGGGCGCGATCGGCATCGCGCCCACGAGCGCCAGCGGCGCGGGGGCGGGCGCCTCGACGGGGCTGCCGGCGAAAGTGCCGTCAGTCGCGGACGCCTGCTCGACCGGTGGCTGCCCCGCATCGTCGCCCGGCGACTTCACGGGCGAGGGGACCATCTCCTTGGCGCCGGCCCCGACCGCCTGCGCCACGCGGCCGGTCCAGCCGGGCGCTGGCCCGATCGAGACGCGCACGGGCTCGAAGGCGATCCGGGTCGGCAGGAGGTGGGACACGGCCGACCCGGCGCCTCCCTGACCCGCGGGATCGGGGCTTGCGGCCGAGATCAGGGCCGCGTCCTCCTGTTCGGCCTCGGCGATCGCGCCCCGCCGGCCCCGGCCGCAGATCGTGTCGTGGTTGTCGGGCGGGTCGGTCACGTCGCTCGACCGCAGGTCCTCGACCCGGCCCAGGCCGGTCCCTGCACCGCCGAACAGGAAGCGGTCGAACAGGGACGCGGCGCGCTCGTTGCGCTGGGCCGTGGAGGGTGCCCCCATGATCACCACCAGCAGGTGGCGGCCGTTCTGCTCGGCGCTCTCGACCACGTTGTAGCCGGCCGCGCAGGTGTAGCCCGTCTTCATTCCGTCCACGCCCGGGTAACGGCCCAGCAATCCGTTGTGATTGTTGATGAGCTGCCGCCCGAACGCCAGCACGCCGATGCCGAACAGCCCGCGCTCCTCGGGGAAGTCGCGCAGCAGGGCGCGCCCGATCATCGCCATGTCGCGGGCGGAGCTGAAATGGCGGTCGTCGGGCAGCCCGTTGGGATTGATGAAATGCGATTCATGAAGCCCGAGGCGCGTCGCGTAGACGTTCATGTCGTCCGCGAAGGCCTCGACCGATCCCGACACCCCCTCCGCGATCGTCACCGCGACGTCGTTGGGCGACTTGACCATCAGCATCTTGAGCGCGTTGTCGAGCGTCACCAGCGTTCCGGGCCGGAACCCCATCTTGGACGGCGGCATCACGGCGGCGCGGGGCGACACCATCAGGGGGGTATCGAGCGTGATCCGCCCTTCACGCACGGCACTCAGCGCCACGTAGACGGTCATGAGCTTGGTCGTGGAAGCCGGGAACCACGGCACGGTCGCGTCCGTCTGGTAGAGAACTTCGCCCGATCCGACGTCGACCACCAGGCCGGGGCTCGCCGCCGCGCTCGCCATTCCCATCGCGGCCAGACAAAGAGCCCCGATCGCGGGTGCCAGGGCCCGGAGCCTGCGGAACAGAACCATGCGTGAGATCCGCCCTCGTTCCTGACAACGCCCGCGCCCGGCCCGAACCTTGCCGCATCCGACCGCCGAGCTTAGCGAGCCGCTAAGCGGCGCTTTCATGGCGGCACCGCCCAGGGTCGGTCCGCCCGGAGCGGTTCTCCTTCCACTGTGGTGAATCGATCACTACAGTGCAGCGGGATCGTTAATGCATTCTCAATGGCGCGCGTGCTGACCTCCTTGCAACTTGACCGGTCCGGCATCGATGCCGCGCGGAAGGTCGGGCTCCAGGCCGCATCGCGGCTGCTCGGGACCGCGCTCGACCTCGTCTACCCGCCGCACTGCATGGCGTGCCGCACCGCCACCGATGCCTTCGGCGGCCTGTGCCCGGGGTGCTGGCGCGCCATCGCGTTCATCGAGCGGCCGTTCTGCGAGAGGCTCGGCACGCCGTTCCAGCAAGACCTCGGCGACGGCCTGCTGTCGCCCGAGGCCATGGCGCACCCGCCCGTGTTCCGCCGCGCGCGGGCCGTCGCGCTGTTCGACGACGGCGTCGTCCGCACCCTGGTGCATCGCCTGAAGTACGGGGACCGCCCCGAGCTCGCGACCCTGATGGGCCGCTGGATGGCGCGCGCCGCGGCCGACCTGCTGGCGGACGCCGACGTGGTGGTGCCAACGCCCCTGCACCGCGGCAGGCTGTGGCGACGGCAGTTCAACCAGGCGGCCCTGCTGGGCCAGGTCGTGGCGCGGAGCGCGGGCCGGCCCTTCGAGGCCGCCACGCTCACGCGCGTCAAGGCGACCGCCACCCAGGTCGGGATGACGCGGAACCAGCGCGCCGCCAACGTGCAGGGTGCGTTTCACGCTCCCGCGGGATCGGGGCTCGCGGGCCGCACCGTGCTGCTGGTCGACGATGTGCTGACCTCGGGCGCAACCGCCAATGCGGCGGCCCGCGCGCTGCTGCGCGGCGGCGCCCGGGCCGTCGACCTCGCGGTGTTCGCGCGGGTTGCGGGCTCGCAAAGCTTGGCCATATAATAGGAGTACGTTTCCGAGCGCCCGCCATGCCCGCCACGACCATCTACACGACGCGGTTCTGCCCCTACTGCGTGTCCGCCAAGGAACTGCTGCGACGGAAGGATGTGGCGTTCACCGAGATCGACGTGACCGGTGATCCGGAAGGTCGGCGCGCCATGACGGAGCGGGCGCACGGCCGCAAAACCGTGCCGCAGATCTTCATCGGGGATCAGCACGTGGGCGGCTGCGACGACCTTTACGACCTGGACGACGCCGGCCAGCTCGATCCGCTCCTGGTGGCCTGAGGGCTGATGATCAAATACGCGCTGCTGTGCGACCGCGACCACGCGTTCGAGAGCTGGTTTCGGGACAGTGCCGCCTACGATGCCTTGACGTCCCACGGGCAGCTCGCCTGTCCGTCCTGCGGGTCGGCTGCGGTTCGCAAGGCCCTGATGGCGCCTTCCCTGGCGCGGGGCGCCGCGGCGTCCCTGCCGGCCGGGCGGGACGAGGAACAGGCTCCGCGTCCCGTCGCCATGCTGGGCGAGCGCGAGAGGCAGCTGCGCGCCATGGTCCGCGACCTGCACCGCAAGATTGCTGAAACGTCCGAAAACGTCGGTCCCGCGTTTCCCGACGAGGCGCGGCGGATCCACCAGGGCGAAGCACCGGCCCGCTCCATCCACGGGCAGGCGACCGGCGCCGAAGTCAAGGCCCTGATCGAGGACGGCGTGCCCCTGCTGCCCGTGCCGACCCTGCCCGACGAGCACAACTGAGCGCGACATAACGGCCCAGGAACCCGCCCCGCGCTTCTCGTGTTGGCTGCGCGACAAGGGAGAACCCAATTGGCCGGAACCGACAAGAACGCTCAGAAGAAGGTGATCGAGCTCATCAAGGACCTGAAGATCGCCATGCTGTCGACCCGCAGCCCGGACGGCAAGTACCGCGCCCGTCCCATGGCGATCAGCGACACCGAATTCGACGGCCACCTGTATTTCCTGACCGGCGGCGGCTCGGGCAAGGTGCACGACCTGGAGAAGGACCCGGAAACGGTGATCACCTTCGCGGACCGGCACGACGCGTCCTACGTGGCGCTGCGGGGCACGGCCGAGATCATCCACGACCGCGAAGCGGTCAAGAAGCATTGGACCGAGATCGCCCGCGCCTGGTTCCCCAAGGGCACAGACGACCCCAACCTGACCCTGATCAGGGTGGCGATCGATGAGGCGGAATACTGGGATCAGCCATCCGGCAACATGGTGATCGCCTACGGCTACGCGAAATCCGTCCTGACCGGCGAACCGCCGCATGTGGGCGATCACGGCAAGGTCCAGATGTGAGCGATGCCGCGCCCTCGCTGCTCGGCGGCGAGGTTTCGAGCCTCGGCCAGGGGACCTGGCAAATGGGCGACCGGGCGTCCGACAAGCCCCGCGAACTCGCGGCTCTGCGCCGCGGGATCGATCTCGGCCTGACCCTGATCGACACGGCCGAGATCTACGGCGACGGCGCCTCGGAGCGGCTGGTGGGCGAGGCGGTTGGCGGGCAGCGCGACCGGGTGGTCCTGGTCAGCAAGGTCCACCCGCGCAACGCCGGCCTCAAGGCCATGCGGCGGTCCTGCGAGGCCAGCCTCGCGCGGCTCGGGACGGATCGGCTTGACCTGTACCTCCTCCACTGGCGCGGGACCGTCCCGCTCGCAGAAACGGTCGACGCGTTCGAGCGGTTGGCCGCCGACGGCAAGATCCTCCGCTGGGGCGTCAGCAACTTCGATCGCCGCGACATGGAGCAGCTCGCGGCGGCGGGCGGGCAGGGCTGCGCCACCAACCAGATCCTCTACAACCCCACCCGCCGCGGTCCCGAGTTCGACCTGCTGCCCTGGATGGCGGATCGGCGCATGCCGGTCATGGCCTACAGTCCGGTGGAGCAGGGACGCTTGCCGGACGGCGGCGCGGTCGGCGCGATCGCGAAACGGCACGGTGCCACGGTGGCTCAGGTGTTCCTCGCCTTCACGACTCGCAGCGGCGGCGTGGTGGCCATTCCCAAGGCGTCGAAGGTCGACCATGTCGAGGACAATCGCGCCGCGGCCGATCTGCGCCTCGACAGCGACGACCTCGCGGCGCTCGACCGCCAGTTCCCGCCGCCGACCCGCAAGCAGCCGCTCGAAATGATCTGAAGCTTGGCGCTTCCGGGTCGAGGCTGCCGCGACCTGACCGGTGTCAGCCCTCGTCCGACCAGATCCGGTGCACCGGGTCCGTGCGGGTCAGGGCGTGACCGGCCGCATCCGTCATCGCCGTGTCGGGAAGCGGCTGACGCAGGTAGGTGGACAGGTCGCGGATGACCCGCTCGATCGGGTTGGGCTGGATCAGGGCGCGCAGGCCCACGCCGCGCTGGACATGGTCGACCACCTCGGTGGCGGCGCGCTCGACCAGCATGCGGGACAGACCCACCAGCGCGACGGCGTCGGTGGGCGGGCAGGTCGGGGACGCAACCGCGAGCGCGGCCCGCTCGGTGCCGAGCGTGGCCCCGTAGAGGGCCGCGCAGCACTGGGCGACCCGCTGCAGCTGAAACGGGTCGGCCATGCGTCGCGTGACGCGCAGGTGTTCCCGGTAGAAGTCGACCAGGGTCTCAACCGCGCCGAGCTGGACCGCGCAGAACCGCCAAGCGCCGCCCCGGAACCAGGGCTCGCGCCCGTAATCGCCGGGGTCGCCGAGAACGCAGTCCGCATCCACCGACGTGCCCGACAGGTCGACCGTCCCGGTCGCAGTGCAGCGCATGCCGAGCGGTTGCCAATCGTCCAGGTCGACCCGGCCGGGGTCGAGCGGCCCGGGCATGACGAGCACGGGGCCGCGTCCGGGCCAGGTCGCCACCACCACGGGCTCGCCGATGGCCCCCGCGCCCGAACACAGGATCTTACGGCCGGTCAAGCGCCACCGGTCGCCGTGACGCTCCGCCGTCAGGCCGTCGCGACCCTCGGCGCTCCACACGGCGGACCATCCGCCGCCGCGGACGTGCCCGGCCAGCGCGGCCAGCTGGGCCGGGGTGCCGAACCGCTCGGCCAGCATCACGGCGTTGACGTGCCCCTCGAACAGGCGGCCTACCGAAAGGTCGCCGGACCCGACGGTGCGCAGGACGTCGAACAGTGACGCGGTCGCGGCAGAACTCCCGAGCCCCGCTCCGCCGAGCGTGTCGGGCAGGGGCGCGGCGGCCAGACCGGCACGGTGCAGGGCCAGCATGGAGGCGTGCGGGTAGGCGCCGGACCGGTCGTTGCCGGCCGCCTGCGCCCGCAGGAAAGGGACGAGGTCGCGCGCCGCCTCGACCGGTGCGGCGGGGACGCGCGGCGGGCTTCCTGGTCGCTGCTCAACGATCGTCGCCATCGTGCCGCTTTCACGCGGACGTGCCGCACATGCGCCAAAGTCTCGGGAAGGGACGCGAGCCGCCGGTCCGGCGCCGCCGGGCCGTCGTGACCGTGAACTCCCGTCTGCACGGATGGTTAGCACATCGGACGGCGGGCGGGCAGTCTCGCGGCGAAGCGGCTCAAACGCGCAGGTCCGCCCGGCCGACCCGGAACACCGTGGCGCCCGTGTAATGCCGCCAATGGTGGGGCGGGATGTTGGCGTCCCGCAGGTCGGCTTCGGGAAACCGGTCGGTCAGGTCGTAGCGGTCGGGGATCGCGAAGATCATGCCGATCGTCTGCTGCAGGAAAGCGCTGCCGAAGCGGCGGACGTGGATCATGTCGCCGAACGCTTGCCGCTTCTGCTCGATTGTTCCCTCGATCAGCGCGTCCGTGAAAGGCCCGGGCAGGATCGGCATGCTGAACAGCATGGTGCCGCCCGGGGCCAGCGACGCCGCGAGCCGCAGCAGCACGGCCGTGTAATTGCACTCGATGTGTTCAAGGACGTGGTTGTGGACGATCAGGTCGTAATGGTCGCGTTCGAGCGCGAATACGTCCCGGCACAGGTCGAAAGCCTCGACGTTCAGACCGGGGTAGGTGTCGGGCGCGATGTCGAGCGCGCGGTAGTGCGGGCCGGCCAAGGCGGAGAGCAGCCCCGACAAGCCGCGTTCGGGCGCGAAATGAAGAATGCGCGGCGCGACCGGCAGCACCAGCGACCGCAGGTGCAGGGCCGCCACGCGGGTCCGCTCCAGCGACCCGCAGCCCGCGCAACGCACGGCGGGCCGCTTGGGCATGTCGAGGAAGTCGCCGCAGCCGCAGATGTTGCATCGCATCCGGCGTCGTGTGTCACGGGCCGGCCCGCCTCGCAAG
>CAXTEP010000053.1:2291-5394 GCA_964243125.1 uncultured Lichenihabitans sp. | reverse complement strand
TCAATCCTCGTAGGAGAAGAAGTCCGGATGCGACCGCCGCCAGCTCGCGACCCGCTCGCGGTGCTGCCCGATCAGGATGCCGAACCGCACGCAGGCGTGCCGGTTGCCGTCGTCGCAAGCCTCGTGCAGGCGATCGGCCTGCGACTCGTATTCGTCCACCACCACGACGCGGCGCGGTTGCTCGATGTATTCCACCCTGGTGGGCGGGGGCGGGGGCGCGGGCTGCACGTAGACCGGTGCGGGGCGGGGCTGGCCCGCCAGCGCCGAGCCCAGGATGGCGCCGCCCACGAACCCCGCCGCGGCACCGCCGAGCACCGCGGCGGCGTTCCGGCCGTGCTCGGCGTGGGCCGAGCCGCAGGCCAGGGTCGACATCACCAAGCCCGCAATGATCGCGTTCCGCATCGCTTCCGTTTCCTTGAACCTCATCGAAGCGGAAGAATGTCGGAACAGCCTTGACGGGGCATTAACGCGAACAGCCGTTGCGGTTCAGAATTTGCTTGGGCCCGACCGCGAAAGCGTCGAAACTGCGGCGAACGGGTTTTCTGGATCGGCAAGCGATGCAATTCATCTATCGCCCCTGCGTGGGCATCGCCCTGTTCAATCGACAGGGTCTGGTTTTCGTCGGCCGGCGTCGCAGCCGCCGCTCCGTCGACAGCGTCAGGCCGGGGCACGAATGGCAGATGCCGCAGGGCGGCATCGACTTCGGCGAACAGCCCCGCACGGCCGCGCTGCGCGAGCTGCTGGAGGAGACGAACGTGTCCACCGTGTCGTTCCTGGCTGAGGTGCCGCAATGGCTCAGCTACGACCTGCCGTCCGACCTGTCGCGCAAGGTCATGAAGGGGCGGTTCAAGGGGCAGACCCAGAAATGGTTCGCGTTCCGGTTCGAGGGCAGCGACGACGAGATCGACATCGACCATCCGGCCGGCGGCCAGCGGCCCGAGTTCGAGGCCTGGCGGTGGGAGCGGCTCGACCGCCTGCCCGACCTGATCATCCCGTTCAAGCGAGACGTCTACCTGTCGGTCGTCAAGCATTTCGAGCCGCTGGCGGGGGTGCCGGCCGAGGCCGCCTCGACCGGAGGGTAGCGGCCCGCGGGACCGGCCGCCGTCACTCGGGCGCGGCCAGCCGGTAGCCGACGCCCGACTCGGTCAGCAGCACCTTCGGATCGGCCGGGTCGGCCTCGATCTTCTGGCGCAACCTTCGGACGAAGACCCGGAGGTACTGGGCGTCCTCGACGTGGGCGGGCCCCCACACGGCCTTGAGGATATGCTGGTGGGTCAGCACGCGGCCGGCGTGGCGGGCCAGGAACAGGAGCAGGTCGAACTCCTTCGGGGTGAGCCGCAGGGCCGCGCCGTCCAGTGTCGCGCGGTGCGCCAGCGTGTCGACGGTGAGCCCGGCCGCATGAAACACCGCCGTGTCGCCTCTCACCACCACGGCGTGGCGCAGGGCCGTGCGGATGCGGGCCATGAGCTCCGCGACCGAGAAGGGCTTGTTGACGTAATCATCCGCGCCGGCGTCGAGCGCCGCCACCTTCTCGGCCTCCCGGTCGCGCGCCGACAGGATGACCACGGGCACCTGCGAGGCCGCCCGGACCGCCTCCAGCACCAGCGCGCCATCCATGTCGGGCAGGCCCAGGTCGAGCAGGATCAGCTCGGGCGGCGCACGGCCAAAATCGGCCAGGGCCTCGGCGCCCGTGTAGGCCGAGCGCGGCTCGAACCCCGAAGCCGTCAGGGTCGGGCGGAGGAAGCGGTGGATCTGCGGCTCGTCATCCACCACCAGAATGCTGCGCTGCCCCGGCAAGGTCGTCCTCCTCGGTATCCTGGTCGGGCGCGGCGCGGGGGCCGGCCGCGGGCAAGCGGATGATCAGGCGGGCGCCCTGTCCCGACCCGCCCGGGCTTTCGGCCCGGATGGTGCCGCCCATCGCCTCGATCACGCCGCGCGCCACCGCGAGCCCCAGGCCCGTCCCGGCCGAGCGGCCGTCGCCGGGATCGAGCCGCGTGAACTTCTCGAACACGCGTTCGAGATCGGCGGCCGGGATGCCGCGCCCGCGATCCTCCACCGCCACCAAAACCTCGTCGGTCGCGACCTCGGCCCGCACCGCGGTGGCGCCCTCGGGGCCTCCGTACTTATCGGCATTGTCGAGCAGGTTGAACAGGACCTGTTCGAACAGGGTCGTTTCGCCCCGGACCGGGGGCAGGTCGGGCCCCAGATCCACCGCCACGGTCCGGCCCGGAAAGGACTTGCGGGCGCGGGCGACCGCGCTGGCGACCGCGTCGGCGACGTCGATCCAGCCGCGGTCGAGCCCGGCCGCGCCCGCCTCAACGCGCGTCATGTCGAGCAGGTTGGCGATGAAGCGGGCGAGCCGCCGCGTTTCTTCCTCGATGGCGGCAAGCAGGTCGTCGCGGTCGGCTTGGCTCATCCGCGCCCCGTAGCCCCGCAGGCTGGTGACGGAGCCCAGGATCGAGGCAAGCGGCGTGCGCAGGTCGTGGCTGATGGAGGACAGGAGCGTGGTCTGCAGCCGTTCGCGCTCGGCCGTGGTCTCGTTGCGGCGCGCTTCCACCACCAGGCGCGCCCGCTCCATGGCCAGCGCCCCCTGGTCGATCAGGGCCGCGAAGGTGCGCTGCACCTCGGCCGGCAGGGGCTGGTCACGGTCGGGCGGCGCGAAGCCCACCACCCCCACCACGCCCACCGGGGTCCGGACCGGCTGGAACTGGTAGGTGGCCCTGGGCAGGGTGCCTGTGCGCCAGCCCGCGGCCTCGCCCTTGGCGAAAGCCCAGCGGGCCGCCGCCCACTCGCCCGGCAGCATGTCGTCCTCGGGCGGAAAGGCGGCCCGGATCGCGAGGTCGCCTCCCTGGTCGCCGAGCAGCACCAGCACGGGCCCCTTGACGGCCGCGGCGAGCTGCCGGACCACGACCCACAGCACGTCGTCCAGGCTGACCGTTCCCGACAGCTTGCGGGATACGTCGTAGAGCGCCTGGATGGTGGCGATGCGGCTGCGGGCCGCTTCCGACTGGTCGCGCACGCGCCCCGCCAGACCGCCGGTGATCACGGCCGCGACCAGAAACACCAGCAGGGCCAGGAACTGGTGGGGTTCCGACACCGAGAA
>CAXTEP010000053.1:0-2191 GCA_964243125.1 uncultured Lichenihabitans sp. | reverse complement strand
GACGCCCGGCGCAGCAGGGCGCCCGACAGGGAGCGCCCGCGCAGGCGGGCCCAGAACCCCGCGCCGGACCGTCCGATGACGATCTGCGTGATATTCTCGCGCCGGGCGAAGCGCAGGATCTCGTCGGGAAGGTCGCGTCCCGACAGCCGGTCGGTATCGGCGCCCAGCCGTTCGGCCAGACGCAGGGTGGCGTCGACGCGGCGCAGCACGGCCGCATCCGTGATCTCGTTGCCGGCGCGCTCCAGCGTGACCGCGACCCAGGGCGCGTTGAGCCCGCTCGCGAGCCGGCCAGCGGCCCGCACCACGGCTTCCGAGGAGGCGTCGGGACCCACGCAGACCATCAGCCGCTCGGCGGTCGGCCAGGCGCCTTCGATGGCGTTCTGGCGCAGGTGGTCGACCATCTGATCGTCCACCCTGTCGGCCGTGCGCCGCAGCGCCAGCTCGCGCAGCGCCGTCAGGTTGCCGGCCCGGAAAAAGCCACCCGCGGCCCGGCGGGCGTTCTCGGGCAGGTAGATGCGGCCCTCGTTCAGCCGGGCGATGAGCTCGTCGGGGGTCACGTCGACCACCACCACGTCGTCAGCCTTGTCGACCACGGTGTCGGGCACGGTTTCGCGCACCGTCACGCCCGTGATGCGGCCCACCACGTCCGACAGGCCTTCCAGGTGCTGGATGTTGACGGCGGTCCACACGTCGATGCCGGCGCGCAGCAGTTCCTCGACGTCCTGGTGGCGCTTGGGATGGCGGCTGTCGGGCGCGTTGGTGTGGGCCAGCTCGTCGACGATCAGCAGGGCCGGCCTGCGGGCCAGGGCGGCGTCGAGATCGAACTCGCTCAGCACCGTGCCGCGATAGGTGGCGAGCCGGCGGGGCAGGATGGCGAGCCCTTCGAGCAGCGCCTCGGTTTCGGCCCGCCCGTGCGTTTCGACGACCCCCACCACCACGTCGAGGTGGGCGAGCGACAGGCGCCGCGCGCCGGCCAGCATGGCGTAGGTCTTGCCCACGCCGGGCGCGGCGCCCAGAAAGATCTTCAGGTGCCCGCGGCCCTGCCGGCCCGCGGCGGCCAGCAGGGCATCAGGGTCGGGGCGGGTGTCGGCCGTCTGGGTCATCGGGCCGGAACTGTCGGGCCCGCGGGCGGTCCGACGCAAGTCCGCCGTGGCGGGAGCGAGCCGCGGCCGGCCCCCGCGTTCACGGTGCCGAGGGCGACGCTCCGCCCGCGCTCTCGGCCTTGCGGGCCGGCTGGTCGGTCGAGGCGGCGGGCGCCGGCGCGGGGTCGAGCCCGTCCAAGGCGAGGTTCAGGCCGAGCACGTTGACCCGGACGTTGCCGACGATGTCGGAGCCGACCGTATGATCGGCCACGAGACCCTGGAGCTTGGCCGTATCGAGCTTGCGGGCCGCGGCGACGCGCCCGACCTGCAGGGTCGCGTAGGCGGGCGAAATGTCGGGATCGAGGCCGGACGCGGAGGTCGTGACCGCGTCGGCCGGCACAGGCTTGCCGGGGCCGCCTCCCAGCGCCGCCACCGAGGCCTTGACCCGGTCGACCAGCTTCTGGTTGGTCGGCCCGAGGTTCGACCCGACCGAGTTGGCGGCGTTGTAGGGGGCGTCCACGGTCTTGCTGGCATCCTTGGGGTCGGGCGCGCTCGTGGCCGACGGCCGGCCCTGGAAGTACCGGTCGGACGCGAAGTTCTGCCCGATCAGGGCCGATCCGACCACGGTGCCGTCGCGGGTCAGCAGGGTGCCGTCGGCCGGGCTCTTCAGGGCCAGCTGGGCGAGTCCCGTGATGGCGAGCGGGTAGGCGAGACCCGTCAGCGCGGTGAATAGGACGATCATGACGATCGCGGGGCGGAGCTGGGACAGCATGGCTTGGTTCACGCGAGATGGAGGTGGGAAACGGCCAGGTCGATGATCTTGATCCCGATGAACGGCACCGCGATGCCGCCAAGGCCGTAGAGCAGCAGGTTGCGGCGGAGCAGCGCCGCGGCCCCGATCGGCTTGTACGACACGCCGCGCAGGGCGAGCGGGATCAGCGCCACGATGATCAGCGCGTTGAAGATCACGGCCGACAGGATGGCCGAGCGCGGCGACGCCAGCCCCATGACGTTGAGGGCGCCGAGTTCCGGGTAAGTGGCCAGGAACAGGGCCGGGATGATGGCGAAGTACTTCGCCACGTCGTTGGCGATCGAGAAGGTGGTCAGCG
>CAXTEP010000052.1:5377-18369 GCA_964243125.1 uncultured Lichenihabitans sp. | reverse complement strand
GGGCCGCCATCAGCCGAGCGCCGCGAGCTGGTCGGGCAACGCGTAGGCCCATTGGGTGATGTTGCCGGCGCCCAGGCACACCACGTAGTCGCCGGGCCGGGCGAGGGCCCTGACCATGGCGGGCAGGTCGGCCGGGGACGGCAGGCCCGCGGCGTGGCGATGCCCGTGCGCCTTGATGGCCGCCACGAGGTGGTCCCGGTCGATCCCCGCGATGGGCGCCTCGCCGGCCGCGTAGACGTCGGCCACGATCACGGCATCGGCGTCGTTGAAGCAGGTCGAGAAGTCGCCGAACAGGGATTGCAGGCGCGAATAGCGGTGCGGCTGCACCACCGCGATGACCTGGTTGCCGGTCGAGGCGCGGGCGGCCCGCAGCACGGCCGCGATCTCGACCGGGTGGTGGCCGTAATCGTCGAACACCTGCGCGCCGTTCCACTCGCCCGTTCGGGTGAAGCGCCGCTTGACGCCGCCAAAGCCCGCGAGCGCCTTGCGGATCGCCTCGACCGGCATCTTGAGCTGGTACGCGACCGCAATGGCGGCGGTCGCGTTCAGGGCGTTGTGGTGGCCCGGCATGGGCATGACCAGGTTCTCGAGGTAGGTGGCGGCGCTGGTCTTGCGGTCGCGGATCAGCACGTTGAAGCGCGACACGCCGCCCTTGAGGTCGACGTCGAGCAGCCGCACGTCGGCCTGCGGGTTCTCGCCGTAGGTGATGACGCGCCTGTCCTCGATGCGGCCCACCAGTTCCTGCACGGTCGGATGGTCGAGGCACATGACCGCGAAGCCGTAGAACGGCAGGTTCTCGACCAGCGTCAGGAACGCGTCCTTGATGGCCTCGAAGGTCTTGAAGTGGTCGAGGTGCTCGGGATCGATGTTGGTCACGATGGCGACGTCGGCGGGCAGCTTCAGGAACGTGCCGTCGCTCTCGTCGGCCTCCACCACCATCCATTCGCCTTCGCCGAGCCGCGCGTTGGTGCCGTAGGCGTTGATGATGCCGCCGTTGATCACGGTCGGGTCGAAGCCGCCCGCGTCCAGGAGCGTCGCGACAAGCGAGGTCGTGGTGGTCTTGCCGTGGGTGCCGGCGATCGCCACGCAGGTCTTCAGCCGCATGAGCTCGGCCAGCATCTCGGCGCGGCGCACCACGGGCAGGCGCCGCTCGCGCGCGTCCAGGAGTTCCGGATTGTCGCGCCGGATGGCGGTCGACACCACCACCACCTCGGCCTGCCCGAGATTTTCCGCGCGATGGCCGATGTGGATCGTGACGCCCTTGTCGCGCAGGCGGCCCACGTTGGCGTTCTCGGCCGCGTCCGAGCCCTGCACCTTGTAGCCGAGGTTGACCAGCACTTCGGCGATGCCCGACATGCCGATGCCGCCGATGCCGACGAAGTGGATGGGGCCGAGTTCGCGCGGGAGCTTCATGGTGTCCTGTCGGGTTGGATGAGGCCCGCTACGTGGACCACGAGGTCGGCCAGGCGTTCGGCAGCGTCGGGCAGGCCCGCAGTTCTGGCGCGTTCGGCGCGGGATGTCAGCGCGCCAACTGGATCGGCCAGGACGCGGGCGAGCTCGGCCGTGAGCCATGCGGGCGTGAAGTCCGCCTGCGCCACGACCCGGGCCGCGCCTGCCCCTTCGAGCAGGAGGGCGTTGGCGGCCTGGTCCTGGTCGAGCGCGTGGGGGAAGGGGACCAGGATGGCGGGGCGGCCGATCACGGCGAGTTCGCTCACCGTCGAGGCCCCGGCCCGGGCGATCACGAGCTGGGATGCTGCGATACGGGCCGGCAGGTCGGCGAAGAAGGGCGCGACCTCGGCCTCGACCCCGACGGCCGCGTAGGCGGCCCGCACCCGCGCCTCGTCCTCGCCGCGCGCCTGCTGCACTATGACGAGGCGCTTGCGCGACTCCACGTCGAGCTGCGCCACCGCGGGCGGCACCACGTCGGCCATCACCCGCGCGCCCTGCGACCCCCCCGTCACGAGCAGGTGCAGGCGGCCGTCCGCGAAGGCGGGGTAGGGAGCCTGGGCGGCAACCAGCACGGCCGGGCGCACGGGGTTGCCGGTGTGGGTGGTCTTGGCCAGCACGGCCGCGGAGGCCCGGCCCAGGGTGGCGAAACCCGTGGCGATTGCGGTGGCGCGCCGGGCCAGGAAGGCGTTGGCGCGGCCCAGCACCGCGTTCTGCTCGTGCAGCAGCACGGGGACGCGGCGCATGGCGCCGGCCAGCAGCGGCGGCACGGTCGGGTAGCCCCCGAACCCCACGACCGCGGAAGGATTGACGCGGCCCAGCAACCGATGGGCCCGGCCCGTCCCGCGTCCCAGCGTCAGCAGTGCGACACCCTTGGCGAACGGCGACCCGCCCGTGGGCGTCGCGGCCGGCACCGCGTGGACCCGGTCGGCCGGGAAGGAGTCGCTGTAGGCGAGCGCGCGCGCGTCGGTGACGAGTTCGACCCGCAGGCCGCGGCCGAGCAGCGCGCGCGCCAGCGCCTCGGCGGGGAACAGGTGGCCGCCCGTGCCGCCCGCGGCCAGCAGAACCGGGCCGTCGCGCCGCCCCCGGGCCATTCAGCGGGCCTCCGCGCCGTCGAGCAGGGCCGAGCGCGGCCGCTTGCGCGTCACCGCGATCAGGAAACCCATGCCCATGGCGAGCGAGATCAGCGACGACCCGCCGTAGGAGATGAACGGCAGCGTCATGCCCTTGGCCGGCATGAGGTGGAGGTTGACCGCCATGTTGATGCAGCTCTGCGCCCCGAACAGCACCACGAGGCCGGCGGCCGCGAAGCGGCAGAACGGGTCTTCGTTGCGGTCCGACAGCACGAGGCCGCGCAACACGATGAAGGCGAACAGCCCGGCCAACGCCATGCAGAACAGCACCCCGAACTCCTCGCCCGTGACCGCGAAGATGAAGTCCGTGTGGGCGTCGGGCAGGATGCGCTTGTAGGTGCCCTCGCCCGGGCCCTTACCCAGCCAGGAGCCCGACACGAAGCTTTCCATCGCGGTGTCGACCTGGAACGTGTCGCTGGCGCCCGGCCCGTTGGAGGGATCGAGGAAGTGCAGGATGCGGTCGCGCACGTGCGGCACGAGCTTGTAGGCCATGAACACGCTGACTACCCCGGCGCCGCCGAGCCCGAGCACCCAGAACAGGTGCAGTCCCGCCAGGAAGAACAGGGCGGCCCAGACCAGCGACAGCAGCATGGTCTGCCCGAAATCGGGCTGCAGGATCAGCGGCACCACGGTCATGGGCAGCAGCAGCAGGGCCAGGATGTTGCCCGGCACGTCCTTGCGCCGCGCTCCTTCCGAGAAGGCCCAGGCGGCCAGGATCACGAAGGCGGGCTTGACGAACTCGGACGGCTGGACGCCGAAGATCCAACGGCGCGATCCCTTGACCTCGTGGCCGAACACCAGCGCCACGACGATCAGGGCCATGCCGCCGAAGTAGAGCAGCAGGGCGGCGCGGCGGGTGTCGCGCGGCGACAGGAACGAGGTCGCCACCAGCACGAGGGCCGCGGGCAGCATGAACATGATCTGGTGGTGCACGAAAAAGAAGGTGGACAGGCCGAGCCGTTCCGCCACCGCCGGGCTGCCCGCCATGGCCAGCACGATGCCGAGCAGCATGAGCAGCGACAGGGCGGCCAGCAGCCAGCGGTCGATGGTCCACCACCAGTTGGCGAGCGGCGAGTTCTGGGCGCGTGAGATCACGAGGCGTCTCCTCGGGCGGAATGACGGGCCGGATCGGCCGGAAGGGCGCCGACCAGCGCGCGGAAATGCTCGCCGCGCTGTTCGAAGTTCTTGTACTGGTCGTAGGACGCGCAGGCTGGCGCGAGCAGCACCGCGGGCTCGCGCGCGTCCGAGGCGGCCGCGTCCTGCGCGGCGGCCTGCAGCGCGATCGGCAGGATGCCGCAATGCTCGACGGGCACCCGCCCCGCGAGCTGGCCCGCGAAAGCCTCCGACGACTTGCCGATCAGGTAGGCCTTGGCAACGCGCGGGAACAGCGGCGCCAGGGCCGCGAGCCCGCCGTCCTTGGCGACTCCGCCCACGATCCAATAAATCGGCTCGAAGGATTTGAGCGACTGCTCGGCCGCTTCCGCATTGGTGGCCTTGCTGTCGTTGACGAACAGGACGCGGCCGCGCGTGCCGACCTGCTCCATCCGGTGCGGCAGGCCCGGGAAGCCCGCGAGCGCCTCGGCGATCGCGGCTGTCGGGTCGTCGCGGGTCCGGGCCGAGGCGAGCAGCACGGCCGCGACAGCCGCGGCGGCGTTCTGGGCATTGTGGACGCCCCTGAGCGCTGGCAGGCCCGCGAGGTCGGCCAGCACGGTCCATCCTTCGCCGGCCCGGGCGAGGATGCGCGAGCGGTCGCGGACGATGTCGGAATCGTCGCGACCCGCGACCGACAGCGTGGTGACCGACAGGCCACCGGCCACGAGGCTGTCGGCGATGGTGCGGCACAGGTCGTCGTCGACCCCCACCACGGCGGTGTCGGCACGCGCCACCAGCCGTGCCTTGACGCCGGCGTAATGGGCCATGCTGCCGTGCCGGTCGATGTGGTCGGGGGTCAGGTTGAGCAGCACCCCAATGGTCGGGGCGAGGCTCGGGGTGAGGTCGATCTGGAAGGACGACAGTTCGAGCACGTGGATGCGGGTCTCGGCCGGGGGATCGAGGGCCAGCACCGGCACACCGATGTTGCCGCCCATCGCGACCTCGTAGCCGAGCTGCCCCAGCAGGTGAGCCGCGAGCGCCGTGGTGGTGGATTTGCCGTTGGTGCCCGTGACCGCGATCAGCGGGGCCCGGGGCGCCCGCGCCCGGCGCTCGCGGCAGAACAGTTCCACGTCGCCGATGATGGCGAGACCTGCCTCGCGGGCGCGCTTGGCGGCCCAGTGCGGCTCGGGGTGGGTCAGCGGCACGCCGGGCGACAGCACGAGAAACGCGAAGCGCGACCAGTCAGCCTCGCGCAGGTCGGCGACCTCGACGCCTTCGGCCCGCGCCGCCTCGCGGCCGGCCTCGCCGTCGTCCCAGGCCGCGACGCTCGCGCCGCCCGCCAGAAGGGCGCGCGCGGTCGCGAGCCCCGAGCCGCCGAGGCCGAACAGGGCGACGTGCTGCCCCCTGGCACTGGCGACGGGGGTCATCAGCGCACCTTCAGGGTCGACAGGCCGACCAGGGCCAGCACGAAGGCGATGATCCAGAAGCGGATCACGATCTGGGGTTCCGACCAGCCGAGCTGCTCGAAGTGGTGATGGATCGGCGCCATGCGAAACACCCGCCGACCCGTCATCTTGAACGAGAACACCTGCACGATGACCGACAGGGCCTCGACCACGAACAGGCCGCCCACGATGCACAGCACGATCTCGTGCTTGATGCAGACCGCGATCGTACCCACGAGGCCGCCCAGCGCCAGGGAGCCCGTGTCGCCCATGAAGATCTGCGCGGGGGGCGCGTTGAACCACAGGAAGCCCATGCCGGCCCCCACCACGGCGCCCGCCACCACCATGAGCTCGCCCGTGCGGGGGATGTGGTTGATGCCGAGGTAGTTGGCCCAGAGCGCGCTGCCGGCGAAATAGGCGATCAGCCCGAAGGTCGCGACCGCCACCATGACGGGAACGATGGCGAGCCCGTCGAGCCCGTCGGTCAGATTCACGGCATTGCCGGACGCCACCACGACCAGCGTCCCGAACACGATGAAGAACAGGCCGAGGTTGACCACGTAGCCATTGACGAAGGGTACCGCGAGGCCGGTGGTGCTGGCGGGCCCGACCTTGGTCATGGCCCACACGGCCGCGACCGCGATCAGCGCCTCGAGACCCAGGCGCAGGCGGCCCGAAAACCCCTGGTGGCTCTGCTTGGTGACCTTCAGGTAGTCGTCGTAGAAGCCGATCATGCCGAAGCCGAGCGTCACCAGCAGCACGATCCAGACGTAGGGGCTGCTGTAAAGGTCGGCCCAGAGCAGCGTGGACACGACCACGCCCGACAGGATCATCAGGCCGCCCATGGTGGGCGTGCCCTTCTTGGTCAGCAGGTGGGATTGCGGGCCGTCAAGCCGGATCGGCTGGCCCTTGCCCTGCTTGAGCCGCAGGGCCGCGATGATGGCGGGGCCGAAGAAGAACACGAACAGCGCGGCCGTGACCGTGGCGCCGAGCGTCCTGAAGGTCAGATAGCGGAACAGGTTGAGCGGACTGAAGATGCCCGACAGGTCGGTGAGCCAGGTCAGCATGGTCGATCCTCAGGCTCCGGCGGAGGGCGAAGGATCGCGGGCGGGCGACGCGGCCCCGAACGCCTCCTTGAGGGCGGCCACGAGCGGCCCCACCCGGCTCGCGTTGGAGCCCTTGACCATGACCACGTCGCCGGCGCGGACCGCGGCCCGCAGCGGCTCCTCGATAGCGGCCGCCTGCGGGGCCCACAAGCCTCGGGTGGCGGCCGGCACGGCGTCGAACAGCGGCCGCGCCAGGGGCCCCGCCGCGAACAGAAGGTTTACGCCCGCAGCCGCGAGGTCCTGGGCAAGCGCCTCATGCAGCGCGGGGGCGTCGGGGCCGAGCTCGCGCATCTCGCCCACCACCGCGATGCGGCGCCCTCCGGGGCCGGGCGGCGTGGCGCCCAGCAGCGCGATCGCGGCCCGCATGGAGGCGGGGTTGGCGTTGTAGCTCTCGTCGATCAGGGTGAACGGGCCGTCCGACGCCTGCAGGGTGGTGCGGGCGCCCCGGCCCGCTCCGGCTGCGAGACGCCCCAGCGAGAGGCCCGCGAAGAAGGGCTCGACCCCGACGGCCTCGGCGGCCAGCAGCACCGCGAGCGCGTTGAAGGCGTGGTGGCGGCCGGGAAGCCCGAGGCGGAACGCCACCGCCTTGCCGAAGATGCTGGCCTCGATGTCGGACCCTGCCGGGTCCATGGCGATGCCGGTCAGCCGCGCGTCCGCCTGCGGGTGCTGGCCGAAGGTCACGAGCCGGCCCGCGGGCGAGTGCTCGGCCGCCGCGGCCAGCCGATCGAACGTGTCGATGTCCCGGTTGACCACGGCGGTGCCGCCCGGCTCCAAGCCTCCGAAGATCTCGGCCTTGGCGTCCGCGATGGCCTCGACGGAAGGAAAGAACTCGAGGTGCACCGGCGCTACCGTAGTGACCACGGCAACCCGCGGCCGCACCATGGCGCTGAGCGGCGTGATCTCGCCCGCGTGGTTCATGCCGACCTCGAACACGCCGAACCGGGCGCTCCGCGGCATGCGGGCGAGCGTCAGGGGCACGCCCCAGTGGTTATTGTAGGAGGCCGCCGACGCATGGGTCTCGCCGGCGCCCTCGAACACCAGCCGCAACGCCTCCTTGGTGCCGGTCTTGCCGACCGAGCCCGTGACCGCCACCACCGCGGCGTCCGACCGTGCGCGGGCCGCCCGGCCCAAGCCTTCGAGCGCCCGCAGCGTATCGGCCACGACGTAGAGTGTGCCGGAGCCGGGCAGCGTGCCGGCATGCGCCTCGTCCACCACGGCCGCGGCGGCGCCCGCCGCGAAGGCCGCACCCACGTGGGCGTGCCCGTCGCTCGCGTCGCCCTTCAGGGCCACGAACAGGTCGCCCGGCCGCAGCGTCCGCGTGTCGATCGACACGCCCGCGACGCCCGCCGGCACGCCGCCCGATACCCGCGCCCCGAGCGGCTCGACGAGGCCCAGGCCCGACCAGAGCGGCGCCGCGGTCACCGATTCACCCGTTCGATCGCGGCCCGGGCGACCTCGTGGTCCGAGAAGGGCAGCACGGTCGCGCCGACAATCTGACCGGTTTCGTGGCCCTTGCCGGCCACGACCAGCACGTCGCCCTGGCGCAACATGGCCACGGCCTCGTCGATCGCGGCGCGGCGGTCGCCGATCTCGATCGCGCCGGGCGCCGCGGCCAGCACGGCGGCCCGGATGGCGCCCGGGTCCTCGGATCGGGGGTTGTCGTCGGTGACCACCACGACGTCGGCGCCACGCGCCGCGATGGCGCCCATAAGCGGTCGCTTGGCCGCGTCCCGGTCGCCGCCGCAGCCGAACACGACCACCAGCCGCCGACGCGCGTAGGGCCTGAGCGTTTGCAACACCTTGTCGAGCGCGTCGGGCTTGTGAGCGTAATCCACGAACACGGGGGCGCCGTGCGCGACGCCGACGCGGTCGAGGCGGCCGGGCGCGCCTTCGAGCCCGCACAGGGCGTCGAGCACGGCCGCGGGCGCCTCGCCGGTGGCGATGCACAGCCCCGCCGCCACCAGCGCGTTGGACACCTGGAACGCGCCCGCGAGCGGCAGGGGGATTGCGAACGTGTGGCCGCGGAACGAGACGGTCACGCGGGTCGTGAATCCGTCGGGCTCCGCGGATTGAAGGTGCAGGTCGCGGCCTGCGTGCCCGACCGAGAAGCCCATCAAGCCGTGGGCCTCGGCGGCGCGCACCACGGCCTGCCAGTCGGGGGTGTCGGCGTCCACCACGGCGGTGGCGCCGGGCGGCAGCAGCGTGTCGAACAGGCGAAGCTTGGCCGCGAAATAGGCGTCGCGGGTCGCGTGGTAGTCCATGTGGTCGTGCGACAGGTTGGTGAAGGCGCCCGCCGCGAATCGCACTCCGTCGAGCCGGTGCTGGTCGAGCCCGTGCGAGGAGGCTTCCAGCGCCAAGTGGGTGACCCCGTCGCGGGCCAGCCGGTCGAGCGTGGCGTGCAGGCTGATCGGGTCGGGCGTGGTGAGCGACCCATAGACGCTGCCGCCGGGCGCGACGATTCCGATCGTGCCGAGCGAGGCGGCGGCGCGGCCGAGCTTCACCCAGATCTGGCGCACGAAGGCGGCCACCGACGTCTTGCCGCTCGTGCCCGTCACGGCCACGACCGTGCCGGGCTGGCCGGGGTGGAAGCGCGCGGCGGCGCGTGCGAGCGCGAGGCGGACGTTGGGCACGGTGACGCCGGCAACGCCGGGCGGCAGGTCGGCCGGGCTTTCCAACACCACGGCCGCGGCCCCGTGCGCCACGGCGTCGCCCACGAAGCGCGCCCCGTCGGCGCGGCTGCCGGGCACCGCGAAGAACAGGGCACCGGGCATCACCGTCCGGCTGTCCGACGCGAGACTCGCGACCGGCCGCGCCGCGTCCTGCTCCGACAGGGCAGGGGCCGCCTCGCCAAGGAGGTCGCCGAGCCGCATCACCGGAGCAGGTTGTCCAGGCCGATGCCGAGCCGCGCCACGAACGGGAAGGGCTGCTGCGGCATGGCGATGCTCGGGGCCATGTTGAGGAGCGGCGCCACGCGCCCCATGATCTGCCCGCACACCTCGCCCGAGTTCCATGCAGCCGTGTGGAACCCGTAGGTGCCGGGCACGGCCTGCGGCTCGTCGAGAAGTACGAGGAACAGGTACTTGGGCTTGTCGGCCGGCACCACGGACATGAATGTGGTGAAAACCCGGTCCTTGGCGTAGTGGCCGTGGACGATCTTGTCGGCCGTGCCGGTCTTGCCGCCCGCGAAATAGCCCGGGATGTTGATCTTCTTGGCCGATCCCTCGACCGCGTTGAGGCGCATCAGGTAGCGCAGCGATTCCGACACCTCGGGCCGCACCACGCGCGGGTACTGGGTGCGCACGTCGCCCCCGTCGCGCTTCAGGAAGGTCGGCGTGATCAGGTAGCCGCCGTTGGCCAGGCCCGCCACCGCCATCATGGCCTGCAGGGGCGCCACGTTGAGCCCCTGACCGAACGCGATCGTCATCGTGTTGAGCTCGCTCCAGTTGCGCGGCACGAGCGGCTCGGCGTTCTCGGGCAGTTCGGTGCGCAGGCGGTCGAGCTGGCCCATCTTGCGCAGGAAGGCCTTGTGGCCCTCCACCCCCACCATCATGGCCATGCGGGCCGTGCCGATGTTGGACGAGAACTTGAACACCTCCGGCACTGTCAGGAAGCGGTGCTCGGCGTGGAAGTCGTGGATCGTGAAGCGGCCGTAGCGCAGGTTGTCGCGGGCATCGAGCTTGGAGTTCAGCGTGACCTTGCCGGATTCCAGCGCCATCGCGATGGAGATCGCCTTGAAGGTCGAGCCCATCTCGTACACCCCCACGGTCAGGTGGTTGATGTGGTTGGGGTCGAGCGCGTCCACGGGGTTGTTGGGGTCGTAATCGGGCAGGGACGCGAAAGCGATCACCTCGCCGGTGTTCACGTCCATGATGGCGGCGGCGCCCGATTTGGCCTTGAAGTGGTCGATGCCCTTGGCGAGTTCGTCGCGCACCGCGTGGCTGGCGTTCAGGTCGATCGACAGCGTGATGGGCTTGAGGTCGTCGGCGGTGAGCTTGAAGCCGGCCCCGTGCAGGTCGGCGAGGCCCTGGCCGTCGATATATTTCTCGATGCCCGCGATGCCCTGGTTGTCGAGGTTGGTGAAACCCAGCACGTGGGCCGCGATCGGCCCGTTGGGGTAGACGCGGCGGTTCTCGGGCAGGAAGCCGACACCGGGCAGGCCGAGGTGGTAAACCTCGGCCTGCTGGCTCGGCGTGACGCCGCGCTTGACCCAGACGAAGCCCTTGCGCGAGCCGAGACGCTCGCGCAGGTCGCGGGCGTCGACGTCGGGCAGCACGGCGGTCAGCAGTTCGACGGCCTCGTCCTTGTCGACGATGCGGCGCGGCTCGGCGAACACCGACATGGTCTTGATGTCGGTCGCCAGCACCTCGCCGTTGCGGTCGAGGATGTCGGGGCGGGCGCCCGACACGGCCTCGGACGCGGCGCTCCGCAGGTTCTGGGACGTGTCGGGTTTCAGGCCCATGTAGACGAGCTTGCCCGAGATCAGGCCGAACACGCCGATGAACGCGAGCCCCAGCAGGCGCAGGCGCGACCGGCTCTTGTCCAGCCGCGTGCGCATGAGATTGCGCAGCAGGCCGCGCATCCGCGGCCCGGTCGAGGGTGCGGCCGGATCGGCCGCGGTTTCGGCGTGGGGCTCGGGCGTCACGGTTGTCACCTCGCGGCCGCAGGGGTCGTGGCGCCGCCGGCCGTTTTGCGGTCGGCCGGGGTGTTGGTGGGCTCGGCCAGGCCAAGCGACTCGAGCTTGCGGCCGATCGTGTCGACCCGCGGGGGTCGGTTGGGCAGGTCGGCCAGTTGCACGATCTGGCTCATCTCGAGCTTGCGCAGGCCCGTGTGCTGCTCGGCCAGAATCTGCAGTCGCTCGGGACGCGTCAGCAGCGCCCATTCGGCGTGTAGCCGGGCGATCGCGTCCTGCTGGTCGGCGATCTGGTGCTTGGTCTTGAGGATCTGCTCGGCGAACAGGATCGTCTCGTACTTGATCGTGTACGCGTAGGCGGCCGAGCCGACCAGCGCCGCCATGGCCAGGATGTTGACGAGCCGCCACATGGTTTCAGCGCCTCCCGTGGGCGGCGGGGAGCCGCACGAGGTCAACCAGCGCGGGGTCGCCCGGCCGCGCGGCCGCCTCCGTCCGCGCGGCGGCGCGCAGCTTGGCCGAGCGGGCGCGGGGGTTGGCCTCGACCTCGCCGGCCCCGGGCGTGACGGGCTGTCGCGTGAGGAGCGTGAAGGTCGGCGGGGCCGCGGCCTCGGGATCCTCGGGCAGGTGCCGCGACACCGCGCCCGCCGAGCCGCGTCCCGACCGGGACGCCAGGAAGCGCTTGACGATGCGGTCCTCCAGCGAGTGAAAGGTCACGACCGCGAGCCGGCCGCCCGGAACCAGGACGCGTTCGGCCGCTTCCAGGCCCCGCAACAACTCGCCCAACTCGTCGTTCACGGCGATGCGGAGTGCCTGGAACACCCGTGTCGCGGGATGGATGTCGCGCGGCCCGTGCGGCACCACGCGGGCGATCATCTCGGCCAGGGGCTTGGTCCGGGTGAACGGCATGATGCCGCGGTCGTGCACGATGGCGCGAGCGATGCGGCGCGACGCCCGTTCCTCGCCGAAATGAAAGAAGATGTCGGCCAGCGTCTCCTCGTCGGCCGTGTTGACGAGATCGGCCGCGGTCTGGCCGCGTCGCTCCATGCGCATGTCGAGCGGCCCGTCGGCCCGGAACGAGAAGCCGCGGGCTCCCTCGTCGATCTGCATGGACGACACGCCGATGTCCAGCACGACGCCGTCCACGGCCGCGTTGCCGGTTGCAACCGCGTCGAGATGTCCGAAACGGCCTTGATGCAGGACGAGCCGCCCGCTCGAGGCCGCCACCATGTCCTGACCGCCCGCGACCGCGCCCGGGTCCCGGTCAATCGCGATGACCCGGGTGCCATCAACGGCCAGGAGCGCGCGTGCATAACCGCCGGCCCCGAAGGTCCCGTCGATGTAGCAGCCCCCGGATCGGGGTTGGAGGGCCGCGATGGCCTCTTCTCGGAGCACGGGATGATGTCGAACCGATCCGCCTGCGGCAGGGATGGATCCCGTACCGCGATCCGACATCATTCCCGTGCTCCCGAAGGTGGCGGCGGGGTCGGGTCCGCCGCCGCGGATCGGGCGTCGAGGCGATGCCGCAAGTCGCGGGTCTGCTGTCTTGCCTCCAGCAGGCGCGCGCGGAACCGCCCCGGCTCCCAGATCTGAAATTTGTGCCCCGTGCCCGCGAAGGTCACTTCGCCCTCGATGCCGGCATGGTGCTTGAGGCTGTCGGTCAGCCCGATCCGCCCTTCGCCGTCCACCTTGAGCATTTCGCTCTCGCCCAGCAGCGTCATGGCGATCGCGTCGCGGTCGCGGCCGTAGGGCGACAGGGGCGCGATCATCGCGTCGATCTCGCGCAGCAGCGCGTAGCCCCCGCAGTCCAGCGTCGGTCCGTCGAGCGATGGATGGATGTAGAGGCCCTCGAATCCGTCCCGCGCCAGCACGGCCCGGAACGGCGCCGGAATCGAGACGCGGCCTTTGGCATCGAGCTTGTTGGTGAAGTTCGAGACAAAGCGATCCAACGTCCCTCGTGACCCCGGATGTGAGGCGCCCCCGACCCGTCGGCGCAAAGCGCGAGCATCGCCCTGCCGCACGGCAGATCGTTGCCTCCGAACCGGATAACCCTACGCTGGACGGGATGATTTGGGATACCATGGGAGGGTATGGGCGTCAACGAACGGGCTGAGGCGTTGCCATTGGCTTCGCGACCGGGACG
>CAXTEP010000052.1:1473-5277 GCA_964243125.1 uncultured Lichenihabitans sp. | reverse complement strand
TGCCGTCCGCGTTGCCGCCGACGCGGTGCGCTCTTACCGCACCCTTTCACCCTGACCCGGCCTCGTTGAAGGCCGGGCGGTCTGCTTTCTGTGGCGCTTTCCCTGAGGTCACCCTCGCCGGACGTTATCCGGCACCGTTTCTCCGTGGAGCCCGGACTTTCCTCCGCGTCGAAACACGGCGGCCGTCCGGCCGACTGGCGGCCCGGCTCTACGGGTTCGATCGGGGAAACGCAACCGCGCCCTCGGGGGAGGGGCGGTCCGGGATCAGGCATGGGCCATGAGGGCGCGGGCCTTGCCGCAGTAGCGACGCTGGGCGCCGCTGAAGCGGCGAACGCGATGGCCGCTCTGGTAGAACGCGAGCGTGCGGCACACGTCGCCGTGCTCGGCCCTGTAGGCGCCCGCCAGCACCTGCATGCCGTAGCGGAGATTGGTGTCAGGCGACAGGAGACTCGCGGCACTGCCCGTGAACCCGAAGGTCCGCGCCGCCTCGGCCCGGATTTGCATCAGCCCGAACGCACCGTGGTTGCGGGCGCGCGGGTTGCCGCGGCTCTCGATGCCGATCACGGCCTTGGCGAGCCCCACCGGCACGCCGTTGTCATGGGCGTGCTTGACCACGAGCGCCTCGATGGTGGGGGCCGGCGCCTCGATCGGGCCGGCCGCCACGGCGTCCGCCGCATGGGCTCCGCCGACCGAGAGGACCACGGCAACGAACCCTGCGAGCGTTGTTCCCTGTGCGTTCAAAGCGTTCTTCCCCGTGCAATCAAATTGTTCTTCCCGGAAAAGATCTTCCGACGGGGTGCAACGGTCGGCGCAAAGCTGGCCAGAACATGTCTTTTCCGCGTTCAGAACTCGCTGAAGCGCCTATCCAACCGTGTTCAGGTCGCTTTCGCACCGCATGTGCCCGAAACGCCACAATGTTGCTTCAAGCATCGTTGAAGGTGTACAAGGAAATCAGGGCATCGCGTGATGGCAGTGCGGCAACGTCGCTGCTGCGGTGCAAATCTGATCTCGCGACCGGGCCAAACGACCGATCGTTGCTTTCTCGTTGGCTTCGTGCATTAATTGAATGGGTGAGGCTTGGATCGCCATGGTCCGGCGACCGGGGCCACGCGGGTTGCCGGACCCGGCACGAAGGAGCGGTGATGAAACGCGTTTTCGCGGCGGCCGGCGTGTTCGCGCTCGCCTTGTCCACGGCCGGCTGCCAAACGGCCGAGCAGACCAATGCGGCCAACGGGGCCGTGCTGGGCGGCGCCGCGGGAGCCCTGATCGGCGGTCTGGCGTCCGGACGCGCCGGCGGTGCCCTGGCCGGAGCGGCCCTGGGGGCCGGGACAGGCGCCCTGGTCGGCGTGGCCGCGACCCCGCGTGCGCCCGCGCCGGGCTATTACCCGCCACCGCCGCGCGCCGTGTACGTCGAGACCGCGCCGCCCCCGGCCCGCTGCGTCGAGCGGGCCTACGACGAGGCCGGCAACCCGATCTGCCTGCGCTACTACGGCTATTGAGCGACACGCCCACCGCCGACCCACCCGACCTCGCGAGACCCGACAGTCCCCTCGTCGACCGCGTCCTGCCTTCGCCGAACCACGGCGACCGCCGGGGTAGCGGCATGCCGGACTGCCTCGTGCTGCACTACACCGGCATGGCCGACGGCCCGTCCGCGGTGGCCCGCCTGCGCGATCCGGCCTCGCAGGTATCCTGCCACTACGTGGTCGAGGAGGACGGCCGCATCATTCAGCTCGTTGCCGAAGCGCGCCGGGCCTGGCACGCGGGCCGCTCCTTCTGGGCCGGCGAAACCGACCTCAACGACGCCTCGATCGGCATTGAGATCGTCAACGCGGGGCATCCGGGCGGCCTGCCACCCTATCCGGACGCGCAGGTGGCGGCCGTGGTCGCGCTTTGCCGCGACCTGGTGGGGCGCCATCCCATCCCACCGGCCCGCGTGCTGGCCCATTCGGACATCGCACCCGGCCGCAAGGTCGATCCGGGCGAGCGGTTTCCGTGGCGCCGCCTGTTCGAGGCCGGTGTCGGCCTGTGGGTCCCACCGCGCCCGGATCGCGACGGCCCGGTCCTGGAAGCCGGCCAAGCCGGCGCCGCGATTGCCGACCTGCAGACGGCGCTGCGGGGCTGCGGTTACGGCCTGGCAGTCACGGGAGAGTTCGATCCCGCCACCGCCGCGGTCGTGCGGTCATTTCAGCTCCGGTTCCGTCCCGCGCGGGCAGACGGCCGCGCCGATCCGGCGACCCTGGCGACGCTCGCTGACTTTGGCACGCTGCTGGATCGGCCAGCCTGACCAAATGGCCGGCCGGTGCTCACCCGGACAGGAAAGCCAGCAGGGATTTCAGCGTGGCGCCCGGGTTCTCCTCGGCCAGAAAGTGGCCCGACTCGATAGCGTCGCCGGTGGCGTCGGGCGCGAAACTGCGTCGCCACACGTCCAGGGCCGGCTCGCCACCGCCGCCCTGCAGGTAGCGGGTGCTGGCCAGCACATGCACGGGAATCGTGATGCTCCGACCCGCCGCGAGATCGGCCTCGTCGGCCTGCCGGTCCGCGCCGGCACCGGCCCGGTAATCCTCGCACAGGGCGTGGATACGGCTGGGCTCGTTCCAGCCGGCCCGGTAATGGGCCAGGGCGCGGGGATCAAAGGCGTCCAGGGTCCCGGTCGCGGTCCAGCGGGCCATCAGGCCCGCGAAGGACGCGTGCGGGTCGCGCCCGAAGGCCTGTTCGGGCGCGGGTTCCGGGCCGGCCAGGGTGAGCCAGTGCGGCGACGTGTCCGTGCCGGCCTCGATCTGCCGCCACACCTCCGCGGTCGGCAGGATGTCCAGCAGGGCGAGCCGGCTCAGTCGTCCCGGGTGGTCGAGCGCCAGGCGGTAGCCCACGCGGGCGCCGCGATCGTGGCCCGCAAAGGCGAACCGTGCATGGCCGAGCGCCTCCATGACCGCCACGACGTCGGTTCCCATGATCCGCTTGGTGTAGGCCTCGCCGCCGCGGCTCGCGGGCACCGCCGACCAGCCGTAGCCGCGCAGGTCGACCAGCACCACCGTGAACCGCTCCGCCAGGGCCGGCGCGAGGTGGTGCCACATCGCCATGGTTTCGGGGAACCCGTGCACCAGGACCAGCGGCGGACCGGAACCGCCGACCCGGGCGAAGACGCGCCCTGCCGGCGCGTCGACGTAGCGGGATGCGAAGCCGGGGAAAAGGTCGGCGAGGTCGCTCATGACCCGGGGTCCTGCGGTGGGGCTGCGGTTTCCGACTCGCGCGCGACAGCGCTCCGGCCGATGTCGCGGCGGCAGAAGCCGTCCGGCCAGTCGATCGCGTCCACGCCCGCGTAGGCGCGATCCCGGGCCTCCCGGACCGTGGACGCAACCGCCGTGACGGCGAGCACGCGGCCGCCGTCGGCCAGCAGCCGCGCGCCGTCCTGCTGGGTGCCGGCCTGGAACACGCTGACGCCCGGCAGGGCCGCCGCGGCTGCGAGGCCGCCGATCGCCGTACCCCGCCGAGGGGCGCCCGGGTAGCCCGACGCCGCCATCACCACGGTGACGGCCCGTTCGGCGGAGAATAGAATCGGACCGTCGGGCAGGCGACCGGCCGCGCTCGCGGCCAGAAGCGGCAGGAGGTCGGTTTGCAGGCGGGGCAGGATGACCTGCGCCTCGGGGTCGCCGAGCCGGACGTTGTATTCGATCAGCTTGGGGCCGTCGGGCCCCACCATCAGCCCCGCGAACAGGAAGCCGCGGAACGGCGTTCCCCGCGCCGCGAGACCCCGCAGGGTCGGGCCGATGATCGTGTCCATGATGCGGGCTTCGAGTACAGCAT
>CAXTEP010000052.1:0-1373 GCA_964243125.1 uncultured Lichenihabitans sp. | reverse complement strand
GGCCCGCCACGGCGCGGCCGAAATGCTCGTGTTGGTGCCGGGCGTCGACGGGGAGTTCGGGTCTGCATGACCACCATGGCGGCCGCGTGCGGCATTCTGATCGTTGTGCTCGGCTTCTGGAGCACGGGGCGCTCGCCCACCGAGGCGCAGTTCGCCGTCGAGATCACCTGCCTCGTGGGCGGCCTGATCCTGTGCTTCATCGCCGTGGTGCTGAACCGGCTGTCGGCCCTGTCGCGGCGCCTGGACGCCCTCGATCCGCCCGCCGGACCCGGGGAATAGCCGGTGCGGGCCCGCGACACGGCCCGCCCGGCGCGGTAGAACGCCAACCATGCTCAAGCCGAAGCCGCCGCGCCGCACGGCCATCCTGCCCAGGACCGATCCAGCCATCCTCGCGCCTGCCGCCGATGACGCGGCCTCGTCGGCCGGCCCGGACGCACGCGCGCCCAACGACCAGGAGATGACCGTGAGTGCGCTCGCGGTCGCCCTGAAGCGCACCGTCGAGGACCGGTTCGGCTACGTCCGGGTGCGCGGCGAGGTGTCCAACTACCGCGGCCCGCATTCCTCGGGGCACGCCTATTTCTCCCTCAAGGACGACACGGCCCGCATCGACGCGGTGATCTGGAAGACCGCCTTCGCGCGCATGAAGATCCGGCCCGAGGAAGGCCTGGAGGTGATCGCCTCGGGCAAGCTCACCACCTACCCGGGCAAGTCCTCCTACCAGATCGTCATCGACAGCCTGGAGCCCGCCGGCATCGGGGCGCTCATGGCCGCCGTGGAGGAACGGCGGCGCCGGCTCGCGGCCGAGGGCCTGTTCGACGCGGCCCGCAAGCGGCCCATCCCGTTCCTGCCCGGCGTGGTAGGCGTCGTGACCTCGCCCACGGGCGCCGTGATCCGCGACATCCTGCACCGGATCGCGGACCGGTTCCCGCGCCGGGTGGTGGTCTGGCCCGTGCGGGTCCAGGGCGACACCAGCGCCGCCGAGGTCACGGCCGCGCTGGTCGGCTTCAACGCGCTGGCACCGGGCGGCGCGGTGCCGGTCCCGGACGTGATCATCGTGGCGCGGGGCGGCGGCTCGCTCGAAGACCTCTGGGGCTTCAACGACGAGGCCCTGGTGCGGGCCGCCGCGGCGAGCCGTATTCCGCTGGTGGCGGCCGTGGGCCACGAAACCGACTGGACGCTGATCGACCATGCGGCCGACCTGCGCGCCCCCACGCCAACGGGGGCAGCGGAACTGGCGGTGCCGGTGCGGGCCGACCTGCTGGTCGGCCTGGGCGGCCTCGGCGGCCGGCAGGTCGCGGCGGTGCGGCGCCTGCTCGACGAACGCCGTGCGGCTTTCCGGGCCGCGGCCCGGGTGCTGCCGTCCGGGGCCGACC
>CAXTEP010000051.1:0-18759 GCA_964243125.1 uncultured Lichenihabitans sp. | reverse complement strand
CGGTTTCTTCCAGCGAGGCCGCCTGCTGCTCGGTCCGGCGCGACAGGTCGTCGGAGGCTTGAACGATCTCCTTCGAGCCGCCGCTGATCGCCGACACGGCCGACGCGACGCCGCCGATCGTCCTTTCCAGGCTCGATACGGCGGCGTTGAAATCCTCCTTGAGGGCCCGGTAGCTTTCGGCCACCGGCCCCTCGATCCGCGTCGAGAGCGTCCCTTCGGCCAGCCCGGCCAGACCCGCCGCCATGCGTTCGACCACCTGCTGCTGGTCCTTGGCGGACGCCGCGTGCGCCTGTTCGGCGTTGCGGAGCTTGCGGTCCAGGTCCTGCTGGAACTCGGCGGCTTCCGCCTCGAGCCGGCCGCGCTCCATGCCGTTCTGCTTGAAGATCTGGACCGTTGCGGCCATCGCCCCCACCTCGTCGCGACGGCCGAGCGACGGAACCGCGACCGCGAAATCGCCTGACGCGAGATCCTTCATCGCGGCGGTCAGCGCGGTGAGCGGCTTGATGGCCCGGAGCGACCACCAGGCGATCGCCAGCCCGAACGCCAGGGCGGCGCCGCACACGCCCACGATGAGCCAGATGAACCCGTTGGCCACGTCCCGGGCCTGGGCCCCGATGCCCTTGTTCTTGGCCTCCTCCAGGTCGATGAACTGGTTGATGCGGGCCAGCCATTCCACGAAGGCCGGGCGGGCCTGCTGCATCAGCAGGATCTTGGCTTCGGGGAGCGATCCAGCCTTCTGCAACCGGACCACCTCGACGATCAGCGGCAGGGTCCGGGCCTCCGTCTCCTTGATGCTGGCCAGGATGGTCTGCTCGTCGGGCGTGACGCCCGTGCCGCCCGCCATGATGTCGTCCATCGGCCTGGCCGACTGGGCATAGGCGTTCGTCAGCCGGTCGATCGTGGCCGTGACGGTGTCGAGATCGGCCGCCGTGCCCACCAGGGTCACGTCCCGCAGGTTGATGGCACGATCGTGGACGCTGCCCCGGAAATTGATGGCGTAGCGCTGCTTGACGCTGTTGACGTCGTTGATGGTCGCCAGGCTCTTCTCGATGCTGCCGACCTGGACCTGCGCCACCACCGCGACCACGAGGGTCGAGCACAGGATCGCCCCGAACCCGAGCAGCAGGCGTTGTCCGATTTTGAGACCTTGAAACACAGCACGTCTCCCGTGATCGCGGATCAGAAGGTCCGGCAACGGGAGCATGATCGATTTTAGTCATTGACAATCGACTAACCGGAGCCGGGTCGGCTCCACGCGGCGATCGGGCCGCCGATCGCCATCGATCCCGACGATTTCCGCAGCCATCCCCTTCCAACCGGTCCGGCTTGGCGCGGCGACGGCCGGTTCATGCCCGACATCGGGCCCGGCAGGCGCGAGTGCGGCATATTGCCACCAACTTTCTTCCGTCTTCGGCCTGCGGCGCGGGAATTTTCAGGTGACCGCCGCAGTCTTATGGCTTAGGAGGGGTTGCCGGAAAGGCTCAGTTTTTAAGCCGACGATCATCAAGCGTTCATTTCGAAGCAAGTCCCGGCCGGGTTGGCCGAACCGTAAAAGCCTATGCCAAGTGAAACAGCACCCTGCCGGGCCGGTCGATCGACGTCGATCGCCGGCTTACAGCAACGTGCGCCCGTGTTCTGAGGTCGATGCTTACCCGAGGCGATCTTCCACGACGATCGCTCGGCAATAATTACTGCTAGGGAGTTTATATCCATGGCCCTGACGCAAGCTCAGATCGAGGCCCAGCTCGACAAGTTCTTCGACTCGCTCAAGGACAACGTGGCGAGTTCGATCGGCAACGCCCTGCCGCTCATCGGCAAGCTGGCCGACCTGCCGGGCGGCGCCGACGCGCTTGATCCATTCGCGGCCTTGAAAAAGAAGGTCACCGACGCCATCGAGGGCGCCTCGGGGCCGGACGTCGCCCAGTCGGTCGCGGACGCCATCAAGGCGCTCGGCGTCAACGGTCTTTCGGCCACCAAGACCGCGGGCGGCGGCCTGGACATCACCTTCGACCCGGACGAGGTCACGGTGAACACCGGCACTGCCAAGCTCGACGTCGGCAGCGGCATCGGCAGCTTCCTCAGTCTTCCGGTCCAAACCTCCGCGTCGTTCAAGGCCAAGCTCGACACCGGGGTGTCGTTCGCCAGCGACGGGACGTTCTCGCTCAAGGACACGGGCGCGCCCGACCTGTCGGTGGAGGTCGACGGCGATCTCAGCCTGGGCACGAAGGCCGACCCGATCTCGGCCGATCTCGGCGTCGTCAAGGTCGACGTCAACGACGCCGACGCGACCAAGCCCGAACTGCAGGCCAAGGCCAGCATCGACCTGTCGACCGGCACGGGCGGGGCCATCAAGGCCACCACCACGCTGGACGGCTCGGCGGGTCTCGACCTCGACTTCAAGACCGACAAGGTGCTGTTCGGCCTGCTGCCCAACATCTCGGGCGAGCTCGTCATCAATTTCCCCACGAGTGGCGGCAGCTTCGGCAGCCCGACGATCAGCGTCAAGAACGTGACGCTCGACCTCAAGTCCTACCTCGGCATCCTGGGCAAAACATTCTCGGGCGTCGGCAAGCTCTTCAACGAGGGCGCCCTCGGCACCATCGTCGACATCCTCACCGACCCCGTCCCGGCGCTCGACGGCCTCGCCCACACGTTCGGCCTTCTCGGCGCGCTCGACACGATCGGGTTGCCGACCGCGAGCGACGGCCACGACGGCAAGGTCACGATCCCGGATCTCGTGGTCGCGGCCAACAGCAGCCTGGGCCCCGAGATCGAGCCGTTCTACGACGCGGTCCAGATCATCGACATCATCCGCAAGCTGTCCGATCCCCTGCCCAACGCCGACGACCCGACCATCAATTTCGGCGGCGGCTCGCTGGTGGGCGGTACGCCCGTGTCCAACGCCGACCCGACCGCGATCGTGGACAAGCTCCAGGACGAGCTCGGCAAGCTCGGGCTGCCCAAGGACGTCACCGACTTCCTCGGCGACATCGTCCCGTCCGCGACCTCGCTTGGGACCCTGTCGCCCGCGGCCGTCGGGTCGTCGAGCGGCTTCACCTTCGGGCTGTTCGACCATCCGGAGGAGATCCTCGACCTCCTGTTCACCAAGAAGCCCGTCGACCTCGTCAAATACGACGTGCCCCCGCTCTCGTTCGACCAGGGGTTCAGCTACTTCTTCCCCGTGCTCGGGCCGCTCGGCTTCTTCCTCACGGGCAACATCGACGCGAAGCTCGACGTCGACGTCGGCTACGACACCACGAGCCTCCTGCCCGGAAAGAACTTCTACGACGGTTTCTACCTGTCCACCGCCCCCGACGGGCTGCCGGGCGACAACACGGGCCCGAGCCGGACGCGGCACTCGGACGGCACCAACGAGGTGAACGGCGCGCCGGTCTTCGCGCCCACCGGGAGCGTGTTCCCCTACGAGCCGGCGGGCTACCTGAACGTGAAGCTCGGCGGCGCGGCGGGCGTCGACATCGTGATCGGCTCCGCGGGCGTCGGCGCCGACATCGGCTTCGATCTCGACGCCTATTTCCGCAACCAGAAGTTCCGCCCGGGCTCGGAGAACTTCGGCTGCGCGTTCGACGTGAACGGGCGCGCCTACGTCGACGTGCACGTGTTCGTCGAGGTCGGCTTCGGCCCGTTCTCGGTCGAGAAGGACATCCCGCTCGCCGAGGCGACGCTGGCCGACTTCGACCTGTTCAAGTGCGTGCCGCCCACCGTGGTGCCGACCGAGGCCGCGCCCGGCCTCGCGACCCCCGACGGCACGGACCTCCTCCTCAACGTCGGCGACCGCGCCGACAAGCGGCTCGTCGCCGACGACGAGGGCGGCACGCCCCACAAGCTCGTGGATCCGCGGGACCCGAACCTTGAAGGCTACGTGATCGCGCGGGCGCGGACCAACCCGGACCCGGACGCGATCATGCCGACCGCGCCCGGCGACCCGATTCCGAACGCGCTCGACGTCACGGCCTTCGGCTTCACGCAGCGCGTCGACACGACGACCCTGAACCTCATCAAGGCCAACTTCGAGGACGGCAACGACTTCCTCGTCATCCAGACGGACGTCACGACCGACAGCGACGTTTCGGCCGGCAACGGCGACGACGAGCTCGCCGGCGGCGCGGGCCGCGACAACCTGCGCGGGGACGCCGGCAACGACGACCTGAGGGGCAACGACGGCAACGACAGTCTGACCGGCGGCGCCGGCAACGACCAGCTGCTGGGCGGCAAGGGCGCCGACACGCTGGACGGCGGCGCCGACTCGGACACGGTCGACTACTCGACCGCGAACCGCGACGTGAAGGTCGGCGTCACCATCCTGCAGTTCGACAACGGCTACAGCGCCTCCTACGGCGGCGAGGCCGAGGGCGACAAGCTCATCTCGATCGAGAACATCACCGGCACCGACTTCAACGACATCATCCTGTCGACCATCAACCAGGAGCAGGACCTCGATGGCGGGGCGGGCGACGACGTGCTGGAAGGCGGCGCCGGCAAGGACTTCCTGCTCGGCGGCGCGGGGGGCGACTACCTGGAAGGCAACGGCGGCGAGAACGGCACGTCCTACATCACGTCGCAACTCGCCGTGGACGTTGACCTGAACCGTTCCGTGCAGTCCGGCGGCGACGCCGAAGGCGACCGGCTGTTCGACATCCAGGACATCGGCGGTTCGATCTTCAACGACAGGCTCACGGGCAACGGCGACAGGAACGTCATCGACGGCGGTGCCGGCAACGACACGCTGGCGGGCGGCGGCGGCAAGGATTCCGTGTCGGGCGGCGACGGCGACGATCTCATCGACGGGGGCGCCGACGGCGACACGGTGAACGGCGGATCGGGCCTGAACACCCTGTCCTACGAGCGCGTCGGCGGCTCGGTCTCGGTCGATCTCGGCACCGGCGCGGGACCCGACGCCGTCGTCATGGCGCTCGCGAATCCTTACGGAACAGGCCGCGGGTTCAGCACCTTCGCCAACCTGATCGGCTCAGGCAGTAACGACGCGCTGAGCGGCGATCTCGGCTACAACCGCATCGAGGGGCGCGGCGGCAACGATCTCGTCAACGGCGACGGCGGCAACGACACGCTGGTGGGCGGCGCGGGCGCCGACACGCTGGTGGGCGGCGACGGCGAGGACCTCGTCGACTATTCCGGCTCGACCGCGGCCGTTTCGGTCAATCTGTCGAACACCGGCACGGGCGGCGAGGCCGCGGGCGACCATTACCGGGCGGACGGCAGCAGCATCGATACCGACGAGGACCTTTTGGGCTCCCGGTTCGGCGACGTCCTGATCGGCAACTCACTCGACAACACGATCGACCCCGACATCTCGCGCAACGTCGCCAACGAGAGCGTCAGCGGCCGGGGCGGCACCGACACGCTGCACGCCAACTACTCGACGACCGAGTCCGACCAGGGCGGCGGCATCGACGGCGGCTTCGCGCCCAACTCGACCTCGTCGGGCTTCATCCAGCGCCTGACCTCGGACCGCAGCGGCGTTCTCGACCAGGTGAACTTCGACACGGTCGAGCGCCTGGAGGTGACCGGCACGCTGAAGGCCGACCGGATCTTCGGCGGAGCGCTCGACGACCAGATCTACTCGGGCAGCGGCAACGACACGGTCATCGGGGGCCTGGGCGCCGACGACATCCGGACCGGGGCCGGCAACGACCTCGTCTACGAGGGCACCGGCGCCGACCGCCAAGCCTCGAGCTTCGGCACCGACGCCTCGCCCTTCCTGCTCGACGGTGGCGACGGCATCGACACGCTGTCGATCTCGCTTGCGGCCAGCACGCGGGACATCACCCTGTCGGGCGCCCCGAACGGGGCCGAGTTCCACGGCATCAACTTCGAGTCCGCCTCGGGTGCCGCGGCCGAGAACTTCGAGATCCTCGGCAACGTCACGACCGGCAGCGGCAACGACGCCGTCACGCAGTTCGGAGTTCACAACAACACCATCAGCACCGGCAACGGTGACGACCTGATCACGCCGGGCCTCGGCTTCGACACGGTGGACGGCGGGCTCGACACCACGGGGCTCGTGTTCAACCCGGCCACCGGACAGTACGAGCTCGGCACCGTTCGCGACGGTGAGTTCTCGTTCTACGATTACGACACTTTCGCGAAAGCCAAGGGCGATCGCCTCGTCCTCGACTACTCGTCACTCGCGACGGGCCAGGTCGTCGACAGCGACGTGCGACCGGTGCAGTACGACTTGAGGTACACGGTTTACGGGCAATCCAGCTTTCTCCTGACCAGCGGCGGGTCCTATTTCACACGATCGGCCACGCGCGCGTCCAGCAGGCACACCAACGAAGTCGATTTCAGCAACATCGAAGGCGTCACCATCACGGGATCGCGCGGCAACGATCGCCTGGTCGGAACCTTGGCGGCCTCGGGCGACGTGGGAAGCCCGTTCCAGCAAGTTCGCGGCGGCGCCGATATCCTCAGGGGCGGTGCAGGCGACGACATCCTGATCGGGGCCGCAAACTTTCCTAACGGCAACGCCAGTGTCGCCGGCGGCGTCGATGGCGACGACATGCTCTTCGGAGGCGCCGGCGACGACATTCTGGTCGGCGCCGACATCTACGATGCGTCCTCGTACCCCTACTACACCCAAGCGGGACCCAACGAGGTCGATACGCTGACGGGCGGCACGGGCCATGACACCTTCGTGCTCGGTACGGAAAGCGGCTCGCTCTATAACTACTACTCGAACGGCAAGTTCGGGGACCACAATCGAGCAATCATCACGGACTTCTCGAAAACCGACGACATCATCCAGCTCTCGGACAGGTTCAGCTATTTCACGCAGGAGAGCAACGGCAACACATACATCTATTTCGACCCCAAGCTGTCCGTGTCCGGGCAGGATGTCATCGCCGAACTGGACGGCGTGACCGGGTTCGACCTGCGCGCGTCCTACGTCGACTACGTCGGGAACGGGAAGCCCGGCGTCGACCTGTCCGCGCCTCTTCCCGCCAAGAAGACGGTCGGGGTTCAGAAGGCCGTCTCGGCCGACACGTCGGGGGACGACGTTTCCCCGGCCGCCGCGCAGGCCGTGCCCTCCCTGCTGCCCGCCTTTTCGGTCAAGCAGGACAGCAAGCCCGCCGACATCCTGGCGGCGCTCGGCGGACGCCCGGGCGACAGCGTGACGCTGGACGGCAGCGCCGAGGCGTTCGGCACCTTCAAGGACGACCCCTTCCACCTCGGCTCGGGCGTCATCCTGTCGACCGGCCGCGTCGCCGACCTGCCGGGCAAGAACACGGTGGCGAGCGGGGCCGCCACCCCGGCCGATAAGCCGCTCGCCTTCGAGAAGGTCACGACCGCGAGCGGCAACACGCTTTATCGCGCCGACGTGACCGGCCTCGACATCGGCTCGATCACCCTGCGGGACAGCAATACGAAAGTTGGTGGCAATACGGGAGCCGCCAGCGGCTTCGACATTGACGCAGTCGTATTCAGCAACAAGTTGATCACCTCAACCAGCAGTTCGGTGGATTTTAACAACGCGACGACGCTGCCTCGCCTGGATGTGCTCGACTATTCCAACGCCAGCCTGCATTTTACGCCGGGCACGCAGCGGCCACTAGCCCCGGGGGGAATCGCAACGGCCCCGAACCTGATCGGCAGCGTCAACGATACGCTCGTCGACAACGGCTTCGCCCAACTCGAAACCTTCACGCCAAACGGGAACGACAGCGCGCTCGTCCTGGGTGACGGCGGCTCGCTCGGACTTGACTTGAAGACGCCCATCAAGGCGGGCGGCCCGACCTACCTGTATGTCGGCGAGGTCGGCACGCTGGGGCCGGACGAGTCGCTGTCGGCCGTCATCTCGGCCTCGCCCGCGCCCATCGTGCCGGTCGGCGATCTGTCGACCGATCTCGGCGCGGCGGGACCGAACGGCGACGACACCAAGCTGACCTACCGGTTCACCCCCAAGGCGGGCGACACGACCTTCTCGTTCGACGCCGTGCTGTTTTCCGAAGAGTTCCCCGAGTTCAACGGCTCGACCGCCACCGACCTGTTCAACATCACCCTGAACGGGATCGACATCGGGGCGCTGTCCAACGGCACCGCGATCACGGTCCAGAACCTCGCCGGCAACGCCTCGGGCGACCTGATCCGCAACGATCCCGGCACGGGCCCGCTGGCCGACACGATCAAGGCCGACGCCTACACCAAGACCCTCACCGTCACGGGCCCGCTGCTGCAGGGTCAGCAGAACGTGCTCACCGTCGAGGTCAAGGACGGCCGCGACGCCTACCTGGACAGCGGCATCCTGATCAAGGGCAACTCGCTGCAAACCTACGCGACCCCCGCCATCACGGCGACCGGCGGCGGCACGATCGTCGAGGAGGGCAGCCCCGACACGGTCACGCTGGCGGCCTCGGGCGCGCCGCTCACCGCGCCCGTGATGATCATGGTCACGCCCACCGCCAACCTCGACATCGGGGCGGGTGGCGGCAAGCCGGTGATCGTGACCCTGAAGCCCGGCACCACCACGACCGACCTGTCGGTCCACGCGCTGGACGGCGACCCCAACCTGCCGGGCGTCCTCACCTACCAGGTCGCCAGCACGCAGACGGGCCTGAACGGCTTCGCGCTGGCCCCCACCTTGTTCGACCTTGAGGCGGGAACGGGCGCGACCAACCACGCCCCCGTCATCACGCCTCCCGCCGGCATCATCGACGTGGCCGAGAACACGACCCCGGTCGCGACCGTGGCGGCCACCGACCCCGACCCGGGCCAGACCCTCACCTACGCGATCGCGGGCGGGGCCGACGCGGCGCTGTTCACGGTCGACCCGCACACGGGCCTGCTGGCCTTCGGCACGGCGCCGGACTTCGAGAACCCACAGGACGCCGGCCACGACAATCTCTACGACGTCGTGGTCCGGGCGAGCGACAACGGCATACCGTCGCTGTCCGACAACCAGGCCTACAAGGTGCAGGTCACCGACGTGGACGAGGGCCCCGGGGCGGGAAACGGCACCACGCGCTTGTCGGCCAGCTTCGTGTCCGAAAGCGCCTCGTTCCACGACACGTTCGGCTGGTACGACACCGTGACCGGCCGGGGCGGCGTGCTGTTCTCCTCGATCGAGGCGCAGGGCAAGTACCCCAACGTGGCGCCCGGCACGGAGCACAGCTTCGCGGTCGCCACGGCCGACCTGTCACATATCCAATTCTTCCTGGTGCCCGACGGCGGCGACCTGGCGCCGGTCAGCGACGAGGCGCCCGACGCCCCCGTGCTGGTTACCCGGCTCGCCGACGGGGCCTGGGGTGTGGAGCTCCTGAACGGGGACGGCAGCGTCAAGACGGGCCCCGACGGCAAGCCGGTGGTCCTGGCCGGGCGGGGCGCCGACGCGCTGTTCACCGAGGTGGCCAGGAACGCCGGCGGGGTCGACTACGCGTCGAGCACCGTGGGTGCGGTGCAGTCGGCCGCAACGCTCGCGGGCGACACGCTCGACGGGCCGACCGGCACCGTGGCCTGGGAGGACCTGGCGGCCAGGAAGCTCGCCAACGGCACCTATACCAAGCCCGGTGACGCCGACTACAACGACGTGGTGTTCAGCGTATCGGCCGCGGCCGGGGTCACCCGGAACGGCACCGCGGAGGCCGACACGCTGGCGGGCGGGGCGGGCGACGACGTGCTGTCCGGGGCGGGCGGGGACGACGCGCTGTCGGGCCTTGCCGGCAAGGACCGGATCGAGGGCGGCGGTGGTGACGACAACCTTCTGGGCGGGGCGGGGGCCGACACCTTCGTGTTCCTGCAGGGCTTCGGGCACGATACGATCGGCGACTTCCAGGCGACCGGTCCCGGCCATGACGTGCTCCAGCTGCAGAAATCGATCTTCCCGGCCTACGCCACGGTGGCCGACCTCGCGGCGGGCGCGGCCCTCACCCAGTCCGGTCAGGACGTCGTCCTGTCGGCCGGCGCCGACACGATCACGCTGCAGCACCAGACTCTCGCGGCTTTGCGCGCCGACACCGCCTGGGCGACCTTCGCCTGAGAAGAACGCTCCGCCGCGCCCGGCCCCGGCCACCCCGGGGCTGAGGCAGGCCGGCCCGGTCGAGACGCGGCTCCCGTGAGCGTCCGCGACCCGGGCGGCGTTCCGCGCGAGCCACCCCCGACGTCGATCGGGGACTTCGCGGCCGAGCACGGCGTCAGGCACGTGCTCGTCTCCTTCACGGACCTGTTCGGCGTCCAGCGGGCGAAGCTCGTGCCAGCCCGGGCGCTCGCCGACGTCGAGGCGGGTCGCGTCGGCTTCGCGGGGTCTAGCACCTGGCTCGACCTGACCCCCGCGCAGGCCGACCTCCGCGTGCGGCCCGATCCGGCCTCGGTCATGCTCCTGCCCTGGAAACCCGGCGTGGCCTGGGTGGCCTGCGATTGCGTGCTGAACGGCGCGCCCGTCCTGCAGGCGCCGCGAGCGACGCTGCGACGCCTAGTCGAGGACGCGGCGGCCCGGGACCTGACGGTCAGCTGCGGGGTCGAAGCCGAGTTCTTCCTGCTCACGCCCGACGGCTCCCGCGTGGCCGACCCTCGCGACGCGGCCGGAAAGCCCTGCTACGACCAGGGCGCGCTGATGCGGCGCTACGACGTGATCGCCAGGATCACCGACGCCATGCTGGAGCTCGGCTGGGAGCCGTACCAGAGCGGGCACGAGGACGGCTGCGGCCAGTTCGAGATCAATTGGACCCACGCGGACCCGCTCCGCACGGCCGACCGGCACGCCTTCTTCAAGTTCATGGTGAAGTCGATCGCGGAGCACCATGGGCTGCGGGCGACATTCATGCCCAAGCCCCTGCCCGGCCCGGCCGGCAACGGCTGCCACGTCCACGTCTCGGCCGCGCGGGAGGGTTCCGCCAACGTCTTCCTGGACAAGGCCGGGGAGCTCGGCCTGTCGGCCGAGGCGAGGCACTTCCTCGGCGGCATCCTGCGGCACGGGCGCGCGATGGCGGCCATCACCAACCCGACCGTCAACTCCTACAAGCGCCTGAACGCGGTGGCGTCGGAGAAGGGACCCGCTTGGGCGCCGCCCGACATGACCTGGTCCGGCGGCCGCTCCGGCATGGTGCGCATCCCCGCGCCGGGCCGCCTCGAACTACGCTTCCCCGACGGGGCCGCCAACCCCTACCTGCTGCAGGCCGTGATCCTGGCGGCCGGGCTCGACGGCCTGGCCACGCGCGCCGATCCGGGCCCGCCCGGCGGCACCGATCCGGCACGGCCGCGCCCGCCAGGGCCGCGGCTGCCGGCCAACCTTCTCGACGCCCTGCGGATCTACCATGGCGACGAGGCGCTGCGATCCGCCATGGGTGACGCCTTCTCGGCCGCCTACCTGAAGCTCAGGCAAGCCGACTGGAACGCCTACATGCAGCACCTGTCGTCGTGGGAGGTCGAGACGACCATGGACGTGTAGCGGGGCGAGGCGTCAACGGAGGGCTGGGTGCGGGTGGCCGCAGCGAGATGTTGGTCGGAGTGATAGGATTCGAACCTACGACCCCCTCGTCCCGAACGAGGTGCGCTACCAGGCTGCGCTACACTCCGACAGCGGGTCGGCCGTCGCGACCTGCCCGCACGCAACGCTATATCGGTCGCGGTCGGTTCCTGCAAGCCGCCGAGCGGGCGGAAGAGCGAGGCGCTTGGCCGCTTCCGGCATGCCCGCGAGGTTTCCGCGCCGGGACACGACTTTGCCGGCGAGCCCGCGCCTTGCCGTTTCATTTGTACGGCTTTAGGGTCCGCCGCGACCGGGGGTCCGGTGGGGCGTAGCCAAGTGGTAAGGCAGCGGATTTTGATTCCGCCATCCCCTGGTTCGAATCCAGGCGCCCCAGCCAGCAGAACCGGTCGGCCGCGTGCCCCGCTCCGCACGCCGGAGCGGCAACGGCCTTCCGGGCCGTCGTTCCCTCGGTCCGGCGTTCAGTGACATCCCGTCGACCCCTCGTGGACGGGCGCGCCCGACGGTGTATAAGCGCCGCTCGCGTTTCGCGTAAGCGGCGGGCCCGGAGGTCGCGCCAGGAGGATCAACGATGCCGGAGCAGCGCTCCGTCCGGGATCGCGGTGAGGCGGCCTGGGCGCCCGACAGCTGGCGCCGCAAGCCAATCCAGCAGGCGCCCACCTATCCCGATGCGGCCGCGCTCGGGGCCGTCGAGGCGCAGCTCGCCGGCTTCCCGCCGCTGGTCTTCGCGGGCGAGGCCCGCAAGCTCACCCGCACGCTCGGTGAGGTCGCGGGCGGCCGTGCCTTCCTGCTGCAGGGCGGCGATTGCGCCGAGGCTTTCGCGGAACACGCGGCCGACAACATCCGCGATTTCTTCCGCGTGTTCCTGCAGATGGCCGTGGTCACCACATTCGCGGCCGCGCTGCCGGTCGTGAAAGTCGGCCGCATCGCAGGCCAGTTCGCCAAGCCGCGCTCGGCCGACACCGAGGCGATCGGCGGGGTGGAGCTGCCGAGCTACCGGGGTGACATCGTCAACGGGATCGCGTTCGACGCCGCGTCGCGCACCCCCGACCCGCAGCGCCAGCTCGATGCCTACCGGCAGTCGGCCTCGACGTTAAACCTGCTGCGCGCCTTCGCGACCGGCGGCTATGCCAACCTCGAAAACGCGCACCGCTGGATGCTCGGCTTCGTCAAGGACAGCCCGCAGGCGAGCCGCTACCAGGAGCTCGCCGACCGCATCACCGAAACGCTCGGCTTCATGAAGGCGATCGGCCTCGACGCCGAGGCGCACCAGGAGATGAGGCAGACGGAGTTCTACACCTCGCACGAGGCCCTGCTGCTCGGCTACGAGCAGGCCCTCACCAGAGTCGACTCCACCTCGGGCGACCATTACGCCACCTCGGGCCACATGGTGTGGATCGGCGATCGCACCCGCCAGCTCGACCACGCCCACGTCGAATACTGCCGCGGCATCCGCAACCCGATCGGCCTCAAATGCGGGCCGTCCCTCAGGCCCGACGACCTGATCCGGCTGATCGACGTGCTGAACCCCGCCGACGAGGCGGGCCGCCTGACGCTGATCTGCCGCTTCGGGGCCGACAAGGTCGAGGATCACCTGCCCGGCCTGATCGGCGCGGTCCAGAAGGAGGGCCGCGCGGTGGTGTGGTCGTGCGACCCGATGCACGGCAACACGGTCAAGACCGGGAGCGGCTACAAGACGCGGCCCTTCGAGCGCGTGATGAACGAGATCCGCCGGTTCTTCGCGGTCCACCAGGCCGAGGGGACCTACGCGGGCGGCATTCACCTGGAGATGACGGGGAAGAACGTGACCGAGTGCACGGGCGGGGCCCGCGCCATCTCGGAAGCCGAGCTGCACGACCGCTATCACACCTACTGCGACCCGCGGCTCAACGCCGACCAGGCCGTCGAGGTGGCGTTCCTGGTGGCCGAACTGCTCAAGCGGGAACGCGCCGAGGCTGGCCGGGCCGTGCGCGCCGACGCGGCGGCGTGATCAGGAGGGCGAGGTGCCTCAAACCTTCTCGCCCTCGCTCACGTCCATGGCGTTGCCGCGCCACACGAAGTCGCTGGCGAGCCACGCCCCCACCACCATAACGGGTAGCGCGAGGTCGCGCACCAGCCAGGCCAGCGGCGACACCCAGGACAGGCGCCAGCCCGCCCCCAGCGCGAGTTGCACCTCCGCCGCGAACCAGAGCCCCAGCAGCAGCACGGCCGCCACCAGCGGGTTGTAGCCGTTGACCCAGGCCGCATAGGAGCCGGTCAGCACCGCGACCAGCGAGCCCGTGAAGATCTCGGGCAGGAAGAACAACGGGAAGGTCACCCGCCGCAGCCGCGCCCAGCGGATCTGCCGCGCCCACACCTCGCCCATGCGGCGGCGGCCGAGCGGCTGCCGGAAGGGGCTGTCGACCAGATGCACGTGAAGTCCCTGGCGGCGGACGAGCTTAGTGGCGGCCGCGTCCTCGGCGATCTCGGCCCCGAGCGCCCGGATGCCGCCAGCCCCCTCCAGCACGTCGCGCCGCCACAGCATGGTCTTGCCCTGCGCGAAGCCGAAACCCAGGGCCTCCCCGGCATATTGCCAGCGCGCCTGCAGGGTGTTGAGGAACCCGCATTCGACCTCGGCCCAGAAGCCTTGCGGGTGCGAGCCGATCGGGGTCGAGCAGACGAGGCCCGTGTCGGACCGCCAAGCCGCGAGCAGGCGCTGCAGGTAGTCGGGCGGCATGAGCACGTTGGAATCCGCCATGACGATCCAATCGTGGCGCGCCGCGGCCCACCCCTTGGCGATGTTGTTGAGCTTGGGGTTGGCGTTGATCTCATCGTCGCCGATCAGGATGCGGCTCGGCACGCCCGGGTGGGCCGCCATCAGGCGGCGGACCAGCGGCAGGGCGCCGTCGTCGGCACGGGCCGCGCAGAACACCATCTCGTAACGGGGATAGTCGAGCAGGAAGCCCGACCCCAGGGTTTCGGCGGCGAAATTGTCGACGCCGCACACGGGGCGGAGCACGCTCACCCCCGGCGCGTCCGGCGGAGACTGCAACGGCACCTTGCGTTCGGGACAGCGGATGCGGGCAATGGCCGTGCTGACGATCTGGATGGCCGTGAGAACCAGGCAGATCGTGATCGCCCCTTGCTCGACCGTCATGACCGTCCTGTTCGTCCTGCCGGCCTCGCGGCCCATCATCCCCATGCGTGCCTCAAAGCCGATCCCGAGTCCATCGCGGACGGGCGGGCGCCCTGGCCGGCCGGCAAGCTGTCGGACGGTGTGCGTTGCGCGGCACACCGGACGAGCGGGTCCGCGTCGCGGGTTGACACGGAACAAAACAAGAACATACTAGCCATCTCACCTGGGAGGATGGTCCATGCTGCGCATTCTGGTCGAGGATGGTGTCGAACTCCTGTGCTTGGCGGCGTTCCTGTCCGCCGTCGCGACCCTGGCGCAGCCCGGTTTCGCGGGCTGGCTCGGCTGAGGAGTCGGTGGACGACGCATCTTTGTGACTCGACGCACGCCACCCGGCATTCGAAAAGGAGGGCCAAGGAGGATCGTGGTTTGGATCACGCGAACGGCCCCGGCTTCGTCCACCTGCACGTGCACACGTCCTTCTCGCTGCGCGAGGGTGCGCTGTCGATCGCCAAGCTCACCAAGCTGGCGACCGCCGACCGCATGCCGGCCCTGGCCATCACGGACACCAACAACCTGTTCGGGGCGCTGGAATTTTCCGAGAAGCTCGCCAAGGAAGGCGTGCAGCCGATCATCGGCCTGCAGGTCGCGGTGGACTTCCGGGACGGCGCGAGCGTGGGTGGCCGCTTCGACCCCGCGCGGGCCGGCCGCGGTTCCCTGGTGCTGCTCGGTGCGACCGCGGAGGGCTACGCCCACCTGATGAAGATTGCCTCGTCGGCCTACCTGGACGCTCCCGCGGGCGACCTGCCGCACGTCGGCATCGAGCAGCTGCAATCATGGTCGTCCGGCCTGATCGCGCTCACCGGCGGCCCGTCGGGCCCGCTCGACCGCCTGCTGGCCATGGACCGGGCCGAGGCCGCGGAAACGCGGCTGCAGCATCTCATCTCGACCTTCGGCCACGAGCGGCTCTACGTCGAGATCCAGCGTCACGACCTCGACGAGGAGCGGCAGGTCGAGCCCGCCTTGATCGAGGCGGCGCACCGGCGCGACCTCCGCCTGGTGGCCACCAACGAGCCCTTCTTCGGCGGCGCGACCGACCACGAGGCGCACGACGCCCTGATCTGCATCGCCGAGGGCGCCGTGCTGGGCACGCCCAACCGGCGGCAGCTGTCGCCGCAGCACCGATTCAAGACCCGGGCCGAGATGCTGGCCCTGTTCGCCGACCTGCCCGAAGCCGCCGCCCACACGGTCGAGATCGCCCGGCGCTGCTCCTACCGGCCGCGCACCCGCCAGCCGATCCTGCCGAGCTTCACGTCGCGCGACGGCACGCCGCTCGACGAGGTCGAGGCGCTCCGCGCCCAGGCCTGGCAGGGGCTGGACGCGCGGCTCGCCGCGGCCGGCACGGCGCCGGGCGTCGACCCCGAAGTGTACCGCAAGCGCCTCGCCTTCGAGCTCGACGTCATCGTGGCGATGAAGTTCCCCGGCTACTTCCTGATCGTGTCGGACTTCATCAAATGGGCCAAGGCGCAGGACATCCCGGTCGGGCCGGGGCGCGGTTCGGGGGCCGGGTCGCTGGTGGCCTACGCGCTGACCATCACGGACCTCGATCCGCTGCGCTTCGACCTGCTGTTCGAGCGGTTCCTCAACCCCGAGCGTATCTCGATGCCGGATTTCGACATCGACTTCTGCCAGACCCGGCGCGACGAGGTCATCGCCTACGTGCGCGAGCGCTACGGGTCCGACCGCGTGGCCCAAATCATCACGTTCGGCTCGTTTCTGGCGCGCGGCGTGCTGCGCAACGTCGGCCGCGTGCTCGAAATGCCGCTTGGGCAGGTCGACAAGCTCGCCAAGCTGGTGCCGCAGAACCCCGCCCACCCCGTGACGCTCGCCCAGGCCATCGAGGGCGAGCCGCGCCTCCGGGAGGCGGCCGCGAGCGAGCCCAAGGTCGAGCGCCTGCTCGCCATCTCGCGCTCGCTCGAAGGGCTGTATTCCAACGCCTCGACCCACGCGGCGGGCATCGTGATCGGCGACCGGCCGCTCGACGAGCTGGTGCCGCTCTACCGCGACCCGAAATCCGACATGCCCGCCACCCAGTTCAACATGAAGTGGGTGGAGCCGGCGGGCCTCGTGAAGTTCGACTTCCTCGGGCTGAAAACCCTGACCGTCATCCAGCAGTGCCTCAAGCTGATGGCGGGGCGCGGGGTCGTGCTCGACCTCGCCGCCATCCCGCTCGACGACAAGCTCACCTACGCCATGCTGGGGCGCGGCGAGACCGTCGGGGTGTTCCAGGTGGAAAGCGCCGGCATGCGCAAGGCGCTGGTCGAGATGCGGGCCGACCGGCTGGAGGACATCATCGCGCTGGTGGCCCTGTACCGGCCCGGCCCCATGGCCAACATCCCGCTCTACTGCGCCCGCAAGTTGGGCGAGGAGCAGCCCGAATACCCCCACCCCAAGCTCGAGCCCGTGCTGCGCGAAACCTTTGGGGTCATCATCTACCAGGAACAGGTGATGCAGGCGGCACAGACCCTGTCGGGCTACTCGCTGGGCGAGGCCGACATGCTGCGCCGCGCCATGGGCAAGAAGATTAAGGCCGAGATGGACGCTCAGCGCGCGCGCTTCGTGGGCGGCGCGGTCGAGCGCGGCATCAAGGACGCCAAGGCCAACGAGATCTTCGACCTGCTGGCCAAGTTCGCCGACTACGGGTTCAACAAGAGCCACGCGGCCGCCTACGCGCTGATCTCCTATCAGACCGCCTACCTCAAGGCGAACTTCCCGGTCGAGTTCATCGCGGCCTCGATGACGTTCGACAAGGCCAACACCGACAAGCTGAGCGAATTCCGTAACGAAGCCAAGCGGCTGGGCATCAAGGTCGAGGCGCCGTCGGTCAACCGGTCGGGCGTCGATTTCGGGACGGACTTCAGCGGCGGCCAGGGCGCGATCGTCTACGCGCTGTCGGCCGTCAAGGGCGTGGGCGAAGGGCAGGCGGCCGCGATCGTGGCGGCCCGGAGCACCGGGCTCTTCGCGTCGGTGGCCGATTTCGCCATGCGGCTGACCGCCCGCGACGTCAACAAGAAGGTGCTCGAAAGCCTGGCCGCGGCCGGCGCCTTCGACGCGATCGAGCCCGACCGCGCCCGCGTGTTCGCCGGCACGGAAGCCATGCTGGGCCTGGCAGCGCGGGCCGGCGACGAGCACAGGGCTGGCCAGAGCGCGCTGTTCGGCAGCGCCGACGTGCAGAGCGCCTTCAAGCTCCCGGTCGTCGACGGCTGGCCCGCGGCCGAGCGGCTGAAGCGCGAGTTCGATGCGGTCGGGTTCTTCCTGTCCGGCCACCCGCTCGACGATTACGACACGATCCTGAAGCGGCTGCGCATCCGGCGCTGGGCCGACTTCGTGCGGGACGTCAAGGAGGACGGCGCCGTCAGCGCGCGCCTCGCCGTGACGGTCCTCGACCGCATGGAGCGGCGCACGAAGTCCGGCAACAAGATGGGCATCGTGATCCTGTCCGATCCGTCCGGGCAGTTCGAAGCCATCATGTTCCAGGAAACCCTGAACGAGCACCGCGACCTGTTCGAGAAGGCTTCCGCGGTGCTGGTCACCGTGCAGGCCAACCTGGACGGCGACGACGTGCGGGTTAGAATCCTCACGGCCGAGTCGCTCGATCAGGCGGCCCACCGCATGCAGAAGGGTCTGCGCATCCACCTGCGCGACGGCGCGCCCCTGCCCACCATCGCGAGCCGCCTGGACCGTCGCGGCGACGGCGAGGTGTCCATCGTGGTGATGCTGGAGGGCGGCGCGCGCGAGGTCGAGGTCAAGCTGCCCGGCCGCTTCAGCCTGACGCCCGTGGTGGCCGGCGCCCTGAAGGCCGTGCCGGGGGTCATGGCGGTCGAGACCGTATGACCCGGCCGTCGGAAGACGACCTGATCGCCCGCTTCTTCGCGCCGCTCGGCGGTCCCGCCTCGCTGGGCCTGCGCGACGACGCCGGCCTCCTTACGCCCGCGCCCGGGTGCCAGATCGTGCTGACCAAGGACGCCCTTGTGGCGGGCGTACATTTCTTTGCCGACGACCCGCCCGGCGCGATCGCCCGCAAGGCGCTGCGGGTCAACCTGTCGGACCTCGCCGCCAAGAGGAGCCGCCCCTTGGGCTTCCTGCTGGGACTGGCGCTGCCGCCGGACTGGACCGCGGCCTGGCTCGAAGC
>CAXTEP010000050.1:0-19252 GCA_964243125.1 uncultured Lichenihabitans sp. | reverse complement strand
CTACCAGGGTATCTAATCCTGTTTGCTCCCCACGCTTTCGCGCCTCAGCGTCAGTTCCGGGCCAGTGAGCCGCCTTCGCCACTGGTGTTCTTGCGAATATCTACGAATTTCACCTCTACACTCGCAGTTCCACTCACCTCTCCCGGACTCAAGATTTCCAGTATCAAAGGCAGTTCCAAGGTTGAGCCTTGGGATTTCACCCCTGACTTAAAAACCCGCCTACGCGCCCTTTACGCCCAGTTATTCCGAACAACGCTAGCCCCCTTCGTATTACCGCGGCTGCTGGCACGAAGTTAGCCGGGGCTTCTTCTGCGGGTACCGTCATCATCGTCCCCGCCGAAAGGACTTTACAATCCGAAAACCTTCTTCATCCACGCGGCATTGCTGGATCAGGCTTGCGCCCATTGTCCAATATTCCCCACTGCTGCCTCCCGTAGGAGTTTGGGCCGTGTCTCAGTCCCAATGTGGCTGGCCATCCTCTCAGACCAGCTACCGATCGTCGCCTTGGTGAGCCATTACCTCACCAACTAGCTAATCGGACGCGGGCCACTCCTTCGGCGATAAATCTTTCGCGTCGCCGCCTTATCCGGTATTAGCTGAAGTTTCCCTCAGTTATTCCAGACCAAAGGGTGTGTTCCCACGTGTTACTCACCCGTCTGCCACTCTCCGGTTGCCCGAAGCGTTCGACTTGCATGTGTTAAGCCTGCCGCCAGCGTTCGTTCTGAGCCAGGATCAAACTCTCAAGTTGGTGTACCGAGAAGTTAAACCCATGGCCGTCAGCGTTTGTCTCAACTCTTGACGAGTCCCAAACACATCATAAACCCCAGATCCCGCATATCCATGCGAAACCCAAAGCCACGATGGCTTGATCAGAAAAACGTCAGACAGCCATCAGGTCGATCCCATCGCGATCGTGTCACCACGATCCGCAAGACGCCCCAAAACGCCGCCTACGTTTCTCTTTCTCCATGATCAAATTGTCAAACAGCAAAGCCAGGTCCAAACCCAGCCAGAACACAGCAACCAAAAGGTCCGCCACGCTCAACCGATGCACCATCAGCCAGGAACACCCCAGCCAAAACCCCCATCACAGATAATGGAGAATGCACCAAACAGCACCAAAACCGCCCTCAAGCAGCCCGCGCCGTCGATGAACACGATATAGGAGAACACCCCCGCAGAGGTCAAGCGGAAAATGAAGGGACCATGACGGAGACGGTCGGGACAGGCGGTCGCACCGGCGAGCCGGGGTTCAACCGTCAAGGCCGTAAAGCGTGTGCAGGGTGCGTACCGCGAGCTCGGTGTAGGCCGCGTCGATCAGCACAGAAAACTTGATCTCGGACGTGGTGATGGCCCGGATGTTGATGCCCTTCTCGGCCAGCGCCCGGAAGGCGCGCGCCGCCACCCCCGCATGGCTGCGCATGCCGATCCCGATGGCCGACACCTTCACCACGTCGGTGGCGCCCTGGAGCGTGGTGAAGTTGATCGCCGACTTGGCGCGGTCCAGGATGGTTTTGGCGCGCTCGAAATCCGCGACCGGGACCGTGAAGGTCATGTCGGTCGTGGTGGTGTCGTCCGACACGACCTGGATGATCATGTCGACGTTGATGGCGGCCTCGGCCAGCGGTCCGAAGATCGCGGCCGCCACCCCGGGCTTGTCGGCCACGTGCCGCAACGTGATCTGCGCCTCGTCCCGGGAAAACGCGATGCCGGTGACCACCTGCTGTTCCATGATGTCCTCCTCGGCGCAAATCAGCGTTCCCGCGCTCGGCGCGGCCGGATCGTCGAAGGACGAGCGCACGTAGACCTTCACGCCGTGCACCATGGCGGCCTCGACCGAGCGCACCTGCAGCACCTTGGCGCCGAGGGACGCCATTTCCAGCATCTCCTCGAAGGCGACGCGGTCCATCCGGCGCGCCTTGGCGACGATCCGCGGATCGGTGGTGTAGACGCCGTCGACGTCCGTGTAGATGTCGCAGCGGTCGGCCCCGATGGCGCCCGCGATCACCACGGCGCTGGTGTCGGAGCCGCCGCGGCCGAGGGTCGTGATGCGCCCGGACTCGCGGTGCAGGCCCTGGAACCCGGCGATCACCGCGACCTCCTTCCGGTCCGCGATGCGGTCCAGCAGCGGGCCGGGGTCGATGCCGGACACGCGGGCCGAGCCATGCTGGTCGGAGGTGAGGATCGGGATCTGCCAGCCCTGCCACGAACGCGCCACCACGCCCAGGCCCTGCAGCACGATGGCCATCAGGCCGGCCGTGACCTGCTCGCCCGACGCCACCACGGCGTCGTATTCGCGGGCGTCGTGCAGGGGCGAGGCGTCGCGGCACCAGGCCACGAGTTCGTTGGTCCGCCCCGCCATGGCCGATACCACGACCGCGACCTCGTGTCCGGCGTCGACCTCCCGCTTGACGTGCAGCGCGGAAGCGCGGATGCGCTCGACCGTGGCGACCGAGGTGCCGCCGAACTTCAGGACCAGACGAGCCATGCGGGATCGGGTTGGGACGCGGAGCCCGACCGAGGCGGCGGGCCGGCCACCGATCCCGGGCTCGCGTCGGTGGCGGAAGGGCCGTATGAATGACGGCCAAGCCCTGGGCTGTCAACGGCGGTCCTGCCGGGCCGACCCGCGGCCCACCCTCGGCGCAGGCGCGAGCCCATGACGGCCAGCACCGTCGAAACACCCAAGCTGGGCGACCCTGCCGGCCCCGCGGCACAACGGGCCGCGCAGGTCCTCCATTGGCTCGGAACCGGTGCGGCCCCATAACCCCGGTGCGGGCGCCCCCGCCTGCCGGAACGCCGCCCATGACGATCGAACACGACCAGACCGCCGCCGCGGGGCCGCCCGAAGGCGTGGATGCAGCCGATCTCGCCCGCTACGAGCGACTGGGGGCAGACTGGTGGGATCCCGCAGGCCCCATGGGCAAGCTGCACGAGATCAATCCGTTCCGCATGCGCTACCTCCGCGACCGACTGGCAAGGCTGCAACCCGCGGAAGCGCCCGAAGCCGCGCCCTGGCGCGGCCTGACGGTGCTCGACATCGGCTGCGGCGGCGGCGTGCTGTCCGAGCCCATGGCGCGGCTCGGCGCCCGGGTGACCGGCATCGATCCGGGCGCCACCAACATCGGCGTCGCCCGGCAGCACGCCGAGCGGATGGGACTTTCCATCACCTACCGCGCCACCGTGGCCGAGGACCTCGCGGCCGAAGGCGCGCAGTTCGACGTGGTGGTGGCGTCCGAGGTGGTGGAGCACGTGGCGGACAGGGACGCCTTCGTGGGGACCGCCTGTTCGCTCGTGCGGCCGGGCGGGCTGTTCGTGGGCTCGACCATCAATCGCACCGCCAAGAGCTTCCTGCTGGCCATCGTGGGAGCCGAATACGTGCTCCGATGGCTGCCGCGCGGCACGCATCACTGGACGCAGTTCGTCACTCCCGAGGAATTCGCCGGGGCGCTCCGCCGGGCCGGGCTGATCGTGGTGGACCGGACCGGGCTCGTGTTCGACCCCTTGGGCCGTCGCTGGCGTCTCGGCCGCGACACCGACACCAATTATTTCATCGCGGCCCGCAAGCCGGTCGCCTGAACGCATCAGGTGCGGCGGAAGGACTCCACCGCCATCAGCAGGCCGCCCGCCGCCAGGCCCCAGAACGAAGCTCCGATCCCGAAGAAGGTCAAACCCGACGCGGTGGTCAGGAATGTGACCGCCACGGCCAGGCGCTGGCTCGGTTCGGCCAAAGCCGCGGCCAGCGCGCCCGCGAAGCTGCCCGCGAGCGCGAGCCCCGCCACGGCCTGGATCAGGGCCGCGGGCGCGGCCGCCACGAAGGCCGTCGCGATTCCGGCGCCCAGACCCAGCAGGACGTAAGCGGCGCCGCCCACCACGGTGGACCAGTAGCGCCGCCCGGGGTCGGGGTGGCATTCGGGCCCGGCGCACAGGGCCGCCGTAATGGCCGCGAGGTTGATGGGGCCGCCGCTGCCCAGCGCCGTGACGACGCTACCCAGGCCGGTCGCCACGAAGATGCGGCGGATGGGCGGCTCGAACCCGTTGGCGCGCAGCACCGTGAGACCCGGGATGTTTTGCGACGCCATGGTGACCACGAACAGCGGCACGATCAGGCTCGCGGAAGCGCCCCAGGTGAGGGTCGGCACCGTGACGACGAGCGTTGGCCACGTGTTCGACAGCACCCCCGGCGGAAGGCGCGTCACGAACACCACGATCCCGGCCGTCACTAGAACCGCGATCGGCACCGCAAACCGGCGCGCGAAGCGCAGCGCTAGAATCCAAGCCAGGATGATGGGCAGCAGCAGGAACGGCACGGTTTTGGCGGCCTGCACGGGTGCAAGGCAGATTTCGAATAGGATGCCGGCCAGCATGGCGCTGGCGAGCGACACGGGTATGGCGCCGACCAGCCGGGCCATCGGCCGGACCAGCCCGGTCAGCGCGATCAACAGGCCCGTGACCGCGAAGGCGCCCACGGCGGCCGGGTAGCCGCCCGCCTGCGCGCCCGTGGCGATCAGCAGGGCCGAGCCGGGCGTCGACCAGACGATGCTGATCGGCTGGCGCCCGGCGAGCGACAGCAGGATGGACAACCCGCCCTGCACCACGCAGACCGCGAGCAGCCCGGAGGCGGCCTGGGCGGGCGTCGCGCCCACGGTCCGAAAGCCCTGCAGCACGATGGTGAAGGTGCTGGCGAAGCCCACGAGCGCGGCCAGGAGCCCGGCCGCGACCGGCTGCACGGTCGAGCCCGCGGGCGGACGGTCGGCAAGGGGATCGGAGGACGGCGAGGCGAGCGTGGTCAGGAGCGTGGGTTCCATGTGGGTCGCGAAACACCTGCTGTACGTCGCGGCGTCCGTTCCGCCTAGACGCCCGGATCCGCAACCGCCCGCCCGGCCCGTCCGCGCCAGATCTCGACCCCCATGGCGCCCGGACCGAGGTCGAGCTTCTCGACCACCACCCGCACGCGATCGATCCGGGGATCGCGCAGGACCAGTCCGGCGACCCGCTCGGCCAAGGCCTCGGCCAGAACCACGTGGGTCGACGCCGCGACCTGCCGCACCGCGTCGGCCAGCAGGTCGTAGGACACGACGTCCCGCATGTCCGCGGCGCCGCGACGCGGATCCGCGACCTCGGCCTCTACGGTGAACCGCACCCGCTGCAGCCGCCCGACCTCGCTCGCATAGGCCCCGACCGCCACGGGCAGCACCAGGTCGCGCACGAAGATCCGGTCGGGATGTCCGGCCGGCACGATCTCCGGCCCGGCTTCCAAGATCCCGGCGGGCGGGAACAGGTCGGCGGCCAGGCGCAGCGACGCCGGGTCGAGGGCGCCGTCCGCCGCGCCCCCGATGCGGACCGCGCGACCCAACGCCAGGAAGTCGGGCGCGAGTGGCAGCAGGCGCGGGATGTCGGGCGGTTCCAGCCCGCCCGCGAAGCCGAACAGCAGCCCGCGCCGGCGGCAGTCCTTTGCCGCGTCGGCGAGCGTCGGTAGCCCGTGGCGGTCGAGCAAGCCGCGAACCCCGTCGAAGAGCACGCCGGCGACATCCTGCGACGGCACCGAGGCGGCCCGCACGGGGTCCGACACGACGACGATCCGACGCGCGGCGTCGTCGGCCGCCGCCCTGGCCAGCACGAGGACCGCGGCCAGGTCGGCCGCGCGGCCGCCCGCGACGGGTACGACCCGGCGGGTTCCGGGCGGCTCGGCGTCCAGGATGACGGCCCCGGCGCCGTGCCGCGCCGCGATCTCGCGTTCGGCCTCGCTTCGCACGCAAACCACGAACACCGTCCCGGCCGTCACCCTATGGCCTCGGCGAAGGCGGTGGCGCTCGGCCAAACGTAGCGGGTGACCGGCAGCTGGCTGCCGTCCGGCTCCGTGCTCACGAGCCGTTCGGCGGGCTCGCCGCCCAGGCGGTCGTAGAAGCCCCGCGCGGCCTCGTTGGCGTCGAGCACGAACAGGTACACGGGCCGGCGCGGCAGCGCGTAGACCAGGTGCTCGCCCGCGACCCGCATCATCCGCCGCCCGAGGCCCTGCCGGGCCAGGGCGGACGCGACGTGAATGTTGTCGATCAGGCTGCCCCAATGGTGGTCGTGGTCGGCAAGCAGGCACAGGAAGCCCGCGAGCGCGCCGTCCTGCTCGGCCAGCAGCGTCCAGAGCCCCGCGCGGGGCGACCGGAGGCGCTCGCGCCAGAACAGCCGCCGCTCGCCCGCGACCGGTCCGTCCAGGTAGGCGTCGCTCATCATGCCCCGGTAGGCGGCCTGCCAGCTGGCGGCGTGCAAGGCCGCGACCGCGTCGGCGTCGGCGGCGGCCGCCTCGCGCAGGACGATGCCCTCATCCGGCACGGGCGGCCCCGCGGCTCTCGATCGCCGCCACGTAGGCGTCGAGCGTGGCTTCCGTCATGCGGTCGCGCGAGAAATGCGCTTCCACGTGCTGGCGCGCGCGCCGGGACAGGGCGTCGCGGGCCGAGGCGCCCAGCAGCAGCACGGTCTCAATGGCGTCGGCCAGCGCCTCGGGATCGTTCGGCGGCACCCGCCAGCCGGTCCGCTTGTCGGCGGACACGTCCGGGGGGGCCAGCACGGTTTCGGGCACCGCGCCGAGGTCGGACACGACCACGGGCGTGCCCATGGCCTGCGCCTCCACGGCCGACAGTCCGAAGGCCTCGGGGCGGGTCGAGGGCACCACCACGAGGTTGGCGGCCTTGAGCGCCGCCGGCATGTCGGCGCAGTGGCCGACGCGCCGGACGACCCCGCCCAGGCCCTTGCGGGCCACGTCGGCATCGAGTTCGGCCACGTAGGCGTCGCGCCCCTGCGGGTCGCCGGCCAGCACGAAGACGAGATCGGCGAGGGGGCGCGCTTGCAGCAGGGACGCGGCCTCGATCAGCACGCGGTGGCCTTTCCAGTCCGTCAGCCGCGCCGCCAGCAGGACGATGCGCTGGTGGGGCTCGATGCGCCACGCGGCGCGCAGCGCCTCGACGCGCGCGACCCCGACCCCGTCGGCCGCGAAGGCGCGCAGGTCGACGCCGGGCGACACCACGTTCACCCGCTCGCCGGCGAAGGGGTAGAGGGTCGCTATGGCGTCGCGGGTGAATCGCGAGTTGGCGATCACGACGTCGCCGCGGGCCATCACGGAATTGTACTGCAGCTTGATCGCGTGCCGGCCCGAATAGCTGCCATGGTAGGTCGTCATGAAGGGCGTGCCGGTCAGCCGCGTCGCGCCCAGCGCCACCCAGGCGGGCGCGCGCGACTGGGCGTGGACCACGGCGGCCCCCTCGCGACCGATAAGGTCCCGCAGCTTGCGGACGTTGTTGGCCATGGCGAAGGGATTCTTGGCGTCGGCCGGGAATGGCACCCAGATGCCGCCCCGCGCCTGCAACTCGCTCACGAGGCGGCCGCCGGTGCTGGCCACGAGCGCCCGCGCTCCCACGGCCGCCAGGGCGGCCGCGATGTCGATCGTGGTGCGCTCGGCCCCGCCCGCCTGCAGCGACGGGATCACCTGCAGCACGGTCCGGCCCGCGAGTCGCGAGGGTTCGGCGGGCGTGAAGGGGGAAGCGAAGGCAGGCTGCATCGCGGGTCACGTCCCTGGGGCGGGCAAGGCCCGCCGTTCAGCTCCGTGGCGAGCGAGGCTCGCCATGCCGGTTCTCCGGAGATTACAATCCTAATCATGAACGAAACCGAATCTTTCGTCCTCCCCGTGGCGGAACACGACTTTTCAACGGGCGGCACGCGGCCGATCGCGGTGATGCGCCGCGCCGCGCGGGGCCCCGGCCGCGACCGGCCCGGCGTGGTCTGGCTCGGCGGCTTCATGTCAGACATGCGGTCCGGCAAGGCGCAGGCGCTCGACGCCTGGGCGGCCGAAGCCGGGCGCGCCGTGGTTCGGTTCGATTATTCCGGGCACGGCGCCTCGGGCGGCGCCTTCACGGACGGCACGGTGGGACGCTGGCTCGAGGACGCTCTGGCCGCCATCCGGGCCGCGACCGCCGGGCCGCAGATCCTGGTGGGCTCCTCCATGGGGGCCTGGGTGGCGCTGCTGGCGGCCCGCGCCCTGGCGGAAGCCGGCGAAGCGGACCGGCTCGCCGGCCTCGTGCTGATCGCGCCCGCGGTCGACTTCACCGAGCGGCTCATGTGGGACCGCCTCGACGACCCCGTCCGGGCCGAGATCACCGAGCGGGGCGTGTGGCACCGGCCCTCGCCCTACGGCGACACCCCCTACCCCATCACCCGGGCGCTGATCGAGGATGGGCGCCGGCACCTCCTGCTCGACGCGACCGTGCGGGCCCACGCGCCCGTGCACATCCTGCAGGGCATGCGGGACGAGGACGTGCCCTGGCAGCATGCCATGCTGCTGGTCGAGCATCTGGCCGCCGACCCGGTCAGCATCACCCTGGTCAAGGACGGGGACCACCGCTTGTCGCGCCCCGAGGACATCGCCTGCCTGATCGCCGCCGTGGAACGGATCGCCTGACGCGGGGCGGCTCGCGGTCAACAATCTTGAGCCGGCCTGCGCGAGGTCAGGGACCGCCCGCGGCGGCGCGTTCGAGCGCCGCGATGTCGAACTTCGTCATGGTCAGCATGGCCTCGGTGACGCGCCCGGCCCGGGCACGGTCGGGGCCGCTCATCAACAAGCCGAGAACGGCCGGAACGATCTGCCAGGACAGGCCCCAGCGATCCTTGAGCCAGCCGCACCGCTCGGTCGAGCCACCCTGCCCCAAGGCGTCCCACAGCCGGTCGATCTCGGCCTGGTCGTCGCATTGCACGACGATCGAGAAGCTGTGGTTGAAAGGATCGAGCGGTCCGGCCTCGATGGCCCGATAGCGCTGGTCGCCGATCGTGAAGGAGGCGAAGCGGACCCGGCCGGCGGCACCGGCCGGGCTGTCGGCCGGCAATCCCTGGATCTCGTCCATGGACGAGCCCGGGATCGTGCTGGTGTAGAAGCGGACCGCCGCCTCCATGTCCTTCTCGAACCAGAGATGCTGGGTGACCTTGGCCATGGCGTGCCCTTCCTCTTCGATTCCGTCAAAGCCGATAGCGTCCCCGCAGGTCCACGGCAACGCCGATGGGATTGCGGTCCGGAACTCGACGGGTCGTGCGGGAAGCGTCGACGCCGCGCGCCTGCGCAGGGATTGATCGAGCCGAAGGCGGACCGATCATCGGTGCGAGCGGCCGTCGGGTCGCTGGAGCCCGAGCCTGTTTGGCTCCGGCTGTGGCGCGGCGCTTGCAACAAGGCTCGGGACGACGGTGGCGGATCGCGGTCGACCTGGGTTAGATGCGGCCCGGACGAGCGGGTCCGCGCGGCGCGCGACCGGGAAGGGTGATGCCGAGGCCATGTTTCAGTGACCGATGACCACGACCCCGCCACCCTGGCCCGCCTGATCGTGGCGCATGACGGCGAGCAGGCTTTTCAGGCGGTGGTGCCGCCCATCGTCCAGACGTCGCTCTTCACGTTCCGCACCGTGGCCGAGATGGTCGAAACCTACGCGGGCCGCCAGCGTCGCGACGTGTATTCCCGGACCACGAACCCGACCGTCACGGCCTTCGAGCGTAAGATGGCGGCCCTGGAGGGGGCCGACGACGCGATCGGGTTTCCGAGCGGCATGGCGGCCATCTCGGGCGCCGTGCTGGCGCTGGTGAAGCCGGGCGACCGCATCCTGTGCGTCCGGCACGTCTACCCCGACGCCTACCGGCTGTTCGAGGGTCTGCTCAAACGCTGGGGCGTGACCACGACCTACGTGGACGGCCGCGACCTCGCGGCCGTGGAGGCCGCCCTGCCGGGCGCCGCGATCCTGTACCTGGAAAGCCCGACCAGCTGGACCATGGAGGCGCACGACGTGGGCGCCCTGGCGGCCCTGGCCAGGCGCCACGGCGCCACCAGCGTGATCGACAACTCCTGGGCCACGCCGGTCTTCCAGCGGCCCGCGACGCTCGGGGTCGACCTGGTGATCCATTCGGCCTCCAAGTACATCGGCGGCCACAGCGACACGGTGGCGGGGGTGGTGGCCGGACCGGCCGCCCTGATCGACCGCATCCGGGGCACGATCTGCCCCTATCTCGGGGCCAAGCTCGCGCCCTTCGAAGCGTGGCTGCTGCTGCGCGGCCTGCGCACCCTGCCCCTACGCGTCGAGGCGCACGGCCGCTCGGCCCGGACGATCGCGAGGCGGCTGGACGAGCACCCGTTGGTCACGGCCGTGCATTATCCCGGGCTGCACGAACCCCTGCCGCCCGGCCTGACCGGCACCACGGGCCTGTTCTCGTTCGAGGCTCACCCGGACCTCGACGCGGCCGCGTTCTGCGACGCTCTGCGCTATTTCAAACTCGGCGTCAGCTGGGGCGGCCACGAGAGCCTGGTGGTCCCGGCCCTGGTCACGCGAGTGCAGGCCGCCGGACCCAATTCTGCGGTGGATTTCGGCGTGCCGGAGCGCATGATCCGGCTCCACGTCGGGCTGGAAGGCACCGAAGCGCTCTGGGCCGACCTCGCGCAAGCGTTCGACGCCGCAGGGCGCCGGGCAAGGTGAAACGGAGAGGAAACACAGAATGTTGAAGAGGTTGCTCAGTCTCACGGCCGCCTGCCTGGCGCTGGCCGGCCCGGCCAGGGCCGACACGACCCTGAAGCTCGTCGAGGTGATCACCAGCCCCGAGCGCACCGAAACCCTGAAGGACATCGTGGCCGGGTTCGAGAAGGACAATCCCGGCACCCACGTCGCCATCACCTCACTGGCCTGGGGCCAGGCCTTCGAGAAGTTCGCCACCATGGTGTCGGCGGGCGACACGCCCGACGTGGTGGAGATGCCCGACCGCTGGCTCGCGCTCTACGCCGGCACGGGGCGCCTCGAGAACCTCGAACCCTATCTCGGCAAGTGGGACCAGACCGCGGGCCTCAACGACCGCGCCCTCGAAATGGGCCGATTCTACAACAAGACCGCCTACACCCTGCCCTACGGGTTCTACCTGCGGGCCCTGTTCTACAACAAGGACCTGTTCAAGCAGGCCGGCGTGACCGAGCCGCCCAAAACCACGGACGAGTTCGCGGCCGCGGCCAAAAAGGTGTCGGCGCTGCCGGGCAAGTCGGGCTATTGCCTGCGCGGCGGCCCGGGCGGGCTGAACGGCTGGATGATGTTCGGGGCCACGATGGCGGGCTCAGACGCCTTCTTCAAGGAGGACGGCACCTCGACGGTGGCCGACCCGGACTGGGTCAAGGGCTCGGCCTTCCTGGTCGACCTGTACAAGAGCGGCGCCGCCCCGAAGGACAGCGTGAACTGGGGCTTCAACGAGATCGTGGCGGGCTTCTATTCCGGCACCTGCGCCATGCTGGACCAGGACCCCGATGCCCTGATCGCCATCGCGGAGCGCATGAAGCCCGACCAGTTCGGCGTTACCACCATGCCCAAGGGCCCGAGCGGCCGCGCCTACCCGACGCTCGGCTACGCGGGCTGGTCCATCTTCGCCAACAGCCACGAGAAGGAGCTGAGCTGGAAGCTGATCGCGGCGCTCGACGGGCCGGCCGGCAACATCGCCTGGAACAAGCGGACCGGCGCCCTGCCGATCTACAAGGCGGCGGCCCAGGACCCGTTCTACGCGGGCGAGCAGTTCAAGGGGTGGTTCACGGAGCTCAGCGACAAGGACGTGGTACCCCTCGTCATGCCGACCTACCTGCCGGGCTTCGCGTATTTCGCCGACTCGGTCGCGGTCAAGACGAGCCAGCAGGCCCTGCTGGGCCAGATCACGCCCGAGGCCATGAACGCGCAATGGGCCGACGTGCTGACCAAGGCCAGGAAGAAGGAGATGGCCAAGCAGTGACGCGAGAAGGCCGGCGCCCGGTGTTCAGGCCATCAACGCCGGGCATCTTCCCTTCTCCCCACCGGGAAGAAGGTGGCGCGAAGCGCCGGATGAGGGTCCTTCGGCAAAGACACGCCCCCTCATCCACCCTGTCGGCTCGCTGCGCGAGCTGGGGCACCTTCCCCCGCCGGGCGGGAGAAGGGACGGCGACCGAGGCTCGCGTCATCCGGGGTCGCTCGGAGCCCCGGGTTTCGGCCCGATGACGGCGCTCGATCTCCCGGCCGCACGCGCCCCGGGCCCTGCGAACTGGCGGCGCGTGGTGCTCCGGACCGAACCCTACCTTTACTGCGCCCCGGCCCTGGTGCTCATCGCCGCCATCATGATGGTGCCGCTCGTCATCGGCCTATCCTACGCGTTCCGCGACCTCACGCTGCTCGACCCGCTCAGCGGCGACTACATCGGGTTCGACCATTTCCGGGACATCTGGGTCGACGCCAACTTCTGGAACGCGCTCCGCAACACGGTCGTGTGGACCGCCTCGTCGGTGGCGCTGCAGTTCCTGCTCGGGCTGGTGCTGGCGCTGCTGCTGAACCGACCCTTCCGGGGCCGGTCCGTGGTCCAGGCGCTCGTGTTCCTCCCCTGGGCGGTGCCGAGCTTCCTGTCCGGCCTGAACTGGGCCTGGCTGTTCAACCCGATCGTCGGGCCGCTGCCCTTCTGGTTCCAGGCGCTCGGCCTGATGAGCACGCCCGAAAACCTGCTGTCCGACCCGCGGCACGCGCTCTGGGGGCCGGTGCTCGCCATGGTTTGGTGGGGCATCCCGTTCTTCGCCATCACGCTGCTGGCCGCCCTGCAATCGATCCCCCGCGACCTGTACGAAGCGGCCGCCATGGACGGGGCCGGCCCGATCCGGCGTTTCAGGTCCATCACGCTGCCCTTCCTGGCCCCCACGGTCGCGATCACGGTGCTGCTGCGCACCGTGTGGGTCGCCAACTCGGCCGACCTGATCGTGGTGATGACCAAGGGCGGCCCGGCCGACTCGACCCAGATCATGGCGAGCTACATCTTCACGCAGGCGTTCCAGCGGCTCGACTTCGGCTACGCGTCCGCGCTCTCGGCGGTGCTGCTCGTGCTGCTGCTCGCCTACGCGTTCGTGCTGGTGGCGCTGCGCCAGAGCCTGGCGCGGCGCGCCTGATGCGGGCTCGCGCGATCCGCCGCGCCGCGGGCTGGGTGCTGCATCGCGGGCTGCTGGCCGCCTACGTGGCCTTCGCGCTGTTCCCGCTCTTCTGGCTCGTGAAGATCTCGGTGACGCCCAAGGCACTGCTCTATACCGAAGGGGTGCGCCTGTGGCCCTCGCGGGTCGACCTCGACAGCTACGTGTCGATGATCCGGCACACCGAGTTCCCGCTCTTCTTCCGCAACAGCGTGATCGTGTCGGGCCTCACGGCCGTGTTCTCGACCGCCTGCGCGGCCGCGGGCGGCTACGCGTTCTCGCGCTTCGCGTTCCGGGGCAAGCTGTGGATCGTCGGGCTGCTGCTGGTCACGCAGATGTTCCCGCTCGTGATGATCGTGGCGCCGATCTTCCGCATCCTGTCGCCGCTGGGGCTGACCAACAGCCTGACCGGCCTCGTGATCGTCTACACGGCCTTCAACGTGCCGTTCGCGGTCTTCCTGATGCAGTCCTTCTTCGACGCCGTTCCCAAGGAGCTCGAGGAGGCCGCCATGATGGACGGGGCCAAGCGCTTCCGCGCGCTGCTCGTGATCGTGCTGCCGCTGACGCTGCCGGGGCTCGCGGCGACGCTCGGCTTCGTGTTCACGGCCGCCTGGAGCGAGCTCCTCTTCGCCCTGATGCTGAACTCGTCCACGGAGGCCAGCACCTTCCCGGTCGGCCTGCTCGCCTTCGTGTCGAAGTTCTCGGTCGACTTCGGGCAGATGATGGCGGCCGGCGTTCTGGCCCTGCTGCCCGTCTGCATCCTGTTCTTCTTCATCCAGCGCTACCTCGTGCGCGGCCTCGCGGCCGGGGCCGTGAAGGGCTGAGGGGCCGGATCGGGGCCGGTGCCGCGCTTTCCCGGAGCGTTGCGCGGGAAGCCGGGAGGGCGTAACCCCTGCGGCGCCGACCGGTCCCGCCGGTCACGACCCGTTCAGCCGAGGCCCACCACCCATGACGACCCAAGAGGCGGATGCCGATTTCCAGCGCGCGACTTCGGTGGAGGCGATCGCGGCGTCCGTGGCGGCCAGCGTCGCCAAGCGCCGGACGTTCACCGACCCCTACCCTCACGCGCTGGTCGACGACCTGTTTCCGACCGTCGTGGCCGACACCCTGGCCGACCTGCCCTTCGCGGCCCCCTCGATCGACGGGGTGTCGGGGCGCCGGGAACTGCACAACGACACGCGGCGCTACTTCGACGAGGCCAACATGGCCCGCTTCCCCGTGATGGCCCGGGTGGCCGAAACCCTGCAGGGGCGTGAGATCACCGGCGCGCTCGCTACCGCCTTCGAGGCTCCGCTCGACAACACCTACCTGCGCCTCGAATACGCCCAGGACATCGACGGCTTCTGGCTGGAGCCGCACACCGACCTCGGCGTCAAGAAGTTCACCTGCCTGATCTACCTGTCGCGGGGAGAGGGCCACGAGGAGCTCGGCACCGACATCTACAGCGACCGCGAGCACCACTACGGCCGCTCGCCCTTCACCCGCAACGCCGCCATGATCTTCGTTCCCGGCGCCGACACGTGGCACGGGTTCGAGAAACGCCCCATCAAGGGCGTCCGCCGCTCGATGATCCTGAACTACGTCACGCCCGAGTGGCGGGCGCGGGAGCAGCTGTCGTTCCCGAACGATCCCGTCCGGATCTGAAGGCGCGGTAGCGCTCCGCCGCGAACCGGGCGATGGCGGGCGTGGCGTCCACGGTCACGGCCGGGAATGGGTCGAGCCGACCGGCCCAGCGCCGGACCGCGCCGCGTGTCACCAGCCCGTCGATGAAGCGCGTCATCTTGGGGTGGCCGCCGCTCGGCTCGACCACGTGGACCGGCGCCCCGGTCGCGGCGGCCTCGCCCAGCATGTTGACGCTGTCGCCCGTCACCACCAGCCGATCGGCCAGGGCCAGCATGGCCACGTAAGGGTTCGGGTCCACCCCGTCCCAAACGAAGGCCCGGTCCTTGAAGGGCGGCTCGCCGACCACCGCGGCCAGCGCCGCGATCAGCGCGGGCGGGGTCCGTCGCGAGGGCGTCACCATCAGGCCGCCGCCTTCCGCGAGCGCCAGCCGGGCGACCGCGAGCAGTCGCTCGACGTCGGCGGCCTCGAACCGGTGGTGGATGCTGCGGCCGCCCAGGACGAGCCCCGTTAGCGGGTGCGGCAAGGCGGCCAGGCGCGGGTCCGGAACGCGCCGCTCGACCGCGAGCCGCCCGGGCGTGATGCCGTGCGGCGAGGTCAGGGTCACCACCACGTTGGGCCCGCGCAGGGGATCGTGCTCGGGCACCCAGATCACGTCGGCAGCGCCCGGACCCGTGCGCGGGTCCTTCATGAACAGCGTGAAGGTCTGCCCTCCCGACGCCCGCTTCAGGGCCCGCAGCGATGCCACGGCGCGGCGCCCCGACGCGACCGCGAGATCCGGATAGGGCGGCGCCAGCGGGCCGGAGCGCCTCCCCGGCGCCTCGCGCGGGTCAAGGGGTCCGCGCGGCGCGAGCCAGGACCAGGGCGGCCGCGGGTGCAGCACCTTGAGGTCCGGCCGCAGCCCCAGCCGCTCGACGACGCCGACGCATTGCACCACGTCGCCGATCTTCCCGTCCGTCACGACCCAGGCGGTCGTGCCGTCCGGGAGAAGGGCGGGGTCAGACATTCATCTCGCGGCGCAGCCAGTAGGCGAACTGGTAGGCGAGCGAGTCGAGGCGGATCCGGTCGATTCCGGCCGTGTAATAGGCCCCGCTGTAGGTGGGCGACAGTTCGGTGAGGATGTGGGTGGCCGAGACCTGGCCGTGTCCGTCGCGGACGAGGCCGTCCCCCTCGATGCTGTCGTTGCGGCCGAGCCGGTCGATGCCGGCCCCGCCAACGTAGTCGGCGAAGTAGATCGCGGTGATGCGCGCCGTGAGCACGGGCGCGCCGCGGCGGCCGGGGGTCAGACGGTCGGCGAACACCCGGCGCATCTGCGGCAGGAGAGCCTGGGCCAAGGCCGAGGCCAGCGCTGCCCCGCCGTGGTCGGCCACCGGCGAGGCGTCGACCGCCACGGCGCTGAACAGGAGCCCGTTCCCGTCCGGTTCGGCCAGAACCGCGGTCGCGCGTCCGAACAGGACGAGCCCGCAGGCGGCAGGCAAGGCCGCGAGCAGGCGGCGGCGACCGGGGACCCGGACATCGGTCACGGACCGGCAGGCGGGCTAGATAAACGCTACCTTCAGGATCTCGTAGCTCTTGCCGCCGCCGGGCGTGTTCACCTCCACGGCGTCGCCGCTCTTCTTGCCGATCAGGGCGCGGGCCGTGGGCGAGGTGATCGACACCCGGCCGCTCTTCACGTCGGCCTCGCTCTCGCCGACGATCTGGTAGACTTTCTCCTCGTCGGTGTCCTCGTCCACCAGCGTCACCGTGGCGCCGAACTTGACCGTGCCGCCCGAAAGTTTGGACACGTCGATCACCTCGGCGCGCGACAGCCGGTCCTCGAGTTCCGCGATACGGCCCTCGTTGTGCGACTGCGCCTCCTTGGCGGCGTGGTACTCGGCGTTCTCGGACAGGTCGCCGTGGGCGCGGGCTTCGGCGATGGCCTGGATGATGCGGGGCCTTTCCTCCTGCTGCCGCATCTTCAGCTCGGCTTCCAGGGCCGAATAGCCTTTCACGGTCACGGGAAACTTGTCCATCGGCATCAACTCTTTCGGCACGGGCCCGAAGCGACAGCAAACGCCGCACCGGGCCGATCGGTTCAAAGATTCGGCTCCCCGAACCGTTGTAGCGCCGAACCGCCCCGCTGTCGTCAGCGATCGAAATAGTCCTGCAGCGCCCGAATCTCGAGGTCGCCGCCTAGGTAGGCCTTGATACCCTGGGCAGCGGCCGCCGCCCCGGCCAGCGTGGTGTAGTAGGGCACCTTGTGCAGGAGGGCCGCTTGGCGGATCGATCGCGAGTCGGCGAGCGCCTGAGCGCCCTCCGTGGTGTTGACGACGAGCTGGATGCCGCCGTTCTTGATCAGGTCGACGACGTGCGGCCGGCCTTCGGACACCTTGTTGATCTTTCGGGCCGGCAATCCCCCATCCTGCAGGGCCCGCAGGGTGCCCCCCGTGGCCTGCACCTTGAAGCCGAGCTCGGCGAGCAGGCGGATGGCCGGCAGGACGCGCGCCTTGTCGGCGTCCTTGACCGACACGAAGACGGTGCCGGTGGTCGGCACCTTGGTGCCGCCGCCGAGCTGGCTCTTGGCGAACGCGACCTCGAAGGAGCGCGCCAGGCCGATGACTTCGCCGGTGGAGCGCATTTCCGGCCCCAGCACCGTGTCGACGCCGGGGAAGCGCGCGAAGGGGAACACCGCCTCCTTGACGCCCACGTGCGCTTCCCGGCTGCGGCTCGACAGGTCGAAGCCCGACAGCGGCTCGCCCGCCATGACGCGCGCCGCGATCTTGGCGAGCGGCAGGCCGATCACCTTGGCCACGAACGGCACGGTGCGGGACGCGCGGGGGTTGACCTCCAGCACGTAGATGGCGCCGTCCTTGATGGCGTATTGCACGTTCATCAGCCCGCCCACGTCGAGCGCCAGGGCGAGCTTGCGGGTCTGGGCTTCCAGTTCCGCCAGGAGGTCGGGCCCGAGACTGCGGGGCGGCAGCGAGCAGGCCGAATCGCCCGAGTGGATGCCCGCCTCCTCGATGTGCTCCATGATGCCGGCCACAAAGACGGTGCGCCCGTCGCACAGCGCGTCCACGTCGACCTCGGTGGCGTCCGATAGGTAGCGGTCGAACAGCAGCGGGTTGGTGCCCAGCACCGTGTTGATCTGCCCCGTCTTGTCGTTGGGGTAGCGGGCCTTGACGTCGGCCGGCACCAAGCCCGGCAGGGTGCCGAGCAGGTAGTCGTCCATCGCGGCGTCGTCGCGGATGATCGCCATGGCCCGCCCGCCCAGCACGTAGGAGGGCCGGATCACCAGGGGGTAGCCGAGGCTGGCCACCACGAGCCGGGCCTGCTCCACCGAATACGCGATGCCGTTCAGCGGCTGCTTGAGGCCGAGCTTGTCGAGCAGCCGCTTGAACCGGTCGCGGTCCTCGGCGAGGTCGATCGAGTCGACGGTGGTGCCGAGGATCGGGATGCCGGCCTTCTCCAGCGCGGTCGCGAGCTTGAGCGGCGTTTGGCCGCCGAACTGGACGATGACGCCTTTGAGCGTCCCGTTCTCGCCCTCCTTGCGCAGGACCGCGAGCACGTCCTCGGCGGTCAGCGGCTCGAAGTAGAGCCGGTCGGAGGTGTCGTAGTCGGTCGACACGGTTTCGGGGTTGCAGTTGACCATCACGGTCTCGTAGCCGGCCTCGGTCAGCGCGAAGCAGGCGTGGCAGCAGCAGTAGTCGAACTCGATGCCCTGCCCGATGCGGTTCGGCCCGCCGCCCAGGATCACCACCTTGTCGCGGGCGCTCGGCCGCGCCTCGTCGACCGGCGCCCCGTCGCCGAACGGGGCCGCGTAGGTCGAGTACATGTAGGCCGTGGGGGACGCGAACTCGGCCGCGCAGGTGTCGATCCGCTTGTAGACCGGCACCACGCCGAGCGCCTGGCGCAGGGCCGCGACCTCGGTCTCGCTCCTGCGGCTCAGGGCCGCCAGCCGGCCGTCCGAGAAGCCCGCGGCCTTCAGCATGCGCAGGTTGCCGGGTCCGGACGGCAGGCCGTAGCGCCTGACCTTGTTCTCCAGGTCGACGATCTCCTGCAGCTGCTGGATGAACCAGGGGTCGATCCGGCAGGCCTCGTGCACGTCGGCATGGCTCATGCCGTGGCGCAGGGCCTGGGCGACGTTGAGGAGGCGGTCGGGGGTCGGGCGCCCGAGGGCAGCCCGCAGGGTGGCGCGGTCGTCGCCCTTGCCCAGGCCCTCGATCTCCATGTCGTCGAGGCCCGACAGCCCGGTTTCCAGCGAGCGCAACGCCTTCTGCAGGCTTTCGGCGAAGGTCCGGCCGATCGCCATGGCCTCGCCCACCGACTTCATGGCCGTGGTCAGGATCGGCTCGGCGCCCGGGAACTTCTCGAAAGCGAAGCGCGGGATCTTGGTGACCACGTAGTCGATGCTGGGCTCGAAGGAGGCGGGCGTGGCCCCGCCCGTAATGTCGTTGGCGATCTCGTCCAGCGTGTAGCCGACCGCGAGCTTGGCGGCCACCCGGGCGATGGGGAAGCCCGTGGCCTTGGAGGCCAGCGCGGATGAGCGCGACACCCGCGGGTTCATCTCGATGACGATCATCCGCCCGTTGGCGGGATTGACCGCGAACTGGACGTTGGACCCGCCCGTCTCGACCCCGATCTCGCGCAGCACCGCCAGCGAGGCGTCGCGCATGATCTGGTATTCCTTGT
>CAXTEP010000049.1:0-19337 GCA_964243125.1 uncultured Lichenihabitans sp. | reverse complement strand
AGGCGGGAAACATCCCGACCTTGAATCAGCTCGACAACCCTGTGTCCCTCAAATCCCACCCAAAATGCGGGAAAGCCACGCAATCGGAGGAGGATCAGTCAGGTTTCGGTCAGTCTGACGGGCTCGTCTCCGGGATGCTTGGCTGAATACTACTCACCCGCCTCATGTCGACCACGACTTTCCATGTCCCACCGCACCGGCAAGGTTTTGCCGTCCGGTCGGTATGCTCGCGGATCACCGGGACGGCCGCGCGTAGGGCGACAGCCCGCGCTTCAGGAACCGGCCGTCGCCCATGGTGCCGGTGATCCGTCCGTCCTCGGCCACGACCTTGCCGCGCAGCAGCGTCATGACGGGCCAGCCGGTCACCCGCAGCCCCTCGTAGGGCGTGTAGTCGGCGCCGTGGTGAAGCAGCGCCTGGCTGATCGTTTCGGTCCGGTTCGGATCCCAGAGCACGACGTCGGCGTCGAAGCCGGGGCCGATCGACCCCTTGCCGGGGTAGAGGCCGTACATCTTGGCGTGGTTGGTCGAGGTCAGCGCGACGAAGTCGTTGACCGTGATGCGCCCTTCCGCGACGCCCTTGGAATACAGGATCGGCATCCGCGTTTCGACGCCGGGGATGCCGTTGGGCACCCAGCGGAAGGAGGTGCGGGCCTTGGGCATCAGCTTGCCGCAGTCGCCCTCGTACAGGAACGGGCAGTGGTCGGACGAGAAGACCTGGAACACCCCGGTCTCGATGCCGTTCCAGATGGCGTCCCAGCTCGCGCGGTCGCGCGGCGGCGGCGAGCAGACGTATTTGCCGCCGGTCTCGTCCATGTTGAGGCCCTTGAGGTCCTCGGCGGTGAGGGCGACGTATTGCGGGCAGGTTTCGCCGTAGACCTTCAGACCGCGCTCCCGCGCCCAGCGGATCTGCTCCATCGGCTCGCGCCCGGAAACGTGGACCACCACGATCGGCACGTCGGTGAGTTGCGCGTGGCTGATGGCGCGGTGGGTCGCCTCGCGCTCGACGCTCTCGGGGCGCGAGGCGGCGTGGTAGTAAGGCGCCCTGTTGCCGGCGGCCTCCAGGCGCTCGGTCATGAACCGGATGGCGTCGTAGCCCTCGCAGTGCACCATCACCAGCGCCCCGCAATCCCGCGCGCAGGCCAAGACGTCGAGCAGCTGACGGTCGTTCAGCACCATGTCGTCGTAGGTCATGAAGACTTTGAACGACGTGTAGCCGTCGCCCACGAGCGCCGGCAGCTCCTGCGCGAGCACGGAAGGCGTGGGGTCGGTGATGATCAGGTGGAAGCCGTAGTCGCAGTAGGCCTGGCCCTCGGCCACCTCGTGGTAGGCCGTCACGGAGGCGCGCAGCGAGGCGCCGCGGGGCTGCAGCGCGAAGGGGATCACGGTGGTGTTGCCGCCCGCGACCGCCGAGCGCGTGCCGCTCTCGAAGCCGTCGGCCATCACCGCGTCCCCCGAGGGCTGGGCGAGGTGGACGTGGCTGTCGATGCCGCCGGGCATCACCAGCAGTCCCCCGGCGTCGATCACCCTGGCCCCGTCCGCGAGCCGGTCAGCCACCGACACGATCTTGCCGCCGCGGATGCCGACGTCGGCCCGCACCGTGTCGGCGGCCGTCACCACCGTCCCGCCCCTGATCACCACATCGAATTCGCTCACGCGCCCTCTCCCGGTCCGGGGGTCACCACATCACGTCGCCGCCGTTCGGCGACAGGCTCTGGCCGACAAAGAAGGCGGCGGCGTCGGAGGCCAGGTAGACATAGGCCGAGGCCACTTCCGCCGGCGTGCCGGGGCGCCCGATCGGCAGCGCCTTCAGCTTCTCCTCGACGAAGGCCGCGCCGCCCACGTGGAGCATGGCCGTGTCCGTCATCCCGGGGCACACGCAGTTGACCGTGACGCCCCGGCCCGCGACCTCCTGCGCCACGACCGCGGTCAGGGCCGTGACGGCCGCCTTGGAGGCGCAATAGGCGCCGTGGTTGGCGACGGGCCGGTGCGCGAGCTGCGACGAGGTGTTGATAATCCGCCCGTACCCCCGCGCGATCATGTGGGGCAGGACGTGCTTCATCCCGAAGGCGACGCCCTTCAGGTTGACATCGAGGATCGTGTCCCACACGTCCCACACCTGGGCATGCAGCGGCGCCCCCGCGCTCGTGATGCCGGCGTTGTTGACCATGATGTCGAGGTGGCCGAAGGCCGCGAGCGTTCCCGACACGGCGCTCGCGACGCTCGCCTCGTCGACCACGTCGACCTCCGCGGCCAGCGCCCGCACGCCGCAGGCCCGGAGGTCGCGCAGCAGCGCCTCCTTCTCGGCCGCCCAGCCCTTGTCCGCCACCATCACGTTGGCGCCCGCCCGCGCGAACGCCAGGCAGACCGCGCGGCCGATGCCCACGGCGCCGCCGACGACGAGCGCATTCCTGTTCCGCAGCGTGGCCGACATCGCGGGCCCTTTCAGGTCGACGCGGGCGCGACCAGCTGGAGCTTCCGTGGCCTGCCCGGGCGCGACGCGGATTTCGAATAGCGCGCCAGGACGCTTTCCAGCGTCGGCTTCTCCTCGACCTCCTTCAAGTGCAGGAGGTCCCGTTCGATGTGGTCGAGGTGGGTCAGCATGTGCCGCGCGGCCTTGTCGGCGTCGCGCGAGGCCAGGAGCTCGACGAGGCGGCGGTGGTCGTGCGTCTTGCAGCAGCCGGTGACGTCGCTGTAGGTCGCGATCACGAGGGCCGAGCGGCAGATCAGGTTGTGCAGGAAGTCGCGCAGGCAACCGTTGTTCGCGATCTCGCCCAGGAGCAGGTGGAACTGGCCGGACAGGCGCAGCGCCGCGCGCTGGTCGTTCCGCCGGTAGGCCTCGTCCTCCAGTTCGAGATGGGCCCTGAGCCTGTCGAGGTCGGCCTCCGTGCTGACCTCGCTCGCGCGCCGGACGATGAAGGGCTCGACCGCCTTGCGCCCGCCGAGGACGTCGACCGCCTCGGCGGTGGTCGGCACGACGACGAAGCAGCCCCGGTTGCGCTGGATGTCAACCAGCCTGTCGTACTGGAGGCGGTGGATGGCCACGCGCACGATGGTGCGACTGACGCCGTAGTGCGTGCAGAAGACCTCCTCGGGCAGCTTCGTCCCGGGATCGAGCGCGCGATCCAGGATGGCGCTCACCACCGCACCGTGGATCCGGTCCGGGATGTCCTCGGCGGCCGTTTCCTCCGGGCCCGGGGAAGGGGCGCGCTGTGTGTCGGTCGAACGTGGCATCTCGCTGACGGCCTCTTGCCCTGCGTCCTTCCGCATACCCCCTCCACCCGCGGGTCGCAATGCGCGAACGGAGTTCCGCCGTGCATCTGATACAATGAAATGCGGCATCGTATTGACATTGCTCCGTCCAGATCATCAGATCGCGCCTCCGAAGCGGCGAGGCGCGTGTTCTATGGTCCGTCAGTTGATCCTCGACGTGGACACCGGCACCGACGATGCCGTGGCGATCATGCTGGCGGCGTCGCATCCCGGGCTGGAGTTGCTGGCCTGCACGACGGTCAACGGCAACGTCGAGGTCGCGAATTGCACGGACAACACGTTGCGGGCCCTGGAATGGATCGGCCGCGGCGACATTCCGGTCTACGAGGGCTTGAACCGTCCCATCGTGCGGTCGGACTTTCCGACGCCGCGGGCGACCAAGCGCGACCCCAAGGTACATATGGCGACCCTGCCGCTGCCCGCCGCCAAGGGGGCGAAGCAATCCCTTTCGGCGCCGATCTTCCTGGCACAACGCTTCGCGCAGGCGCCGAGGGAGATCACCCTGGTCGCGGTGGGGCCGCTGTCCAACGTCGCCGCGGCCCTCGCGATCGACCCGGGCTTCGCGGCCAATGTCGCCCACCTCATCATCATGGGCGGCGCCATCACCAAGTCCAACATCACGCCGTCCGCGGAGTTCAACATCTGGGCTGACCCGGAAGCGGCCGCGCAGGTCTTCGGCGCGGGATTCGCGCGGCTCACCCTGGTGCCGCTCGACGCGACGCACGAGGCGCTGGTCTCCACCGAGCAGTGCCGGGCGCTGCGGGCGCTCGACACGCCGCCCGGCACGGCGGCGGCCGACATCATCGAGCACCGGATCCGCGGCTACGAGGCGAACCAGCCGACGGGCGTGCCCGACACGGCCCCGGTGCACGACGCCGTTTGCGTCGCGGCCCTGCTGAACGAGGCCATGATCGAGACGAGGCACGTCAACGTCGTGATCGAGACCGCAGGCGAATACACCATCGGCCGGACGGTGGTGGATCACGAGAAGCGGACCACCCGCCCCCCGAACTGCCACGTGGCGTTCCACGCGAACCGCGCGGCCTTCGTCGACCTCCTGCTCACGACCTTTGCGCGGGCACCGTCGAGCGCCCGTTGACGGTGCCTGGATTTGCGGCACGACAGGGCTGCCGCAGGGCAGATTGCGTAGAATTTTACCCGATATTGCATACGATAAGAGTCGCGATTGTATCGTGAATATGGGAAACAGGTCGGACGTCGGTCGCCCTCACGTCCGGTGCAACAGGGGAAATCCGCCATGAGCCTCACGACACGCCTCCTCATCTGCGCCGGCCTTTGCGCGCTGCCGCTCGCCTCGGCGGCCGCCGCGGCTCCGCTGCGGGTGGCCTTCGTGACCGCGGAAGGCAACCTCGGCGACCATTCCTTCAACGACATGATCAACGAGGGGCTGAAGAGGGCGAAGGCCGAGCTGGGCATCGAGTTCAGCGTCATCCAGCCGCGCGCGGTGTCCGACTTCCAGTCGTCGCTGGTCCGGGCCGCGGGCCAGCACTTCGACCTCGTCCTGGGCGCCTCCTTCGACATGATCGCGCCGATGAAGGCGGCGGCGGCGGCCTTCCCGGACCAGAAGTTCGGCATCATCGACGTCGGCTCCGACCCCATCGCGCCCAACGTCGAAGGCGCCGTGGCGAAGGACTGGGAAGGGTCGGCGCTGGTGGGGGTGGCGGCCGCGCTCACCTCCAAGTCCGGCACGATCGGCTTCGTGGGGGGCAAGGACATCCCCGTGATCCACCGATTTTTCAACGGCTACTACTACGGGGCCAAGACGGCCAAGCCGTCCATCACCGTCGAGGAGCGCTACAGCGGCTCGTTCTCGGACCCCGCCGCCGGCAAGGAATACACGCTGGCGCTCGTTCACGGCGGTTCGGACATCAACTTCGCGGTCGCCAACCTGACCGGCGCCGGCGTGATCGACGCCGCGAAGGAAACCAAGAGCTACGCGATCGGCGTCGACTCGAACCAGAACTACATGGCGCCCGGCACCGTGCTGACCTCGATGATGAAGCGGGTCGACGTGCTCGCCTACGACATCGTGAAGTCGGTCAAGGACGGCACTTTCAAGGGTGGCCAGAACAGGCAGTACGGGCTCAAGGAGGGCGGTGTGGAAGCCGCCATGGACCAGTACAACAAGGGTCTTATCTCGCCCGACACCCTGGTGAAGATGGACGAGTTCAAGCGCAAGGTCATTTCCGGCGAGATCGTGGTGCCGAACTTCATCGAGCTGGCGGCCGGCTCAACGGAGATGGGAACGCCGCCGATCGCGCGCCCGGCCGCCAAGTAGCAGACTCGTCCCGGCGCCGCCGGCGCGGGCCCATGACACGCCCAGAGCGTCGCCCCAATGCCCGACCAGACCCCGATCCTCCGGCTTACCAGCGTCCGTAAGCGGTTCGGCGACCTCGTGGCGATCGAGGACGCCTCCATCATGGTCCGCGCCGGCACCGTCCACGCCCTCGTCGGCGAGAATGGCGCCGGGAAGTCCACGCTGATGAACATCATCTACGGCCTGGTGAGCCGCGACGGCGGGACGATCCTGCTCCGCGACGAGGAGGTCCGCTTCGCGAGCCCGTCGGCCGCCATCGCGGCCGGCATCGGCATGGTCCACCAGCACTTCAAGCTGTCGCCCTCCTTCACCGTCACGGAAAACATCATCCTGGGCGCCGAGCCGCTCAAGTCGTTGAAGCGGGTCGACACGCCCCGCGCCGAAGCCGAGGTCCTCGCGCTCAGCAGGAAGTTCGGCATCGAGCTCGACCCCAAGGCCGTGGTCGGCAAACTGCCGGTCGGCCTGCGCCAGCGCGTCGAGATCCTCAAGGTGCTCTACCGGCAGGCCGAGATCCTGATCCTGGACGAGCCCACGGCGGTCCTGACGCCCAACGAAACGCGGGAACTGTTCGCCACCATGCGTTCGCTCGCCGAGAGCGGCCGCTCCGTCATCTTCATCAGCCACAAGCTGCGCGAAGTGCTCGCGGTGGCCGACGACATCTCGGTGATGCGGCGCGGACGGGTCATGCGGACGTTTCCGAACGTCGACGTCACCGCCCAGCAGATCGCCAACGAGATGGTGGGCCGGACCGTCCTGCTGCGGGTCGACAAGACGCCGTCGCGCCCGGCCGCCTCGGCCGGCCTCTCGGTCGACCGGCTCACCTCGTTCGGAGACCGGGACGACGTGGCGGTCGACGACCTGTCGCTCCAGGTCCGCCCGGGGGAGATCGTCGGCCTCGCGGGCGTGCAGGGAAACGGCCAGGACGAGCTCGTGGAGTGCATCGCGGGGCTTCGCCGCCCGGCATCCGGCACGGTCGCGGTCGACGGGGCCGGCGTGGGGACCAGCCCGCGGCACGCGCGCGACACCGGCGTCGCCTACATCCCGGCGGACCGCGGCGGCACCGGCCTGTCCCTGCAGAGCTCGATCTGGGAGAACATGGCGGTCGGCCACTTTCCCGAGCTGCGCCGGGGACCGTTCCTGTCCTCGCGCGCCGCCAAGGCGCGGGCCGAGGGCCTCGTCACGCGGTTCGACGTCCGCGGGGGCGGGATCCACGCGACGGCCGGATCGCTGTCCGGGGGCAACCAGCAGAAGGTGCAGATCGCCAGGGAACTGTCCCGCGACACGAAGCTGGTGATCGCGGAACAGCCCTCGCAGGGCGTCGACATCGGGGCCATCGAGTCGATCCACAGGCTGCTCGTCGCCATGCGCGACGCCGGGCGCGCGGTGCTGGTGATCTCGGCCGACCTCGACGAGATCATGGCGCTGTCCGACCGTATCGTCGTCATGTACCGCGGCGCGATCGTGGCGGAACTCGAGGCCGCCGCGACCTCCTACGAGGAGGTCGGCCTGTACATGGGCGGGGCGCGGCAGGTCGCGCCGGCGGCCCAGGCCGCGCCGGTGACGGGGGAGCTCGGCCATGTCGGTTGACGCGCGCGCGCCGTCCGGGCTGCGCTGGCTCAGGGTAGTGGTCGCACCCGCGATCGCGCTCGCCGTCGCCCTGGTGGTCGGCGGCCTGCTGATCGCCGCCCTGGGCCGCGACCCGGTCGAGGTTTACGGCGTGCTGCTGGCCGGCGGCCTGTCGGGATGGCCGAACCAGGCCGTGACCCTGCAGATGACGAGCCCCCTGCTGTTCACCGGCCTGTCCGTCGCCATCGCGTTCCGCGCCGGGCTGTGGAACATCGGCGCCGAGGGGCAGATGCTGATGGGGGGCCTGGCGGCGGGCATCGTGGGCGCCTACCTGCCCGGCCTGCCGTGGCCCGTCCACCTGCCGCTGTGCGTCCTCGCCGCCTTCCTGGGCGGCCTCGCCTGGGCGAGCATCCCCGGGGTGCTCCGGGTCTACCTGGCGGTGAACGAGCTCGTGGTCTGCCTGATGCTCAATCCGATCGCGCTGCTCCTGACGAGCTACGTATCGACCTACGTCCTCAAGGCGCCGGGCCCCACCAACAAGCTGCCCGACGTGGCCGCCTCGGCCATCCTGCCCGGTTTCACGCTGTATTCTCAGTTGAACGCGGGTCTCGTTCTCGGCCTGGGGGCCTGCGTGGTCATGGCCGTGGTCAACGCCACGACCGTCAAGGGCTTCACCTGGAAGCTGATCGGGCTCAACCCGCGCTTTTCCTACTACGGCGGCATCGACGTCGGGCGGAACGCGCTCGGCGTCATGCTGCTGAGCGGCGGCGTGGCGGGCCTTGCAGGGGCCGAGCAGGTGCTCGGCGTTTACCGCGCCTTCTACGAAAACTTCTCGCCGGGCTTCGGCTTCGACGGCATTGCGGTCGCCATGCTGGCCCAGAACCACGCGCTGGGCGTGATCGCGGCGTCCCTCTTGTTCGGCGTCCTCAACGCCGGCAGCGGCGTCCTGCAGATGCAGATGGGACTGAGCAAGTACTTCGTCGACGTGCTGCAGTTCATCGTCGTGCTGGTGCTGTCGGCCCGGTTCGTTTGGCCGCGCTGGCTGACGCGCCGCGACGCGCCCGTGGCCGCGCTCCGCCGGCCGGCCGCCAAACAGGAAGCCTGAGCATGCTCCAGGACCTCGCTTTCTCGGCGCTGCGCATCTCGACCCCGCTGGTCCTGGCCTCGATGGGGGGGCTGCTGACCTTCAAGGCCGGCATCCTGAACATCGCCCTCGACGGCTTCATGATCGTGGCCGCCTTCGCGGCCGTCGTGGTGGCCTACGCGAGCGGGAGTCTGACGCTCGGCATCCTCGCCGGCATCGCCAGCTCGATGCTGCTGGCAGGGCTTCTGGTCACCTTCAACCTGCGGTTCCGCGCGCACATCTTCATCGCCGGCATCGCGGTGACCTACATCGCCTACGGCCTCACCGCCCTGCTCCTGGAAGGCGTGCTCGGGCAGCAGGGCGTCTTCACCTCCAGCGACATCCCGCGCTTCCCGACGATCGCGCTGCCCCTGATCGAGGACCTTTCGGTGGTCGGGCCGATCGTCAGCGGGCACACCCTGCTCGTCTACGTCGCCTATCTCGCGGTTCCGGTGGTGTCGTGGCTGCTCTACCGGACCCGCTGGGGCCTCCGGATCCGGATCGTCGGCGAGGCCGAGGGAGCCGCGTCCGCGGCCGGCGTCGACGTCGACCTGATCAAGGTCCAGGCGATGCTCGCGTCGGGCTTCTTCTGCGGGCTCGCGGGGGCCTACCTTTCGCTGGGCTACGTGTCTCTTTTCGCCAAGCAGATGACCAACGATCGCGGCCTGATCGCGATCGCGGCGATCATTTTCGCCCGGGGAAACCCCTACCCCACCGCCGTGGTGGCCGTGTTGTTCGGGCTCGCCACCGCGCTGTCGATCCGGCTGCCGGACGTCGTGGGCGTCGCGCCCCAGCTGCTGCAGCTTCTGCCCTACGTGATCACCGTGCTGGCGCTGGTGGTGCTCGGCATCCGCACAGCGAGGAACCGCAACCGGCACGGAAGCTGGAGCTTCGAGCCGTCTTAGCTTGGCTAGGCGTCAACCGAAACGGCAAAGGGTCGACAAGGAGATCATGTGCCTCACACAGTCCTGGTGACGGGCGCGAACGGGCTGATCGGGTTTAACGTCGTCGAGCGCCTCCGCGCGCTCGGCCGCGCCGTCGTGGCCGTCGACAGAACTGTCGCGGACGTTTCGGCGCTCACGGACAACGCCTTCGAACTCGAGATCGGCGACGCGCACAGGCTGCACGAGCTGGCCTGGCGCTTCGACGTCGACGCGATCGTCCACTGCGGCGCCGTTTCGGGACCGATGCTCGGGCGGGAGAACCCCGCCATGGTGTTCCGCGTCAACGTGGGGGGCACGATCGACGCGGCCGAGGTCGCGCGCCAGGTCGCGGCCCGGCGAGGCTCCTGCCGCCTGGTGCTGTGCTCCTCGCTGACCGTCTACGGCAACCAGCCTCGCGACGGCATCGCTGAGGACGCGCCGCTGCTGACGCGGACCTGCTACGCGTCGAGCAAGGTGGCGGCCGAGGCGGTCGCGCTGGCCTACGCGGCCGAGCACGCCGTCGACAGCGTCGTCCTGCGCATCGCGGGCGTTTACGGGCCGAGGCGGCGGACGAGCTGCGTCCTGCGCCTGATGGTCGAGGACGCGCTCGCGGGTCGCCCGACGCGCCTCGCCTTCGGCAGGGGTTTCCCCCGCCAGTGGGTCCACGTCGACGACGTGACCGAGGGGATCGTCCTCGCCCTCGACGCCCACGACACGAGGGGGCGGATCTACAACCTCAGCGGTGGCGTCAACCCGACTATCGACGAGGCGGCCGCGATCGTGCGCGAGCTGCTCCCGGGCGCCGACATCCACCTCGCCGAGGGACCCGATCCCGACGACGTCACGCTCGGGCTGCTCGACATCGCCGCGGCGCGCCACCACCTCCGTTACACCCCTCGAATCGACCTCCGGACCGGCATCGAACGGCTCGTTGCCGACATCCGCGCGACCCAGGCCGTCACCGCCACCAACCGTTTCTTCTGACTTCCCAACGAGGTTGCCCATGCGAAGCGTTTCCATCGTCGGCGCCGGTCAAGCCGGCTGCATTCTCGCCTACTCCCTCGTGAAGAAGGGGTACGACGTCACGCTGTATTCGGATCGGACGCCCGACCAATGGCTGAACCACTCGGCCCCGACCGGATCCGCTTGCCTGTACGCTGAGGTCATCGACATCGAGCGCGAGCTCGACATGGACTTCTGGTCCGACGGCATGTTTCCCGCCGAGGGAGTCCTCCTGGAAAGCGCGCGTCACGCCGCCGACCCGGAAGCCCGGATGCTGAAGGGCAGGATCGAGTACGGACGATCGGGCGGCGCGATCGACCAGCGGCTCCGCATCCACCGGTGGCTCGAGGACTTCGAGGCGGTCGGCGGCAAGCTCGTCATCGAGAGCGTGACCCCCGAGCGCATGGACGCCATCGCGCTGGCGTCCGACTTGACGGTGCTCGCCGCCGGCAAGGCCGACCTCGGGCGCCTCATCCCCCGCGACGATCGCCGAAGCCACTACGACAAGCCGCAGCGCAACCTCGCCATGACGGTCGTGCGGAGCAAGTCCGGCGCCCACGTGCGCGACTGGTTCTCCGACCGGACGCCCTACAGCTCGACCAAGTTCGACTTCTTCGCCGACGCCGGCGAGTATTTCTGGGTTCCGTACAACCACAAGACCGCCGGCCCGACGTACTGCATCCTGTTCGAGGCGCGCGCGGGCGGGCGGATGGACCGGTTCGGCGCGTGCAAGTCCGGCGAGGAGGTCACCGCTCAGGCCCGCGACATCATCCGCGAGTTCGCACCCTGGGAGCACCACGTCGTCGACGACATCGAATTCGTGGGGGAGGACCGCTTCGGCTGGCTGACCGGGCGGTTCGCGCCGACGGTTCGCCGCCCCTTCGGGCGGTTGCCTTCGGGCGGTCTGGTGATGTCGGTGGGTGATACCGCGATCACTTTCGACCCCGTCTGCGGACAGGGCGGCAATTTTGCGAGCCGGAGCGCGAAGCTCCTCGCCGATGAGGTCGAGCGTCGCGGGGAGCAGCCGTTTGACGAGGTCTGGATGACCGAAGTCAACTGGATGATGTGGGAGCGCTACGGGCGGAACGGCTGCGAGTTGACGAGGCTCTTGCTCGAGCCGCCGTCGGAGCCGACCGAACTGGTCATCGAGACCGCCATGCGGGACCAGAGGGCCGCGGACGCCTACTACTACGGCTTCCCCCATCCGGAAAGCATCGTTCCCGCCCTGACGGACCTGAACGTCGCCCGCGCGTTCGCCGGACGCTACGACCAGTAGCGGCCGCGCGGCCCGCTTGGACGTGATCTTGGGGGAATCGGGGATGCAGGCGGGGAAAGTCTCGACGGAGGCGTTCCGGGACGGCATGGCCCGGCTCGGAGCGTCTGTGAACGTCATCACGTCGGACGGCCCGTTCGGTCGGCTGGGGTTCACGGCGACCTCGGTGTGCAGCCTGAGCGACAACCCGCCGTCGCTGATCGTCTGCATGAACCGCGGCAGCGCGCAGAACGCGCCGCTCAAGGCTAACGGCGTCCTTTGCGTCAACGTCCTCGCGCCGGAACACAGGGATCTGTCGGCGGCGTTCGCCGGCGTTGGCAAGCTGGACAGCGCCAGCCGATTCGCCAAGGGTACCTGGTCGGTGCTCGAAACCGGCGCGCCGGTCTTGGAAGGGGCCGTTGCTGCCTTCGACTGCACGATCAGGGATCATGTCGAAGCGAGCACGCACACGATCCTGATCTGTGACGTCGTCGGCCTCGGCATCGCCGACACGTCCAGCAGCATGATATACTTCATGCGGGAATATCACCGCTTGGTTCTTCCTGACCCGGTCCGAGCAGGCTTGTAGGAATAGGGTAGCTGGACGGCAGGCGCGGCACGCCGATCGGCTTCTGGACGTTCAGGGCTGCGGGACGTCCTTTCCCTGCAAATGGCTGCGCGCTCCGTTCGCCGCGGCGCTACCGCGGCTCGACGTGGCACTGTGGTCCGGCGAGACGGGCAAAGCCGGCATCTTCCTCGGCACCCTGGCCAGTCCTGGTCGCCTGCCGGATCCCGCGGCGACTGCGGTGCTGCTGAGGGCCTCCTTCCACCCCGACCGTTCAGTGCGTGGGGCAGTCGCGTTGTTCCTGGCGAACAGGCAGGCTCAAGCTGGGGGCCGAGGCAGCGGCCGGGCATGGTCCGGCTCGACCGGCACGTCGCCCCGCGCCAGCGGAACCGGTTCCGACTCGATTCTCGCTCACCGTCACGCCATCGGCGACGTGGCGCGTGCTGGTGCCCCTGCCACGCGTCGTCGGCGTGATGCCGCCTGGACCCGGGCGTCGGGCCGGGTGGCGGCCGCAGCTTGGCGCACGGCAGACCGCAACCGTGCCCTCGATGTCGGCCGTTGCTTCCCACTCGGTGCCGTTCGGGACGAAGGCCATGAGGGGACGTCTTCTCGCAGACCTCCCTGCGCTCACCGCCCCAGTCCGGACCGGCGGCGCGAGGGATGGCCTGTCCTTCATCATGACGGGGACGACCCCGCTGGCGCCCGTCGCTGCGGCGCCGCGCTTCCCGCCCGAAGCCGGTGGATCGGGAACCCGACGGAGCGCCGGTCGGCCGACGGCGCCGCGATCTCGTGCCCATCGCCGTGACGGCCGAAGGATCTCCCAAGCAGCGCGCGCGGGAGGAACGTCAGGTGTTGGCTGTCCGGCGGTGCATTATTTGACGAGGTCCTGCCTGGCCGCGTGGGCGACGTAGTCGGCCCGCGCGGCAGCCTGCCTGTCGGTGCGGCCGACGGCCGGCACCGCGACGTCCCACCAGAAGCCGCCGCCGCCCTCGCCGGGGCCGGGACCCGCGTCGGTGTCGATGACGATCACGGTCGGCCGGTCGCGGCCGCGAGCCGCCGCGACCCGGGCCTCAAGGTCGGCGACGTCGGCCGCCTTCTCGGCATGGGCGCCCATCGCCGCCGCGTGGGCCACGAAGTCGATCTCCGGCTGCGCTTCCACGTTGCTGTCGACGTACATGTTGTTGAACGGCGCGCCGCCGGACGCGGCCTGCAGCCGGTTGATGCAGCCGTAACCGCGGTTGTCGGTCAGCACCACGGTGAAGGGGATGCGGCGCATCACGGCCGTCGTCAGTTCGGAGTTCGCCATCATGTAGCTGCCGTCACCCACGAAGCAGATCACTTCCCGTTCCGGCAGCGCGAGCGCCAGCCCCATGGCGCCCGCCACCTCGTAACCCATGCAGGAGAAGCCGTACTCCATGTGGTAGCCGCCCTGCGCGGGCCGCCACAGCAGCTTCAGCGCGCCCGGCATGGTGCCGGCGGCGCACATGGCGATCGTCCTCTCCGTCCCGGCCCGCTGCACGGCGCCGATCACCTGGGCATCGGTCGGCAGGGCATTCCGCTGGCCGGCTTCCGGCGCCGCGCAATGGGCATCCACGCGGGCGAGCCAGTCGGTCCTGAGCCGGGCGTCGGGCGCCGTCGCCTCGAAGCCGGCGAGGAGGTCGCCCAGCCGTTCGAGCACGACCCTGGCGTCACCCACGAGTCCCACCGTGCCATGCTTCTGGGCGTCGTAGGGCTGCACGTTAATCGATACGAGCCGGCGGCCCGGCGTGCCGAACAGCGCCCAGGATCCGGTGGTGAAGTCTTGAAAGCGCGTGCCGACCCCGACCACGAGGTCGGCGGCCGCGCACAACGTGTTCGCGGCCGCCGAGCCGTCCACCCCGGCCGCGCCGAAGTTCATGGGATGCGACTGGGGCAGCGCCGACTTGCCGGCCTGGGTTTCGACCACCGGCAGGTTGTGGCGGATAGCGAAATTCGCCAGCGTCGCTTCGGCTTCGGAGTAAACCACGCCGCCGCCGCAGACGACCACCGTCCTGCGGGCGCCGCGGATAAGGTCCGCCACCCGTGCGAGTTCGCCTGCATCCGGCTCCGGCCGGCGAATGAACCAGGTCTGCGGCGCGAAGAAGCTTTCGGGATAGTCGTAGGCCTCGGCCTGCACGTCTTGGCAGAACGCCAGGGTCACGGGCCCGCAGGCGGCCGGGTCGGTCATGACCCGCATGGCGCGGGGCAGAGCGGTGAGCAGATGCTCGGGCCGCATGATGCGGTCGAAGTAGCGGCTGACGGGACGGAAACAATCGTTCACCGTGATCGTGCCGTCCTCGAAATCCTCAATCTGCTGGAGCACCGGGTCGGGGCGGCGATTGGCGAAAACGTCGCCGGGGATCAGCAAGACCGGCAGGCGATTGCAGTAGGCCAGTCCCGCGGCCGTCACCATGTTCAAGGCGCCGGGCCCGATGGACGAGGTCACGGCCATGATGCGGCGGCGCTTCTTCGCCTTGGCGTAGGCGATGGCGGCATGCGCCATGGTTTGCTCGTTCTGACCGCGCCAGGTCGGCAGGGCGGAGCCGATGCCTTCCAGCGCTTCGCCGATGCCGGCGACGTTGCCGTGGCCGAAGATCGCCCACACGCCCTCGACGAAGCGCTCGCCCTCCTCGGTCATCTGCACCGACAGCCAGCGCACCATGGCCTGCGCGGCGGTGAGGCGGATCGTCGTCATCTCAGTGCCCTCCCTTGGCGCGGGCCCGCGCCGCATCCCACACGGCGCAGAGCCGCCCGAAGCGTTGTGCCATCTCGTCGACCGCGGCGGCGTCCTCCATGCCACCCTTCATCCAAGCCCGGGCCACGTCGCCGAAGATCGTACGGCCGACCGCGAAGCCGCGGACGAGGTCGAAGGCGGCCGCGACTTGGAACGAAGCCGCGAGCTCCGCTTCCGGCGCGTCGAGGCCGAGCACCACGATGCCGCGAGTATGCGGGTCGTGCGCCGCGATGGCCGCGATGGCCTGCGTCCAGGCCGCGGGGGTCGTCAAGGGTTCGAGCTTCCACCAGTCCGGGTAGATGCCGGCCGCGTAGAACTGCTCGATCAGCGTCGCATTGGTACCGTCGTCGACCGGCCCGACCTTGGACGGGATGATCTCCAGCAGGAACTCGAGGCCGTTGCGACGCGCGGCGGTGAACAGCCGCTTGACGGTCTCCTCCTGCCGGCCGCGCAGCTCCGGCGCGTCGCCCGGGTGGCAGAAGCACAGCACCTTGACGACGTTGTCGCGCGCCCATTCCTCAAGGCCGCCGCAGTCGAGGCCGAGCTCCGGCTCAAGGCTCAGCGGGCGGGAGGTGGGCCACTCGCAGGGGCGTCCGACCCACAGGCCCGTGCCGGCGGCGGCATGGAGCGCCCGGCGCCCGATGCGGTTGTCGCACAGGATGCCATAGCCCGGCCGCCCGGCCTGCACCTCGAGCGCGGCGTCAAGGCAGAGCTCCTTGAAGGCGCTCCCTTTCGCGGGCGTGTAGCCTTCCATGTGCTCGAGCTGGACCCGGTGGTCGAAGGCGAACACCCGCATGGTCGACCAGTCGCCGGAGCGATTGGTGGCCCAGTGGATCTGCTCGAGTTCGTCGTCGTTGCGCAGGTCGGGCCGCACGACACCGCGCCGCAAGAAGAACCGGAGCTCGTCAAGGCTCGGGTAGGCCGGCGTGCAGCCGTGCCGACTGACCGCCAAGGCCCCGCAGGCGTTGGCAACTTCGAGCGCCTTGGGCCAGGTCTCACCGTCGAGCCAACCCTTGAGCAGGCCGGCGAAGAAGCCGTCGCCGGCGCCCAGCACGTTGAACACCTCGATGGGGAAGCCCGGCCCGGCCTCGCCGTCGTCGAGGCGCCCCGGGACGGCGCCCGCCAGTGCCACCGCGCCCTTGGCGCCGCGCTTGCACACAAGCGTCGCCCCCGACGCCTCCCGCACGGCCCGCAGCGCCGCGAGCGTGTCGGTGGAGCCGCCCGCGACGTGGAACTCCTCCTCCGTGCCGACGATGAGGTCGAAATGGTGGAGCGTCGATCGGAGCTTCCCGGTGACGGTCGCGCTCTCGACGAAGCGGCTCTCCCCTGCGCCGTGGCCCGCCACGCCCCAGAGGTTCGGGCGGTAGTCGATGTCGAGCGCCGTTCTGACCCCGTTCTCGCGGGCGAGCCGCAACGCCTTCAGGGCCGCCGCCTCTGTGCGCGGGTTCGACAGGTGAGTGCCGGTGACGACCAGCGCCCGGGCCTCGGCCAAGAAGGCGGGATCGATGTCGCCCTCGCTCAGCGCCATGTCGGCGCAGTTCTCGCGGTAGAAGATGAGCGGGAACTGGTCCTCGTCGCGGATGCCGAGTAGAACCAGGGCGGTCAACCGCTCGGGGTCGGTGGCGACGCCCCGCACGTCGACGCCTTCGCGGGCGAGCTGCTCGCGGATGAAGCGGCCCATGTGTTCGTCGCCGACGCGGGTGATGACGGCGCTCCTGAGCCCGAGGCGCGCTGCTCCGCAGGCGATGTTGGTGGGGCTGCCGCCGATGTACTTGCGGAACGACCCCATGTCCTCGAGGCGGCCGCCCACCTGGGCGCCGTAAAGGTCCACGCTCGAGCGCCCGAGCGTGATCACGTCCAAGGTCTTCGCCATCTCCGTCATCGTCCCCATCGCTCAGAATCCGATGCTGCGCAGGTAGTCCCGGCTTGCCTCGACGTCGGCCAAGCTGCGACCCGCGTTCAAGGGGTCACGCTCCTGCTCGACCGTGATGAAGCCCTCGTAGCCGATGCGATCGAGGAGCGTCCGGATGGCCGGGTAGTCGATGACGCCGCGGCCGATGGGGCACATGACGCCGCGGCCGCAGGCCTCGAAGAAGCGGATGCGCTCGCCCATCACGGCCGCGAAGGCGTCGGCGTCGATGTCCTTGAAGTGGACGTAGTCGAGCCGGTCGGCGTAGCGCTCCAGCGTCGCCGCGGGGTCCATGCCGGCATAGTGGAGGTGGCCGGTGTCGAGGCAGAAGCCGGCCACCTCGGCCGGCACGTCGGCCGCGACGCGCTCCACCTCGTCGGCGAACTCGACGTAGCCGCCCGCGTGCGGGTGGATCACGGCGCGCACGCCGTATCGAGTCCTGGCAAGCTCCGCGACCGCGCGGATGTTCGCCACCATGCCGGCCCAGCCATCGTCGGACAGGCGGGGCGCCCGGTCGGAATGACCGGCCGCGTAATCGCGCTCGTCGTGGCCCCAGTCCATGACGGTGAGGTAGGGAGTCGCGAATCGCTGCCCGGCGGCCGGCGCCTCCCTGGGCAAGCGCGTGACCAGGGCGCAGATCTCGTTGGTCTGGCGCAGGAGGTTCCTGCGATTGGCTGGCGACACCAGGTCGTCGAAGATGGTGCCGGCCACGATCGTGAGGCCGCGGTTCCGAAGGGCGGCGCCCACGCGATCGGCGTCGAAAGGCACGTAGCCGTAGGGTCCGAGCTCCAACCCGCCGTAGCCCGCAGCCGCCACCTCGTCGAGCACTCGCTCCCAAGGCGGCAGGTTGGGGTTGCGCACGTCATCGACGCCCCAGCAGCAAGGCGCCGTCGTGATCGTGATGCCCATCGTCAAACCTTCCCGAGCACCCTTGTACCACGTTCATTCCTCCCGTGGCGGCTCGCTCCCGCCTTGCCGGCTCTGGTCTGCGTTCCCGTCCGCGGCGGCACGACGGCCCCGGATTTCGACGGCCAGGGCTCGCCCGGGGCACGCCAGGGCGCCCAGGCCCCGGAAGCCGGTTTCCGCATTCTCGACCACCTCGAACGAGGTCTCAAGGACACGCGCGCGCGGGGTGCATCCGGCTGTCCCCCATCAGGGCGACGGGGATGCCGCGGTCCCGCAGTTCCCCGCATGGCGAGACCGCCTGCGGGTTCTCGGGCAGGACGCGGGAGCCGCCGAGCTCACGGTGGGGACCCGGCGATGCCGCGAGAACCGGGTCGAACCGCCGTTTCAGCGACTGATGGTCGCCTTGAGGGCGTCGACGGAGGTCTGGATGCCCGCCTCGGTCGACATGGTGAAATCCTCCATTTCGAGGCTCACCCAGCCGTTGTAGCCCTTCATGCGGACTACGGAGAAGAACTCCTTCCACCATTGCAGGTCGCGCCCGGCCCCGACCGCGACGTAGTTCCAGGTGCGGTTGGCCACGTCCGTCACCTCCTTGAGCTCAAGGAGGCCGTTCACGTCGGCGAGGCCGCGCTCGATGCGGGTGTCCTTGCCGTGGCAATGGTGGATGGCGGGGCCGAGCGCTCGCGCGGCCGCGATCGGGTCGGCGCCCATCCACATCAGGTGGCTCGGGTCGAGGTTCATGCCGATCCTGGGGCTGACCGCGTTGCGCAGGCGGAACAGCGTTTCGGGGTTCCACACCAGCATGGCGGAGAAGTTCTCCAGCGCGTACCGCTCGACGCCGACCTCGTCGGCGAGCTTGACCATCTTGTCCCAGAACGGAAAGGCGCAGTCCTCCCACTGGTAGCGGTCGCGCTCGGGCATCTCGTCAGGCCAGCTCTTCGTGTAGACGAGCCAGTTCGGCACCGTGTCGCCGGGGGCGGCGGCCGGCAGACCCGACATGGTGACGATCGTCCCGACCCCGATCTCGCCCGCGAGGCGAACGGTCTCCTCCATCTCCCTGCGATGCCGCTCGCCCATGGGACCGGGGTCGAGCGGGTTGGCCGAGCAGTTCAGCGCCGCGATCCGGAGGCCGCGCGTCTCGATCTCCTTCAGGGCCGCCCTGAGCTTGCCCTTGTCGGCCAGGAGGGATTCGGCGCGGAAGTGCGGCGCCCTGGACCAGCCGCCGCCGGTCATCTCAACGCCCTCGACCCCGAGGGCCACGCACTTGTCGAGCATGTCCGTGAAGGACAGGTCGCCCATCACGTCGGTGCAGATGGAGAGCTTCATGGCGCTTGCTTTCGCGGAAGGCGGCTACTTGAAGTCGACCCAGGCCGAGCCGGCGTCGGCCGAGCGCACGCAGTTCTCGAGCCAGCGCACGCCCTCGGTGCCGGCCGCGATCCCCGGATACCGGTGATCCTTGAGGAAGGCTTCGTGGCCGCGGCGCGTGGCATCGATCGCCTGGGCGATCCACAGGTAGATGTTGGACCAGCTGTCGCCGAGCCCTTCCGTGTGGAGCGCGCCCATGCGGTCCACCGCGAGGCTCTCCCCTTCGAGGTAGGGCATGCCGTGGTGCAGAATGCGGTTCGGCTCGCCCTGCACCTCGTAGAGCAGCTGGTCGGGATGGCTGTCGGACCACTCGACCGACGCCCTGGAGCCTGTGAAGCGGTAGCGCTGGCTCCCCATGTTGCCGGC
>CAXTEP010000048.1:11149-20586 GCA_964243125.1 uncultured Lichenihabitans sp. | reverse complement strand
ACAGCCAGTTTTCCGGGTATTCCTGCTGCCAGCCGTCCTTGACGACCTGCCGGAACAGGCCGTTCTCGTAGCGGATGCCGTAGCCGTAAGCCGGCACCGCCAGGGTTGCCATGCTTTCCATGAAGCAGGCCGCGAGGCGACCCAGGCCGCCGTTGCCGAGCGCCGCATCCGGCTCGATCTCGCGCAGCCGGTCCAGATCGACGTTCAGGCTCGCGAGGGCCTCGCGCATCGGCTCGACAATCCCGAGGTTGGTCAGCCCGTCGAACAGCAGGCGGCCGATCAGGAACTCGAGCGACATGTAGTAGACGCGCTTGGTGCCCGCCCCATTGGTACGCTCGTAGGAGTCGCGCCAGCCCTCCACGATGCGGTCGCGGACCGCGAGCGCGGTGGCCACGTACCAGTCGCGCTCGGTGGCGCCCGGCATGGTCTTGCCGACCGCGTAGTTCAGCTTGGCCACAATCGCGTCGCGCAAGGCTTCGACGTCGCGCGGTGTCGTGGCGGCGACCGGGGTCGGAGCTTCCAGGATCATGGTCATGTCGTGTCGTCCTCAAGGCGCGGGGGCGATTGCGGCAGCCGGCAGCCAAGCGCGACTGTGGTTACCTTAGCCTAAGCGGGAATCGTTCGGAAACTCTGACCGAATATCCCGCCTGCCGCCCGACCTTCAGTAGCCTTCGCGGGCGGCCCACAAGGCGTCGAGGCCGTGGCGGTAGGTGGGATAGGCGAGCCGCAGGCCGAGGTCATGCTTGATCGCCTGATTCGAAACGCGCCGGTTCGCGGCGTAGAAGCTTCGAGCCATGGGCGACAGCGCGGCATCGGCGAAGTCGATTTCGGCCGGCGGAGATACGCCCATGAGCTTGGCCGCATAGGCCACGACGTCGGGCGCGGGAGCCGGCTCGTCGTCGGTCACATTCCACACGCGGCCTTGACCCTCAGACGCGAACGCGGCCTCGACCGCGCCCGCGATGTCGGCCACGTGGATGCGGTTGAACACCTGCCCGGGCTTGTTGATGCGGCGCGCTTCCCCGTGCGCCAGGTCGTGCAGGGCGTTGCGGCCCGGCCCGTAGATGCCGGCCAGGCGCAGCACGTGCACCGACGGGCCGTCCGGCCGACCGAGGGCGAGCCAGCCGGCCTCGACGCCGAGGCGCACGCGGCCCCGCTCGCTCGCGGGCTCGGCCGGCGTTTCTTCGTCGATCCAGGCGCCGCCGTGGTCGCCGTACACCCCGATGGTCGAGAGATAAACGATGCGGCGGATGCGGGGGCTGCGAGAGACCGCTTCCCCGAACCATGTCAGCACGGGACAACCGGCGGGCCCGGGCTGCACGCTGACCAGCAGGTGCTCGGCCGCCGCAAGCGCCTCCTCGACGGCGGGGTCGGCCGCGGCGCCGTCGAACCGCAGGGATGCCACGCCCTCGCGCCGGAGCGCGTCCACGCCTTCGATGGTTCGCACCGTCCCACCCACGGCCGCCTCGTTCCGCGCGTTCCGGACGAAGTAACCCGCGCTGTAGCCGATGCCGAACACGAACAGGCTCATGCCGCCTCCCACTCGGCCCTGACGTCGGGATCGGGTTCCCCGGGCGGCATGCCGCCACTCGCGAGGTGGAGGATCTCGGGCCCGAGCAGGCGTCGCCCCGCCCAGACCGCCATGCCTCGCACCAGGGGCGAGGGATGGTCGAGGCGGGCCAGCGCGAGGGACGCGAGGCCGGGCTCGCCCGAGTTGCCGACTGCGATCATGACGTTGCGCAGGAAGCGCGCGTGCCCGATCCGCTTGATCGGGCTCCCCGCGAACAGGGCCCGGAACCCCGCCTCGTCCAGTGCCGCCAGGGTCGCGAGCGCCGGGGCTTCCAGGTCGGCCCGCGCCGCGAGCTTGGCGTCGCGCCCCGCCGCCGCGAACTTGTTCCACGGGCAGACCGCCAGGCAATCGTCGCAGCCGTAGATGCGGTTGCCGATCAGCGGCCGGAATGCGCGGGGGATCGGCCCGGCGTGTTCGATCGTGAGATAGGAGATGCAGCGCCGGGCATCGAGGCGGTAGGGCGCCGGGAAGGCCGCGGTCGGGCAGACGTCGAGGCAGGCCCGGCAGGAGCCGCAGCGGTCGGGTGCGGCCGGGTCGGGCGCGAGGTCGAGCGTGGTGAAGATCGAGCCCAGGAACAGCCAGGAGCCGAAGTCCCGCGACACGAGGTTGGTGTGCTTGCCCTGCCAGCCGAGGCCCGCCGCGGCCCCGAGCGGCTTCTCCATCACGGGCGCCGTATCCACGAACACCTTGACGTCGGGCGCGTCGGGCCCCGCGGCGCGGACCAGCCAGGACGCGAGCCGCTTGAGCTTGCCCTTGATCACGTCGTGGTAGTCGCGGTGTCGGGCATAAACCGAGATGGCGCCGCGGTCGGGCCTGCCGAGCACCGCGAGCGGGTCGCTGGCCGGGCCGTAGTTGGTGCCCAGCATGACGATGCTGCGGACCGCGGGCCAGAGCGCGCGCGGGTCGGTGCGCCGCTCCGCCGTGTCGGCCATCCAGGCCATGCCGCCGTGGGCGCCGTCGTCGAGCCAAGCGCGCAGGCGCGCCGGCGCTTCGGGAATGGCGTCCGGCCGGACGACCCGGCAGGCGTCGAACCCCAGCGCGAGCGCTTCGGCCGCGAGGCGCTCCTTCAGAAGTCGAGGTCGGCGTAGGCCGGAACCGGCACCATACCCGGCACACGGTCGGCCAGCAGCGGCCGGAACGAGGGGCGCGACTTGATGCGGACGTACCAGGATTTCGCCGTTTCGTCTTCCGCCCATGGAACGTCGCCCAGGTAATCGATGCTCGACAGGTGCGCGGCCGCCGCAAGGTCCGCGTAGGACAGGTCGGGCCCGGCCAGCCAGTTGCGCGACCGGATCAGGTAGCCGATGTAGCGCAGGTGGTAGCGGATGTTGGCCCGCCCGACCCGCACCACGTCCATGTCGGGCGCGCCGCCCCCCTGGTCGGCCGTCATGAAGCGCTTGTACACCTTCTCGTTGACGAGCAGGCCCGACACTTCGGCGAAGAACTTGGCATTGAACCAGTCGAGCAGGCGCCGTACCTCGACCCGCGCCGCGAGTTGCTCGGGCAGCAGCCGCCGGTCGCCCATCGCGGCCCCGCGGGTCTCGTCGAGGTACTCGCCGATCGGGGCCCAGCCCGGAACCGGCGGCACGTTGCCGTCGAGCAGGACCGGCATGGTGGCGGCGGGGTTGACCAGCAGGAAGCTTTCGCGCCGCTCGAACGCCCGCTCCTCCACGAGCCTGGGCTCGATGCCGAACTCGCCGAGAACCAAGCGGACGTAGCGAGAATGCGGGCAAAGGGGATAGTGGAGCAGGTCCGTCATTGTGCCCTGGCATCGGGAGCCGGCCGGTCGGCGTGGCCGGCGTCGAATGGCCCAAGCCTCCGGCGCAGCCGCGGACCGCTGACCTGCCGGACCCCTATAGGCCGCCGTGCCAGGGCCTTCAACCCCGCCGATGACGGTTCCGTGTCAGAGACCCGGAACCGGTCGCGCGGTCTTGTCTGGCCAGAAGCAAAGGTCCTGGATCAGGCAGTCGGGGCATCGCGGCAGACGGGCCGTGCAGGTGTAGCGGCCGTGCAGCAGCAGCCAATGGTGCGCATAGCGCTTAAAGCGGTCCGGCACGATCGCGGTCAGGCCCTGCGACACGGCGTCGGGCGTCGTGCCGTGGGCGAGCGGGAGACGGTTCGAGACCCGGAACACGTGCGTGTCGACCGCGATCAGCGGATCGCCCCAGAGCGCGTTGAGCACCACGGCCGCGGTCTTGCGCCCGACGCCCGGCAGCGCTTCCAGGGCCGCCCGCTCGCGCGGTACATCGCCGCCGTGCTGGCGCACCAGGGTCTCGCACAGCGCCTGCAGGTTCCTGGCCTTGGCGTTGTAGAGCCCGATGGTGCGGATGAACGCGCGGATCCCGTCCTCGCCCAGGGCCGCCATGGCAGCGGCCGTCGGGGCGCGGGCGAACAGGGCCGGGGTCGCCTTGTTGACGCTGACGTCGGTGGCCTGGGCCGACAGCATCACGGCCACCAGCAGCGTGAACGGAGTGGTGTAGACGAGCTCGGTCCGGGGCGAGGGCTCGCGCGCCTCGAACCGGGTGAAGATCGCGTCCACGCGGGCCGGGTCGACCGCGGCCCCGGCGGGTTCGACGGCCGAGGGTGCGGCGGCGGGGGACGGGGGCGGCCTCTTTCGCGTTTTCATCCTTGGCTTATATTGCGTTGCGGATCCGAGCACCAACGCGGGAAGCGGAGCATGTCCGACCTGTCCGATCATCCCGCCGAGGCCGTCATCTTCGCGACCCGGCTCAACCCGCACCGGTCGATGACCCCCGGGCAGTTCCGGATCCTCCTGGTCGCGGTGGGCGCCGGCGGCGTCGTGGTGAGCCTGCCGTTCCTGCTGATGCGGGCCTGGCCGGTGGCGGGATTCATGGGGCTCGACGTGCTTGGCGTCTACGTGGCGTTCAAGGCCAACTACCGGGCGGCCCGCGCCTACGAGGACGTGCGGCTGACCGCGCTCGAACTCCTGGTCGCCAAGGTGAGCGCTCGGGGCGAGCGCGTCGAATGGCGGTTCAATCCCTCCTGGGTGCGGCTGCGGCGGAAGGAGCACGAGGAGTTCGGCACCCTACGGGTCGACCTCGTGTCGCGCGGCCGGGCGCTCGAAGTCGCGTCCTTTCTGGGACCTGACCAGAAGGCCGCCTTCGCGACCCGGCTGTCGCGGGGCCTCGCGGCGGCCCGCGCCGGCCTGCGATATTCCTGACCGGCTCGTCCGGGCATCCCGGCGGCGGCCCGACCGCTGGACCGTCACCGGTCCCGGCGCAGGAACCGCTTGAACGCGTCTAGCGTGACATCGGAAATGTAGTGCTCGATCCCTTCGGCGTCGGTTTCGGCTGCCTCGGGCGGGACCCCGACGGCTTCGAGGAGATCGACGACGAGGCGGTGGCGGGCGCGGACGCGCTCGGCCATCGCGGTGCCCGCCGCGGTCAGGAACACGCCGCGGTAGGGCCGCCCCGTCACCAGCCCCTCGCGCTTCAAGCGCGACAGCGACTTGTTCACGGTCGGCAGGGTCACGCCCAAAGACCGGGCGATGTCGGTGGTGCGCGCCTCGCCGTGCTCGCGGGCGAGGTCGGCGATCAATTCGGTGTAGTCTTCCAGGATCGCGGCGGAGCGTGCTGTCCGGGCCTGGCTGAACCGGCGCGCCGGGATCCTGCCGTCGCCCACGGCGGCCTGATCATCGGATTGGGACATGGCCCACCCTCGCGTTTCCCCCCGGCTCCAATCCCGAGCTTGGCCGCACCTATCCCCAACCGGAGCGTCCGCGCAACCCGCCGCGACATCCCCTTAGCCGGGCAAGCACAGTTAACCTGATTGACATCGAGTTAGCTTGAACTAACTTCTCATTGGCGCACCGCTTCGGGTGACTTGCCGAAGGCCGCGAGACCCGCCCCGATGTCCAACCTCCGCAACGCCGAGCCTGTCCGCCCCGCCTGGAGCTTCGCAGGTCCGGAAAACGACGCCCGGCCGAGCCTGCCCGACGTGAACGCGAGCGTGCCCGTGCCGTCGGGCACGCGCTGGATGCCGAAGTTCCTGGCCTTCCTGGGCCCGGGCTACATGGTGTCGGTCGGCTACATGGATCCGGGCAACTGGGCCACCGACCTCGCGGGCGGCGCACAGTTCGGCTACACGCTGCTGTCGGTCATCATGATCTCCAACCTGATGGCCATCCTGCTGCAGGCGCTTTCGGCGCGCCTCGGCATCGCGGCGGGGCGCGATCTCGCCCAGGCGTGCCGCGACAGCTATTCGCGGCCCGTCAACATCGCGCTGTGGCTCGCCTGCGAACTCGCCATCATCGCCTGCGACCTCGCCGAGGTGATCGGCACCGCCATCGCGCTGCAACTGCTGTTCGGCATTCCGCTGGTCGGCGGCGCGCTGCTTTCGGCACTGGACGCCTTCCTGCTGCTCCTGCTGATGAACAGGGGTTTCCGGTTTCTGGAAGCCTTCGTGATCGCGCTGCTCGGCATCATCGCGCTGTGCTTCGCGGTCCAGATCGCGGCTGCGGCGCCGCCCGTCGCGGCCCTGTTGGCCGGGTTCGTCCCGACATCCGCGATCATCACGGACCGCACCATGCTTTATGTCGCGATCGGCATCATCGGAGCGACCGTGATGCCCCACAACCTTTACCTGCATTCCTCCATCGTACAGACCCGGGCCTATGCGCGCGATGACGCGGGCCGGGCCGAGGCGATCCGCTGGGCCACGGCCGACAGCACGATCGCGCTGATGCTGGCCCTGCTGGTCAATGCCGCCATCCTGATCGTGGCCGCGGTGGCGTTTCACGACACCGGCCACGCCGACGTGGCCGAGATCGGCCAGGCGTTCCGGCTGCTGTCGCCGCTGCTGGGGCTCGGCATCGCGTCCACCCTGTTCGCCGTGGCGCTGCTGGCCTCTGGCATCAACTCGACCGTCACGGCGACGCTGGCCGGCCAGATCGTGATGGAGGGCTTTCTCCGGCTGCGGATCCCGGACTGGGCGCGGCGGCTCCTGACGCGGGGTCTTGCGGTGATCCCGGTGGTCGGAGTGACGGCGCTCTACGGCGAAAAGGGTACCGCGCAGCTGCTCGTGCTCAGCCAAGTCGTCCTGTCCATGCAGCTACCCTTCGCGGTGATCCCGCTTGTCCAGTTCGTGTCCGACCGGCGCAAGATGGGCCGTTTCGCGATCGGCCCGTGGGTCGCGGCCCTGTCCTGGGCCGTGGCCGGGATCATCATCGTGCTGAACGCCAAGCTGCTCTACGATGCGCTGACGGCGGCCTGAAAGGACCGGCCCAAGGGGAGGCTTGCCGTCGCGCGCGACCAGTGGGTATATCGCCCGATGATGTCGAGCACCGGCGCGGACTTTCCGCCGGCTCCGGCGACGGAGTATCCTTGAAGGGCGCGAGCTGATGCGTGGCTCCGGCGGACCACGGTTCCTGTTGCGCCGGCTCCGCGAAGTCATGGCGGAGCCGATCGGCGCGCAGGCGCGGCTCGACAAGATCGTCGTGCAGATCGCCTTCAACATGGTGGCCGAGGTGTGCTCGGTTTACGTGCTGCACGCCGACCGTCGCCTCGAACTCTACGCCACCGAGGGCCTCAACCGCGAGGCCGTCCACCTGACCACCATGCGGCTGGGCGAGGGCATCGTGGGCCTGATCGCGGCCCGGGCCGAGCCGCTGGCGCTGTCGGACGCCCAGTCTCACCCGGCCTTCTCGTACAAGCCCGAAACCGGCGAGGAGATCTATCAGTCGTTCCTGGGCGTGCCGGTGCTGCGGGGCGGCAACACGCTGGGCGTGCTCGTGGTGCAGAACCGGGCGCGCCGCGACTACACCGAGGAGGAGGTCGAGGTCCTGCAGACCACGGCCATGCTGCTGGCCGAGATGATCGCGGGTGGGGAGCTCGTGTCCCTGTCGCCCGCGGGATCCGAGGTGCTGCGTCAGGCGCTGTCGCTGACCGGCTCGGTGGTGGCCGACGGCGTCGGCCTGGGCTACGCGGTCCTGCACGAGCCCCGTGTCGTGGTGACCCGGCTCGTGGCCGAGAACATCGACGGCGAGATGGCGCGGCTCGACGAGGCGATCGCGGCCCTGCGCGAGTCGGTCGACCGGCTGGTCGACCGCGGCGAGGAGGCCGGGCCCGGCGAGCATCGCGAGATCCTGCAAACGTTCCGCATGATCGCCCACGACCGGGGCTGGCTGCGGCGCCTGCGCGAAGCCGTGGCGACCGGCCTGACCGCCGAGGCCGCGGTCGAGCGCGTGCAGAGCGACACCCGTGCCAAGCTGCTGCGGCAGACCGACCGCTACCTGCGCGAGCGGCTGCACGACCTGGACGAACTCGCCAACCGCCTGCTGCACCAGCTGACCGGCCAGGCCCTGGTGGTGTCCAACGACCAGCTGCCCGACAATGCCGTGCTGGTGGCGCGCTCCATGGGGGCCGCGGCCCTGCTCGACTACGACCGCGGCAAGCTGCGGGGCCTGGTGCTGGAGGACGGCGGCACGGCGAGCCACGTGGCCGTGGTGGCGCGCGCGCTCGGCATCGCGGCCGTGGGCGACGTCGCCAACATCACGAGCCTGATCGAGCCAGGCGATCCCATCATCGTGGACGGCGGGGCCGGACGGGTGGAGGTCCGGCCCGGCGCCGACGTAGAAGCCGCCTACGGCGAGAAGGTCCGGCTCCGCGCGCGCCGGCAGGAACAGTACCGCAGCCTCCGCGACATTCCGCCCGTCACCCGGGACGGCGTGGCGGTCGCGCTGCACATGAATGCCGGGCTGCTGCTCGATCTGCCCCACCTGGAGGAAACCGGCGCCGCCTCGATAGGCCTGTTCCGGACCGAGCTCCTGTTCATGGTGGCGGCGCGGTTTCCCCGGCCCGCCGAACAGCTCGCGCTCTACCGGAGCGTGTACGAGCGCGTGCCCGACCGGCCCGTCACGTTCCGCACGCTGGACATCGGCGGCGACAAGGTTCTGCCCTACATGGCGCGCCTCGACGAGCAGAACCCGGCGCTCGGCTGGCGGGCGCTGCGGATCGGCCTGGACCGGCCCGCGCTGCTCCGCTCGCAGCTGCGCGCCATGCTGCGCGCCGGGGGCGGCCGCGACGTCCGCATCATGTTCCCCATGGTGTCGCAGGCCGTGGAGTTCGACGAGGCCAAGGCGCTGGTCGGGCGCGAGGTCGAGCATCTCGCCCGGCACGGCCACCCCCTGCCCACCACCGTTCAGCTCGGCGTCATGGTGGAAGTGCCCTCGCTGCTCTGGCAGCTGGACGAGATCGCGAGCCGGGTGGACTTCCTGTCGGTCGGCTCGAACGACCTGCTACAGTACTTGTTCGCGGCCGACCGGGACAACAAGCGCGTGGCCGAGCGTTTCGATCCCCTGTCGGCCCCCATGCTGCGGGCGTTGAAAAGCGTCGCGGACGCGGGGCGCCGTCATGGCAAGCCCGTGACGCTGTGCGGCGAGATCGGCGGCAGCCCCCTGGCCGCCATGGCCCTGGTGGCGCTCGGCTACCGCAGCCTGTCCATGTCGCCGTCGGCCATCGGGCCCGTGAAGGCCATGGTGCTGGCCCTGGATGCCGCCGATGCGGAACGCTGCGTGACCGACCTGCTCGCGGCCCGCGACGGACGGGCCAGCCTGCGCGGGGCGCTCGAAATGTTCGCGACCGAGCGCGGCGTGCCGTTCTGAGGGCTGCACCGAGACCGCGGATCTGCTAAACCGCTAGCGTCTCCCAAGGCTCGGACCCCGCGTCGCCGGAGCCTGTCCGCCCGCGCGTCGTTTTCCGGTCCACCGCTTCACCCATGCTTCCATTCGCCAAGCTCGACCTGGTTCTGCGGCGCCACGAGGAGGTGTCGGCCCGCCTCGCCGAAGGCCCCGATGCCGCGACCTTCGTGGCGCTGTCCCGGGAACTGGCCGAGACCGACGAGCTCGTGG
>CAXTEP010000048.1:8104-11049 GCA_964243125.1 uncultured Lichenihabitans sp. | reverse complement strand
GCCGCGACCTTCGTGGCGCTGTCCCGGGAACTGGCCGAGACCGACGAGCTCGTGGCCGCGATCCAGGCCTTCCAGGCCCAACGGCTCGAACGCGACGGCCTCGACGCCATGCTGGACGACCCAGGGCTCGACGTCGACATGCGGGATCTTGCCCGAACCGAGCACGCGGCCGCCACCGAGCGGCTGGGCGACCTGGAACGGGTGATCCGCCTCGCCCTGCTGCCCAAGGATGCGGCCGACGAGAAGGGCGCGATCCTTGAAATCCGCGCCGGGACGGGGGGCGACGAGGCGGCCCTGTTCGCGGGCGACCTGTTCCGCATGTATGCCCGCTACGCCGAGGCGAGGCGCTGGAAGGTCGACGTGCTGTCGACCAGCGAGGGGACGGCGGGCGGCTTCAAGGAGATCGTGGCCGAGGTCACGGGGCGGGGCGTCTTCGCGAGGCTCAAGTTCGAGAGCGGCGTTCATCGCGTGCAGCGCGTTCCGGACACGGAAACGCAAGGACGCATCCACACCTCGGCCGCGACCGTCGCAGTGCTGCCCGAGGCCGAGGACGTGGACGTGGACATCAACGAGAGCGACCTCAAGATCGACACCATGCGGGCCCAGGGCGCCGGCGGCCAGCACGTCAACAAGACCGAATCGGCCATCCGCCTGACGCACCTGCCCACCGGCATTGTGGTGTTCATGCAGGAGGAGCGCTCGCAGCACCGCAACCGGCAGAAGGCCATGGCGGTTCTGAAGGCGCGCATCTTCGACCTGCAGCGCCAGAAACTCGACAGCGAGCGCGCGGCCGACCGCAAGGCGCAGGTGGGCTCGGGCGACCGGTCCGAGCGCATCCGCACCTACAATTTTCCGCAAGGGCGCGTCACCGACCACCGGATCAACCTGACGCTCTACAAACTCGACAAGGTGGTGACCGGCGAAGCCCTGGACGACCTCGTCGACGCGCTGACGACCGAGTACCAAGCCGCGGCGCTCGCGGCCGTCGAGGGCGGGTCGTGAGCGATCGACCCGCCACGCTCCTCCCGCAGAAGGCATCCGCAATGAAGTCCGGTCATCGATGGTTGGGGGCGGCGTTGTGGTTCGCGTTTGCGGCTGGCCCGGGTGCCGCCGCGACCGCCACGCCCGAACAGGCCCAGGCCCTGACCGCGACGTTCCAGCGCTATCTCGGCACCCCGCCGGCCGGACAGGCCGCGGCCGTGACGGTCACGCCCGCGGGCGAAGCGTACCGGGTCGAGGTCGACCTCGCGCGCCTGCTGGCGCCCTTCGCGTCAACGGGTCTGACCTTCGCAAAATCCGGCAACTACGTCGCGAGCCTGACGCCGCAGCCCGACGGGACCTGGCGCGTGGTGAGCGACGGTTTTCCCGCCGTCGCGGTCACCCAGGGCGCCCGGACCACCACGTTCAGCTACGACAACAACAAGTTCGACGGGGTCTACGATCCCGCGATCCCCGGCTTCAAGGCGTCGCTCAACAGCTACGACGGGGTCACGACGGGGTCGGTGTCGCCCCAGCTGTCGAACAACACGCGCTGGACCGGCCAGAGCCGGACCACGCAGACCGGCACACCCGACGGCAAGGGTGCCGCTAATGTCGAGCAGCACCAGACCGTAACGGGCCTGGACTACGCGATCAACGCGCAGGATCCCGGCGAAGGCGCCGCGGCGCCCGGCGTGGTGCTGAGCGGGTCCGCGGCATCGCTGTTCAGCGACACGGCGCTGACCCATTTGCCGCTTCGCGCCCTCCTGGACCTGTGGGCCTTCCTGGTCGCGCACCCGTCGAAGGAGCAGATGGCCGCCGACCAGGATACCCTCAAGGACCGGCTCAGGGCCGTGCTGGCCGCCGACACGACGGTGTCGGTGCAGACCGGCGCCAGGCAGCTGGCCGCCAACACGCCCCAGGGGGCGGTCTCGGTGGGAGAGTTCTCGCAGCGCATCGACATCCGCGACCGCGACGACGGCGGCGACGACCTGTCCCTGGGCGGCAAGGCATCGAACCTCGCGGTCCCGCTCGCGGGCGTGCCGTTCTGGGCCAAGGGCCTCGTGCCCACAGCCTACGACTTCGGCCTGACGGTCGGCCCGGTCTATCCCGGTGCGGCCATGCGGGCCGTGGTGGACGCCCTCGACCTGTCGGCCGACAAGCCGTTGCCCGACGAGGCCAAGGGCGGCGTGCTGCAATCCTTTGCCAAGCTGGACCAGCTCGCGGTCACCTTGGCCCCGACCACGATCACCACGGAGCTCGCCAGCCTGAAGGCCGAGGGCACCGTCCGCATGGGATCGACCGGTGCTCCGATCGGCACCGCCACGGTCTCGGCGACCGGGCTCGACAAGACCATCAACGCCCTTCAGGCCGCGGGGCAGACAAGCCCCGACGCCCAGCAGGCGTTCCAGGTCCTGATGCTGGCCAAGCAGATCGCCAAGCCCGAACCCGGCGGCGCCTACAGCTGGCGCGTCGAGGCAGCGGCGGGCCAGCCCGTCACCGTGAATGGCCAGGCTTTGGGGCAGGGCGCCGCCGCCAAGCCGAGGAAGCAGCGCACCCCCTGAGCCGGACCGTCAGCCTTTGGCCTCGATAAGGCGGCGGGCCGCGGCCCGTGCCTCCTCGGTGATCGTTGCGCCCGCCAGCATGCGGGCGATCTCCTCGCGCCGCAGCGCGGGCTCCAGCACCGCGACCCGCGTGGCCACGCGATCGCCGCCGCCGACGTCGCCCTTGCTAATCCGCAGGTGCGTGCCCGACCGGGCCGCAACCTGGGGCGCGTGGGTCACGGCCAGCACCTGGACGCCCTCGGCGAGGCGCGCCAGCCGGCGGCCGATCGCGTCCGCCACGGCACCGCCGACGCCGGTGTCGATCTCGTCGAACACGAGGGTGGGGGCAGAGCCACGGTCGGCCAGCGACACCTTGAGGGCCAGCATGAACCGGGCGAGCTCGCCGCCCGACGCCACCTTGGC
>CAXTEP010000048.1:0-8004 GCA_964243125.1 uncultured Lichenihabitans sp. | reverse complement strand
TCGTCGGTCGCGCAGGCATACTTCCGGGCCGCGGCCCGCAGCGCGAACAGGCGCTCCTCGACGCGTTCGAGGTCGCGCGGATCGAAATCGGCCTCCTCCTGGGCCCGGGCGATCACCTCCTGGGCGCCGTCGAGGGCGGTCAGGACCGCGTCAATGGCCTTGATGCAGGGGTCGATCAGGCTCGGCGCCTGGGCGGCCCGCCGCTCGAGCCGCCGGACCAGGGCCGCGTAGGTCGACAGCGGCGATCCTTCGCCCGCGACGCTCTCCTGGGCCTCGCGCAGGTCGCTCGCGACCTTTTCGGCCGCCATCATGGCGGCACGGCGAGCCGCGAGCTCCGCTTCCTCGCCCGGCTGCGGCGCCAGCTTGTCGAGTTCCTCGCCTGCGTGGCGCAGGTAGTCGGCCTCGGCCCGGGCCCGGTCGACGCGGGCCTGCTCGGCCCTGAGTTCCGCCTCGATGGCCCGCCGGCGCGCGTGGTGGCGACGAGTTTCGGCTACGTCCGCCTCCAGTCCGCCGAAGGCGTCGACCAGGGCCCGGTGGCGTTCCGGGTCCACCAGGGCCCGTTCGTCGTGCTGGCCGTGGATCTCGACCAGGCTGCCGCTCACGACTCGCAGGGTCTGGGCGCTGACCGCCGCGTCGTTGACGTAGGCGCGGGTCCGCCCGTCCGCCAGCTGCACGCGCCGCAGGATGAGGTCGCCCTCGATTTCGATGTCGTTGGCGCGCGCCACCTCGACGGCCGGGTGCGCGGCCGGGAGTTCGAACACGGCCGTCACCTGACCCTGCTTCTCGCCGTGGCGCACGAGCCCGCCGTCGCCCCGGCCGCCGAGCGCGAGCGACAGCGCGTCGAGCAGGATCGACTTGCCGGCGCCGGTTTCCCCGGTCAGCACCGTGAGGCCCGGTTGGAAATCGAGGTCGAGCCGGTCGATCAGAACGATGTCGCGGATCGTCAGCCGGGACAGCACGGGAACGCCGGGGTGCGACGCGGGCGCCGACCGGACCGGTCAGCCGGCAACCGAGTAATGTCAGGCGGCTTCGGCAATGAAGGTCTCATCGGAATGACAGAAGCCGACGATCGCGGCCGGTCGGCCCGCCGCGCGGGCCGATTGGTGCTTGCATAGGCAGCATCGCGCGCCGCGGCAAGGCGCGCCGGCTCGTGTCAGCCCTGAAACCGACCGCCGGACCCGCTCAGGTGAAGCCCAGGTTGTGAAACGTCTTGTAGACGATGGAGCCCATGTCCTCGCGCGGCTCAAGCCCGCCGCTCTGCAGCAGGTTGAAGGCATCCTTGTACCAGGGGCTGTCGGGGTAGTTGTGGCCGAGCACGGCCGCCGCGGTCTGCGCCTCGTTGGAAATGCCGAGCGCCAGATAGGCCTCGGTGAGGCGTTCCAGCGCTTCCTCGGAGTGCCGTGTGGTCTGGTACTTGCCAATCACGTTGCGGAAGCGGTTGATGGCCGCGACGTAATTGTGGCGCGTGAGGTAGAAGCGGCCGACCGACATCTCCTTGCCGGCGAGCTGGTCGCGGGTGACCTGGATCTTGAACTTGGCGTCGTCCACGTATTCCGAACTCGGATACTTGGCCACGAGCTGGCTGAACAGGTCGAGCGACTTCTCGGACTGGTTCTGGTCGCGCGAGATGTCCGGGATCTGATTGTAGTAGGACATCGCCTCCATGTACATGGCGTAGGGCGCATCCGGCGAGGTCGGGTAGAGCGTCGTGTAGCGATGCGCCGACGCGATGGCATCGTCGTAGCTGCCACCCTGATACTGGGAATAGGTGGTCATCAGCAGGCCCTTCCGGGAATAGTCCGAGAAGGGATACTGCTTGTCGAGCTCGCCGAACTTCTTGGCCGCGCCGTCGCTGTCCCGTTTCTGCAGGCGCGCGAGGCCCTGGTTGTAAAGGTCGTCGGGCGGCACGTCGGCCAGGATCTTCTGCTCGTACTTCTCGGACCCGAACGGGTTGAACGACTCGATCGACGAGCAGCCGCCGAGCGGCAGGGCCGCGACCGCGGCAAGGGCCGCCGCGATCCTCGCGACGACCGGCAATCGAGACTGGAAGCGCAGCATCCGCAAGCAACTCGTTTCAAACGGCAACGCCCGGATGCTCCGCACCCGCGACGACCTTTGATGACGAAGGATCCGCGATAAAGTGTGGCATCGGCGGCCGCTCGTCGACAAAGTTCCCTCAATCGGCGATCGCGGCTCGTTTTCCGGTCAGGGGTTGAAAAAATGCAACAGCCGTCAGCCGGCTTCGGCGTAGGCGGGCAGGCCCGGCAGGACGAAATCCTGGTAGAAGGCGCGCGGACGGGCGGGAGCCTCGATGACGGCGTAGGATGTGCGGTCGGCGAACATGGCCTGCAGGACGAGGTGGTTCATCTTGTGGCCGGGGCAGAAGGCCCGGTAGGTGCCGATGATCGGGTTGCCGGCCAGGGCCAAGTCGCCCACAGCGTCGAGCAGCTTGTGGGCCACGAACTCGTCGGCGCTGCGCAACCCTTCCGGGTTGAGGACGCGGTCGCCGTCCACCGCGATGGAATTATCGAGCGTCGAACCGAGCGCGAAGCCGAGCTTCCACAAGCGCTCCACGTCGCTGACCGAACCGAACGTCCGGGCGCGGGCGATCTCGGTCCGGAACGTCGAGGCCGTGAGCGTCAAGGCCTTTCGCTGGCGGCCGATCACGCCGTCGGCATAGTCGATCTCCACGTCGAGATGGAACCCGCCGTCAGACGGCAGGAGCTCGGAAAAGGACCGCCCCTTCTCGACCCGCACCGGCTTCAGCACCTTGATCGAGCGGCGCGGCATCGACAGGGTCTTGACGCCGGCCCGGTCGATCGCCGCGACGAACACGGCCGCCGAGCCGTCCATGATCGGCACTTCGGGTCCGTCGACCTCGATCAGCACGTTGTCGATCCTGATCCCCGCCAGGGCCGCCAGGAGGTGCTCGATGGTGGCGACGCTGCCGCGCGACGCGTCCCCGATCACGGTGCAAAGCTCGGTGGTCGATACCTTGGACCAGCGAGCCTCGATCCGCCGTTCGCCACCGTCGGGCAGGCCCGTCCGCAGGAACACGATGCCGGTGTTGGCGGTCGCGGGATGCAGGCACAGGGTCACCGGAGCATTGGAATGAACCCCCGCGCCGACCAGGGTGGCGCTTCTGCGAAGGGTCGTCTGCTTGCCCGGCTTCATTCGTTCTGTTCTCCGGTCCCCGGACTCGCGGCATGGCTGCCGTCCCGAAGATGTCAACTCGAGGGCGGCAACCGCCCGGCACGCAACCGCATCAACGATACGTCAACCAAGACCCAGCCATCATTCCGACTTGGTCCCGCCATGCGCTAGCACGGCCGGACCGCAAGCCCTCGTTGGTTTGTTAACCTACGCGCGGGGCCCGGTCTCGCCAAATCACGCTTCTTTACGGTTTGTAACAGAAGCCGCTCGGATCTGCCGAAGCCGATAAAGGATCGGGAAACCAACGATTTAACGGCCGGACCGCACCCGCCGGTGGAGCGGATGCGGTCCGGCCGCGAAGGCTCGCGCCACCTCGTCAGTTCGATTGGCGGCGCAGGAAGGCCGGGATCTCCAGCTGATCGTCCTCGCTCGGCCGCGCCAACGGCACCGGGCGCCCGTGTGGATCGGCTGCGGCGTGATTGTGACGAACCGGGGCCGCGGGCCCGGAACGCTTGCCGTATTCCGCATGCACGCTCGCCGGTGCCGCCGCGCGCGGCGCGGGGTAGACTGGCACCTGGGGGGCCGGCTGGCCGTAGTGCGACGTCATCGGGGCGGGCGGCCGGGTCGCGGGCGCGGCCGGCCTGGCCGGCGCGTCCTCGCTCCGGCTCATGCTGAACGAGGCGAGCCGCTCCAGCAGGGACTTGCGCTTGGACTCGGCCGGGCCGGTCTCGGCGTCGCCGCCGCGATGAGCGCGGATCTGGTTCTGCACCGGCATGGGCAGGTCGGTGACTTCCGGCATGCGGGGCAGGCGGGCCACCTGCTGCGGGGCCGGCGGGATGAACGGTCCCTGGTCCACCGGCTCGGCCCGTGGCTGGTCGGAGGGCAGCGGCGCCGGGTAAGCGGTGGCCTTGGACTGGATGGGCAGGAGTTCGACCTCGTGGGCCGCCGCGATCGGCGCGGGAGCCGCGTAATGCATCGGGGCCGGGGGGCTGGCCGGCGCGTGGGCCTGGCTCCCGTGATCGTAACCCTGGAGTCCGGGCTGTTCGGCGACGGGCGCGAAGCGGGCAGGCGCGGTGGGCTCGCTCGGCCGCACCGCCGCGACCTGGGCGCGCAGCCGGGCCGCGGCTTCCGCGATGCGGGCCTCGCTGGTGGCGGGTTCCTTGGAGGCGAGCGGCTGGTCGATGCCGGTCGCCACCACCGAAACCCGCACGATGCCGTCGAGGTTGGAGTCGAATGTGGCGCCCAGGATGATGTTGGCGTCGTCGTCGACCTCCTGGCGGATGCGGCTCGCGGCCTCGTCGACCTCGTAGAGCGTCAGGTCGTTGCCGCCCGTGATGGAGATGAGCAGGCCGCGGGCGCCCTTCATGGACACCTCGTCGAGCAGCGGGTTGGCGATCGCGGCCTCGGCCGCCATGATGGCGCGCTTGTCGCCCGAGGCCTCGCCCGTGCCCATCATGGCCTTGCCCATCTCGCGCATGATGGCGCGGACGTCGGCGAAGTCGAGGTTGATCAGCCCTTCCTTGACCATCAGGTCGGTGATGCAGGCGACCCCCGAGTAGAGCACCTGATCGGCCATCGAGAAGGCGTCCGCGAAGGTGGTCTTCTCGTTGGCGACGCGGAACAGGTTCTGGTTGGGAATGCAGATCAGCGTGTCGACCGCCTTCTGCAGCTCGTTGATGCCCGATTCGGCCACCCGCGCGCGCCGCTGCCCCTCGAACTGGAACGGCTTGGTGACAACGCCCACCGTCAGGATGCCCATGTCGCGTGCCGTGCGGGCGATCACCGGGGCCGCGCCCGTGCCGGTGCCGCCGCCCATGCCGGCGGTGACGAACACCATGTGGGCGCCCGCCAGATGGTCGCGGATCTCCTCGATGGCCTCCTCGGCCGCGGCCCGCCCGACCTCGGGCTGCGAGCCCGCGCCAAGACCCTCGGTTACCTGCAGGCCCATCTGGATGATGCGCTCGGCCTTCGAGCTGGTCAGCGCCTGGGCGTCCGTGTTGGCCACGATGAAGTCGACGCCGATCAGCCCCGACACGATCATGTTGTTGACCGCGTTGCCGCCTGCGCCGCCCACGCCGCACACCATGATGCGGGGCTTGAGTTCCCGAAGTTCCGGAGCTTTCAACGTGATCGTCATGGTCCTAGGGCCTCTCGAACGTTTGGGGCTGCCTGCGACGCCCCGGATTGTGTCCACTTTTCGGTCACCCGCGCGGATCGCCGTCCCGCGCGGGCGGAATCGTTTAGAAACTCTCCTTCAGCCACCGTCCCACGCGGGACATGTAGCCGTCGGTGCCGGTCGCCTGGAGGGGCGCCTGGCTGCGCGGCTCGAAGTGCTCGATGCCGGCGAACTGCGGGTAGACCAGCAGGCCAACCGCCGCCGCGAAGGCGGGGTTCTTGGCCGATTCGGGCAATCCTTGGATGCCCAGCGGCCGGCCGATGCGGACCTGGGGCGAGATGATCCGCCGTGCGGCTTCGGCCACGCCCGTGAGCTGGCAGGCCCCGCCGGTCAGCACGAGCCGGCGTCCGGCGTGGGCCGCGAAGCCCGCGTCCCGCAGCCTGTCGCGGATCAGCTCCAGGATCTCCTCGACGCGCGGCCGGATGATCCGCACGAGGTGCGACTTCGGCAGGTGGGTCGGGTGGTCGGGGTCGTCGCCCACGTGGGCCACCGCCACGGTTTCGCGGTCGTCCGAGCCCGACGCGATGGCGGTGCCGTAGAGCGTCTTCAGCCGCTCGGCGTCGGCGACCCGCGCGGTGAGCCCGCGCGCAATGTCGAGCGTGACGTGGTTGCCGCCCACCGCGATCGCGTCCACGTGGGCCAGGTGGCCGCCCGCGAACACGCCCGCCGACGTGGTGCCCCCGCCCATATCGATCAGGGCCGTGCCGAGCTCGGCCTCGTCGTCCACCAGCACCGATAGGCCCGCCGCGTAGGGGGTCGCGACCACGGCCTCGATGTCGAGGTGGCAGCGCTCGATGGCCAGCATCAGGTTGCGGGCCGCCGCGGCGTCGCAGCCGATCACGTGCATCTCGGCTCCGAGCTCGTCGCCGATCATCCCCTTTGGGTCGCGGATGCCGCGCGTTCCGTCGAGGGTGAAGCCGTTGGGCAGGGAATGCAGCACCGCGCGGCCCTGCCGGGCCGTGCTGGTGCTGGACGCTTCGAGCACGCGGTGCACGTCGAGGTCCGACACGGCCTTACCGCCCACCGAAACCTTGGCGCTGTAGTGCTGCGACGACAGCCGGCCGCCGGTCGTGTTGACGATCACACCCGTGACCTCGACGCCGGCCATCCGCTCGGCCGCGTCCACGGCGAGCCGGATCGCGTTCTCGGCCTCCTCCATGTCGATCACGGCGCCGCCCTTGATGCCGCGCGACCGCTGGTGGCCGATGCCCAGGATGCGGCAGCGGTGGGTGCGGCCGCGCAGCATGTCGGAGGGCTCGGCCGGGATCAGCTTGGCGATCAGGCAGGCGACCTTGGAGGTGCCCACGTCGAGCACGCACAGCACCGCGCTCTTGCGGGCCGACAGGGGACGCAGGCGGGGCGGGATCATTGCGGCGCCCCCTTCAGCTTGGCTTTCTTGGCCAGAACCTCGGCCCGCGCGGCTGCCGCCTCGGCCGACAGCCGCACCGACACCCGGTTGGGCACGCGCAGGTCGATCGACACCACGTCCTTGTCGAGCAGCTTGGCCTGCCGGTCGAGCGCCACCAGACGGTCCATGGCCTCGTTGGCCCCCTGTTCGGGCAGCATGACCTCGACGCCGTTGTCCAGCTTGACCGACCAGCGCCGGTCGCCGACCCGCATGCCAGCCACGATGCGCGGGCGCAGGTCGCCGGCGCGGTCGAGCAGCGCGAGGTAGTCGTTGAAATGCGCGTTGGCGCCCTCGCCCACCACGAAGGGCAGGCCGTTGAACCGGTCGTCCGTCACCGTGTCGATGACCACGCCGTCGCTCGATACGATAGAGAGCGCCCCGCCGTTCTGCCAGATCGCCTTCGGGTCGCGCTCATCGAGCGCGATGGTCAGCCGGTCGGGGAAGAGCTTGCCCACCACGGCGTCCCGGACGAGCGGCAGGGCCGTCAGCCGGTCCCGCACCGCCGCGGCGTTCAGGAACAGCAGGGAATTGTCGGGGGTGACGCCCGCCGCGGTCAGGATCTCGCGCGCGTCAAGCTCCTTCAGGCCTGAGATGGTCACGGCCGCGATCGGGAAGCCGAGGTGGCGCGCCACCACGTCGAGCGGCGAGCCGTGGTGGGCGACGAAGTCGGCGTACTGGCCGCCGCGGACCGTTCCGTAGAGTCCGGTGGCGGCGAACAGCGCGGCCGTCAGGGCAACCCCGAGCCCGCCGCGCGCCGTCCGGGGCACCAGCACCGGCAAGCGGAACGCGAAGCCTAGCGGCCGTGGCCGGCGGACGCGCAGCGGTGGACGGAACGGCTCGGCGCCGCCCGGCAGGCCCGCGAAGCCGAACTGCGGCGCCGCCCGGCCGCGCCCGAACGCGTCGATCAACGATCCAAGGACGCGTCCTCCACCATCCATCGAACAAGCTCACCAAATGACAGGCCGGCATGGGCGGCCAGCTCGGGGACAAGCGAGGTTTCGGTCATCCCGGGCTGCGTGTTGACCTCCAGCACGACGAGTTGGCCCGTGCCCTCGGGCCGGTCGTCGTAACGGAAGTCCGTGCGGCTCACGCCGCGGCAGCCGAGCGCCCGATGTGCTCTGAGGGCCAACTCTTGGACAGTTTGGTAAATATTTGGTTTAAGTTCTGCCGGAAGCACGTGGGTCGAGCCGCCCTTGGCGTATTTCGCGTCGTAGTCGTAGAACGCGCCCGTGTTGGACAGGATGTCGATCACGCCGAGCGGTTCGTC
>CAXTEP010000047.1:18712-20781 GCA_964243125.1 uncultured Lichenihabitans sp. | reverse complement strand
GCTTCTTCTTGGCCTTCATGATGTTGGGCAGGCTCGCGTAGCGCGGCTCGTTGAGCCGCAGATCCGTGGTCACCACCGCGGGCAGCGCGAGCGTCACGGTCTGCGAGCCGCCGTCCACCTCGCGGGTCACGTCGGCCGAACCCTCGTTCAGCACGAGCGCGGACGCGAACGTGCCCTGGCCCCAGCCGAGCAGCGCCGCCAGCATCTGCCCGGTCTGATTGGCGTCGTCGTCGATCGCCTGCTTGCCCAGGATCACGAGGCCGGGCTCCTCGGTCTCGACCACGCCCTTGAGGATTTTGGCCACCGCGAGCGGCTCGACCGTGCCGTCGGTTCTGACGTGGATGCCGCGGTCGGCCCCCATGGCGAGCCCGGTCCGCAGCGTTTCGGCCGCCTGGGCGGGGCCGATGGTCACTACGATCACCTCGGCGGCCTTGCCGGCCTCCTTCTGGCGGAGCGCCTCCTCCACCGCGATCTCGTCGAACGGGTTCATGGACATCTTGACGTTGGCGAGGTCGATCCCCGAGCCGTCGGGCTTCACGCGGATTTTCACGTTGTAGTCGACCACCCGCTTGACGGGCACAAGGATCTTCATGGGGCGGGTCTCGGGAACGGACGGCGCCGGGCCGTTGCGCCGCAGTGGTAATAATGGCCCCTGTTCAAGTCAACGAAAGGGGTCTCGACGCAACGGACTGAACTCAAAGATTGCTGTCGACCAACCGCGCGGCCCATATCCCCTCAGGTGTATGGTTCCCGATGCGGCTTTCCGCTAGATCCGCCCGTCGGGATCCGGTGCTGGGTCCCGGCCGAGGATCACCGCCCATGAACGTTCCGCTCCGGCCCGTGCGCTCCGAGACCCACGGTTCCGAAACCTGGACCAACTGGGTCGGTAACCAGAGCTTTCGGCCGAAGCGGCTGGCGCGGCCCGTCGGCGAGGACGAGGTGCAGGCGCTCGTGCGCGACGCGGCCGCGGCCGGCGAGAAGGTCCGGGTCGTGGGCGCCGGCCATTCGTTCAGCCCGATCATCGAGACCGACGTGCTGGTCTGCCTCGACGCCATGCGCGGCGTGATCGACATCGACCGCGACACCCAGCAGTTCTCGGCCTGGGCCGCCACCCGGGTCAGCGAGCTCGGCGACGTCCTCTGGGACGAGGGGCTGGCGCTCGCCAACCAGGGCGACATCGACACCCAGGCGCTGGTCGGCGCGGTCTCGACCGGCACGCACGGGTCCGGCCTGCTGTTCAAGACTTTCTCGGCCGGCCTGCGGGGCGCGACCCTGATCGACGGCCGCGGCAACCGGCTCCAGGTGTCCGACCGGGAGAACGCCGAGCTGCTGCCGGCCCTGCAATGCTCGATCGGCATGCTCGGGCCGATGACGCGCCTGCGCATGCAGGCGGCCCTTGCCTACACGATCGAGGAGGACGTCCGGACGCTTCCGTTCGGCGAGGTGATGGAGCGCTGGGACGAGTTCCAGGCCGACTACCGCCATTTCTCGTTCTTCTGGATGCCCACCGACCGGTCGGCCGAGCTCTACGGCATGGCCGGCACCCCTAAGGACCATTGCGTGGTCAAGCTCTACCGGGAGCTGCCCGCCGACACGCCGCCCGTCGGCGGACCGAAACGGACCGATCGCAGCTACCGGATCTATCCGTCCGTCTACGATCCCAACTTCCACGAGATGGAATATTTCATGCCGGTCGGTGCCGCCAGGGAGGTGGTCGAGGCCCAGCGCCGGACCATGCTGTCGGGCCGATTCGACAGCCGCTTCCCCCTGGAAGTGCGGTTCGTGGCCGCCGACGAGACCTGGATCAGCCCGGCGGCCGGCCGCGACAGCGTGGTGCTGTCGATCTCGGGGGTGCCGGGTACCCCCTACGAGGACTACCTGCGAAACGCCGACGCCCTGTTCGCCGAGCACGCCGGCCGTCCCCACTGGGGCAAGCTGCATTACCTGACGCGGGATCGCGCCGAGCGCGTGTTCCCCCGGTTCGGGGATTTCGTCGACCTTCGCCGCAGGCTGGACCCGCGGGACATGTTTCTGAACGGGCCTCTCGCGCCGCTCTTCGCCTGAGCGGA
>CAXTEP010000047.1:14872-18612 GCA_964243125.1 uncultured Lichenihabitans sp. | reverse complement strand
ATGCCACCGTCGGCTGGACCCGCAGCCCGGAACGGCGGCAAGGCGCGTCGTCCTTCTGCGTTCCCGTCGCCACCGCCGAAGAGGCCGTGAGCTCCTCCCCGTTGATCGTGTCCTGCCTCGCCGATTACGCCGCCACGACCGAGGCCCTGGGCGCGATCCCCGGCGACCGCTGGCACGGCCGCACGCTTGTCCAGCTCGCCAGCGGCGGACCTGGCGACGCCGTCGCGATGGCGGAATGGGCCGGGGCCCGCGGTGCCCTCTACCTGGACGGCGCCATCGGGACGTTTCCCGGCCGGATCGGCGACGCGCCGACCGCCATCTTCCTCGCCGGCAGTTCCGACGCCTACGGAAAACACGCCGGTACCCTGGCGGCGCTGGGCGGCAAGGTCACCTTTCTGGGCGAAACCGTGACGGCGGCCGCGACGCTGGATCTCGCCTGGCTGTCCCTCTACTACGGGGTCAGCATCGGCATGCTCAATGCCGCGGCCTTCTGCGCGGCCGGACAGGTCGCCCCGTCCCGGTTCTTCGAAGCCATGCCGTCCTTCGTGCCGGAGATCACGCACGCGGCGCGCGAATACGACGGGATGATCGCGGCGGACACGTTCACGGGCGACCAGGCGACCATCGACGTCCACGTCGCCGCGATGGAGCACATCGCCGCCTCGGCCCGGGCGTCAGGCATGGACACGCGCTTCACGGACCTCCTGCTGGCCGTTTTCGGGGACGCGCAGCGGCGGGGTCTCGGCTCGCTCGAGATCGCCGCGAGCGTCCAGGTCCTGCAAGGACGGGCGCGTTGACGGCGGCGTGCGTCCGGCAGGACTGACCTGAGCGGCCGTGCGGGCGGGCGGGCCGGAACGGCCTGCGCTCATGGCCCGCCGGGCGCCGCGGCTGCCCGCACCGGCCGGCTCGCGCGTTTTTGGCGCCAACGGGCCGGGGTGACGGTCCTGCCGGACCGCGGCCGCGGGTGACTCCCGCCGCGCAGGCGCTATCCTGCGGGGAACCGCCCGGGCGTCGTCGCCGATGCCCTTCGCGGGGTGACGGGACCGAACCGTCGGAGGGGCGTGGCATGCGGACCCGATCCTTGGATCAGCGATCCTGTTGCGAAACCGCCGCGCGGCGCCCCGCGCCGAGGTTCTGGCCCCCGATTTGCAAGGCGTTGGGGGTTCGGCAGGCATCCGGTGCAGGGTCATGACGCTCATCGCGCTCTCCGAGACCGGTCGAGGCCGGTCCGACCGCGGGCCGGATCACCCGAAACGCGGGGATGCGGCACGGATCACCGTGCCCGAGGCTCTCGCGGTCGCGACCGCGCTGTTCTCGACCCTGCGCACGGACCGCTATGCCGCGACCCTCGTCGACGCCCTGCGGTCCGTGGCCCCGTTCGATTTCTTCGCGGTCGTGCACTATCCGAACGAGGGAACGCCCGTGTTCCTGACCGACAATCTCGGGACCGCGACGTCCGCGGAGGTGATCGAGAACTACGTGGCCGGGGGTTACCTGCTCGACGTCGCCTACGCGGCCTGCCGGAACGGGGTCGCGGCGGGTTTGCACAGGATCGTCGACCTCGCGCCCGACGATTTCTTCCTCAGCGAGTTCTCGTCGTCCGAGAACCTGCACCCCTGCGTGTCGGCGGGCTGCCTGGCCGAGGAACTGGTCTTCATCGACCGCCTGCCCGACGCGTCCGGGCTCGTCCTGTCGCTGATGCGGGGCAGGGATCGGGAGCGGTTCGACCACGACGCCTTCGCCAGCCTGTCGGCGCTGGACGGCGTGGTCCGGGAAACCATGGCGGCCCATTGGCGGGACGCCTGCCGCGGCCCCGACCCGCGCGCGACCCGGCCCGCGGGAGAACTGGAGCAGGCCTTCTCGGCCTTCGCCAAGGACCGGCTGTCGCTGCGCGAGCAGAACGTGGTCAGCCTGCTTCTCAGGGGTCACTCGGCGCTGTCGGTGGCCCACAACCTCCGCATCGCGGAAGGAACGGTGAGGATCCACCGCAAGCACATCTACGAGAAGCTCGGCATCAACAGCCAGGCGCAGCTCTTCCTGCTGTTCTGCGAGCACATCATGCGGGAGCGCCGTCAGGGCGGCGGGCCCGACGCCCGCGCCTGAGCCGGGGAGAGCGATGGCTCTCTCCCGTCACTCCGCCGCGACCCGGTCCGGCATCGGGCCGCGCGGGATGAACACGGTCATCTGGGCCAGGCCCGCGACGACGATCACCACCATGGCGATGACCACGAACCAGTTGGCGAACCAGCCGGTCTCGGGCGCCCGCGGCCAGGCCAGGTTGAGGATCGCCGCCACCCCGAACCCCAGGGCCACGAGCCGGACGGGCAGGCTCGCGCCGCCGAGCCGGAAGCTGCCGTCGGGCTTCCAGCCCCTGATCCCGGCCACGAGGCAGGCCACCACCACCATCTGGAACGCCGTGTAGATCCCCGTGGTGGCGAAGCTCACGATCTGGGTCAGGGCATCGCTCGACAGGAGCGAGACGCACAGGACGAGCAGCAGCAGCGCGGCCGTGACCAGCACGGCGGTGCGCGGCAGCCCCCGGCGGTCCAGCGTCGCGATGGCGCGGTGGCCCACCACGAAGCGGTCGCGCGCCAGCGAGAAGAGCAGGCGGCTCGTCGAGGCCAGGATCGACGCCCCGGCGCTGACGTTGATGATCACGATGCAGCCGAGCGCGAACTTGTAGCCGAGCGGCCCGGTGCCCTGCAGCAGGGCCGCGCCCACCGGATCCGCGACCGTGCCGTTCGCGGCGCCCGCGATGTCGGGCAGCGCGAGCAGCAGGCCCAGCACCATCAGCAGGGCCGAGACGCCGCCGCACACGATCGTGAGCAGCATGGCCTGGGGCACGACGCGCGAGGCCCCCTGCACCTCCTCGGCGAGGTCGCCGCAGGCCTCGAAACCGAAGAAGATCCAGATGCCGATCAGGCCCGCGGCCAGCATCGGCTTCAGGACGCCGTCGGCACCGTGCCCGGCCATGTCGGTGAGCACGCTGAACGGCTGCACCCGGGCGAACAGCAGCATGTAGCCGCCGCAAACCACCAAGCCGACCAGGCCCGCCCAGACTCCGAGTTCCGTGGCCCGCGCCAGCACGCGGGTGCCCGCCAGATTGGCCAGCACGGCCACCACCGCGAACCCGAAGGTCGCCGCGTGCGCGAAGGTCGGGGTGGCTTCCACCCCGAGCAGGCTGGCCAGGAAGGGCGCGTTGCCGGTCGACAGCCCGGCCACAGTGGCGACCAGCGCCAGGAGATAGATCCAGGAGGTGAGGAAGCCCCAGCGGAGGCCGCCGATCTGGCGGGCCCACTGGTACACGCCGCCCGCGATCGGATAGGCCGACGCGGCCTCGGCGAACACCAGGCAGACCAGGGTCTGGCCGAGCAGCACCACCGGCAGGGTCCAGAAGAAGGCGGGACCGGCGGCCGTGATCGCGACCGCGAACAGGGTCACGATGCCGGCCATCGGCGACATATAGGAATAGCCCAGCGAGAAATCCGCGAAGAGGCTCAGCAGCCTGGGAAATTGCGGGGTGTAGCCGAGCGCCCGCAGCCTGCTGCTTTCGGCCGTGTCGGCCTGGGTGGCTTGCCTTGCGTCGTCCATGGTGTTTCCCCTCGCGAAACTGGAAGCGGCCTGCGTGCTGGCGCTCGGCCCACGGCGGTTCGCGACCGCCGAGGACCCGTGCGGCGGCGCTGCACCCGCGAGGGCGGAGGGCCCGGCCGCGGTCGCGACCCACAGTCAATGAAGGTCGG
>CAXTEP010000047.1:12027-14772 GCA_964243125.1 uncultured Lichenihabitans sp. | reverse complement strand
TCAGATGATGTTGGCTTCGGCGAACGGCTCGCCCCTGATGATCCGGTCGAAGCCGAGCCGCGACAGGTCGAGGGTGCGGTAGCGGCCGTGCAGGATCATCTCGGCCACGGCGCGGCCGACCGCGGGCGACTGCTGCATGCCGTGGCCGCTGAAGCCGTTGGCGAACACGACGTTGTCGAGGGACGGGTGCGCCCCGACGATCGCGTTGTGGTCGAACGTGTTGATCTCGTAGTAGCCCGCCCAGGCGTTCTGCACCCGCAGGCGCTCGAAGGCCGGGATCCGGGCCGCCATGAGGGGCCACAGCCTTGCCTCGAAATCGTCGTGCCGCACGTCGAGCGGCAGGTCGTCGGCGTCGTCGGCCGCCTCGGGCGAGATCCCGCCGATGAAGTGGCTGCCCTCGGGGCGCAGCCAGAACCCCGAGGCGTCGACGATCAGGGGGCAGTCCGGCAGGGTCGCCGGGCAGCTCAGGACGAAGACGTCCCGCGCCCGCGCGAAGACCGGGAGGTCCACGTCGAGCCGCGCCGCGACCCCGCGCGCCCAGGCGCCTGCGGCATTGACCACCCAGTCGCAGGCGATCGTGCCGCCGTCCTCCAGCAGCACGCCGCGCACGTGCCGTCCGGTCCTGTTGAAGCCCGCCACGGCGCCCGTCACGGTGGCGGCGCCGAGCGCCCGCGCCTTGCGGCGGAACGCCTGGGCGAGGGCGGGACCGTCGAACCAGCCCTCGCCGGCCGCGATCCCGTAGGAGCCCAGGCGGAGGTCGGCGACGTTCATCCAGGGGAACAGCGCCGCCATCGCGTCGGGGTCGAGCAGCGCGAGGTCGAGGCCCAGACTCCGCTGGGTCTCGTTGTTGGCCCTGAGCCGGTCCGCCTGCGCCTCGGTTCCGGCCAGGTACAGGTAGCCGCGCTCCTTGAACCCCACCGCGGCGCGGTCGCCGTCGACCGCCAGCAGCTCATCGGCCTGCCGCAGGAACTCGACCCCGTAGCGGGAGATCGCGATGTTGATCGGGTTCGAGAACTGCACCCGGATGCCGCTTCCCGACAAGGACGAGGACGCCTGGGCGAAGGTCGGGTCTCGCTCCACCACCGTGACCGCCACCCGGTCGCCCCCGGCCGCCTTGAGCGCGTAGGCGATCGAGCTGCCGATCACGCCGCCGCCGACGATGCAGACCCGCGGGACGGTGGTCATGGCGCGTTCCTCTGGCCGGGGCGGACCGGCGGGGTCAATTCAGCCGCCCGAGCAGGCCCCGGGCGATCACCTGGGCTTGGATCTCGGCCGCGCCCTCGAAGATCGACAGGATGCGGGCGTCGCACAGCACCCGGCTGATTTTGGCGGCCACGCGCGGAAACGCAACGAGGGATTTGCCGAACTGCGCGCGGTCGCGGGGGAGGCGGCGCCCAGGTCCAGCGCGCTCTGCGCCATCCCCCCCCGGCGCCGGCACGTCCATTTGGATCCGGACGTTTCCGTCACCGGGCGAGTTGCGGCGCCCTGCGGTTCAGTGCCATGCATCGCGACGCCAAGGGAACGGCCCGGTCGGCGGCCTGATCCCTCCGGTCCGGGACGCATCGGTGATGGAGACGAACGCATGATGGCAGCGGGTGGACCTGGGGCCGCGCCCGACATCGCCCCTGCCTGCCGCATCACCGCCATGGGCAGCGGCGCCTGCCTGCTGGACGCCGCGGGACCGATCTTCGACGACGCCGTGCAGCGGCGGATCTGGGCCGTGGCGCGCGACGCGCTGGCGATCGAGGGCGTGGCCGAGACCGTGTCGGGCATGAACAACCTGATGGTGGTGTTCGATCCCCTCCGCCTGTGGCCGTCCTCCCTGGAGCAGCGACTGCGGGACGTGTGGGCCCATGCGGCGCCGGACGCCGTCGCGGGCCGGACGCATCATATCCCGGTGAACTACGGCGGGGCCGGGGGCGAGGACCTGGCGGGGCTCGCCGAGCGCACCGGCCTGCCGATCGAGGAGGTCGTGCGGCGGCACGCGGCCGCCACTTATTCGGTGGCGGCGGTGGGCGCCATGCCGGGCTTTCCCTACCTTTCGGGCCTGGACCCGTCGCTCGTCTGGGGGCGCCGCTCCAGCCCGCGGCCGCGGGTCGCCGAAGGCGCCGTGATCATCGGCGCCGCCCAGGCCGCCGTGATGCCGGTCACGGCCCCGTCGGGATGGCACATCCTGGGTCACACGGAGGTCAAGATGTTCGACCGCGCCGCCGCCGACCCGGTCGTCCTGCGGGCCGGCGACACGGTTCGGTTCACGGTCGCGGGGATCGAGCGATGATCGAGGTTTTGACCACCGGCGCGCCCAACACGGTGCAGGACGGTGGCCGCCGCGGCCACTTCGCGTCCGGCATCAGCCGTTGCGGCGCCATGGACGCCCTCGCGTTCGAGGCCGGCAACGCCCTTCTGGGCAACCCGGAGGGCACGGCCGGCATCGAGGTCGCGCTGTTTCCGTTCCGGGTCCGGTTCGGCCGGGCCGCGCGCTTCGCGCTGACGGGTGCCGATTGCGGTGCGACGCTCGGGGATCGGCCGCTGCCGCCGTTCTGGACCTGCCGGGCCGAGCCCGGCCAGGTGCTCGCTCTCGGCGCGCCGCGGCGGGGCGCGCGCGCCTACCTCACGGTCGCGGGCGGGATCGCGGTTCCCTCGGTCATGGGGTCGCGCTCGACCGACCTCAAATGCGGGTTCGGGGGCCTCGAAGGCCGCGGGTTTCGGCGCGGCGACACGCTGGACCTGGGCGAGGCGCCGCCC
>CAXTEP010000047.1:0-11927 GCA_964243125.1 uncultured Lichenihabitans sp. | reverse complement strand
CGAAGGCCGCGGGTTTCGGCGCGGCGACACGCTGGACCTGGGCGAGGCGCCGCCCAGCGACGCGTTGGAGGGGCCGGGCTTCGGGGCCGTGCTGCCGCCCGCGGCCGCGTTGCCGCCTGCGGCCGTTCCGCCCGACGAGGCCGCGGGCGGTTCCGTCACGGTTCGCGTCCTCCCGGCCGCGGAACACGACGGCTTCGACCCGGCCTCGCGGGCGGCCTTCACGGGCAGCGACTGGGAGGTCGGCAGCGAGGCGAACCGCATGGGCTACCGGCTGAGCGGGCCGGTTCTCGCGCTCGAACGGCCCGTCGAACTCTTCTCCCACGGCATCGTGCCCGGCATCGTCCAGGTGCCGTCCAACGGCCAGCCCATCATCCAGCTCGCCGACGCCAACACCTGCGGGGGCTACCCCAAGATCGCGGCCGTGATCGAGGCGGACCTGTGGCGGATCGCCCAGGCGCCCGTGGGGGCGCGGCTGCGGTTCGTTCCGACCGGACAGGAAGCCGCCGTCGACGCCCTCAGGGCGCAGGCGGCCTGGCTGGCCGACCTCCGCGTCACGGCGGCCCGCCTTCTGCGGGCCGGCTGAGCGGGCGCGCTCGGAGGGCGCCACGCGCCCCGCTCAGGGCACCGCGGGCGCGAAGCTCTTCAGCGCGACGCCGGCGGCCGCGAGCGCGCCCCTGACCTCCCCCGCGATCGCGATGGCGGTGGGCGTGTCGCTGTGGACGCAGATCGAGTCGATCGGCGTCGACAGGCTCGCGCCCGCGACCGTCTCGATGAACCCGCCCCGCACCATGCGGACCACCCGCGCCGCGGCCGCGCCGGCGTCGTGGATCACGGCGCCCGGCAGCTTGCGGGACACAAGGTGGCCCTCGGCCGTGTAGGCCCTGTCCGCGAAGATCTCGGCCTTGACCGTCAGCCCCATGTCGCGCGCGATGCGGTCCTGGGCCCCGAGCGCGATGCACAGGCAGATCAGGCGCGGGTCGACGGCCTTGACGGCGCGCGTCACCGCGGCCGCCACCTCCGGGTCCGTCTGGGTCTGGTTGCCGAGCGCGCCGTGCGCCTTCACGTAGGTGATCGGATGGCCCGCGTAGGCCGAGAGCGCCGCCGCGGCGCCGATCTGGTAGGCCACGAGCCGCTCGATCTCGCCCGCCGTGTGCGGGATGACCCGGCGCCCGAACCCCGGCAGGTCGGCGTAACCCGGATGGGCCCCCACCGCCACGCCGTTCTCCCTGGCGGTTTGGAAGGTCTGCGCCATCACGTCCGGGTCGCCGGCGTGGAACCCGCACGCGACGTTGGCGGAGGTGACGATCCGCAGGATGGCGGCGTCGTCGCCGATGCGCCAGGCGCCGAAACCCTCGCCCATGTCGGAGTTGAGGTCGACCGTGGTCGGGACTTGGTCGGGCATGGTGCGATCCTCCGCGATGGATGTGGGGCGTTCGAGGTCTCAGAGCAGGGGAAAGAGCGGCGTGCCGTAGCCCACGAGGCTGCCGTCCGCGTGGAGCGGCGTCCCCAGGGTGCCGTCCCGGTCCGCAACCACGGGCCGCAGGCAGGATCCGATATCCAGGAACGCCACGATGTCGCCGCGGGCGACCGGGCGGGGGAAGCGCGGCTCGTCCGGCGCGGCTTCCGGGTGGCGCAGCCGCAGGCGCCCGAACGCCGGAGCCTTCAGGGCCGCCACGGCCGGGGCGGGTTCCGCGTGCGGCGGGGATGCCGGCGCGGCGCGGTCCGGCTCGGCGGGCCCGGGCGCGAGCCGCACCGTCAGGCTCGACGTCGCGTCCGACACGGTCAGGGCCGTGACGTCGGACCGTTCCAGGCGGCGGACCAGCCGCGCGATGTCGTCGAACGTCACGGTTCGCGCTCCGGGCCCGGCCAGCCCGAGGCCATCAGGCGTTCGAGGTGGTGGATGTCGGTGCCGCCCGCCACGAAGCCGGGCTCCCGCATCAGCCGCGCGTGCAGCGGCGCCGTGGTGGCGATGCCCTCGGCCACCAACTCGCCCAGCGCGCCCCGCATGCGCCCGATCGCCTCCGCGCGCGTCGCGCCGTGGCACAGCAGCTTGGCGACCAGCGAATCGTAGTGGGGCGGCACCGTGTAGCCAGGATAAAGATGCGACTCGACCCGGACGCCCGGGCCGCCGGGCGCGATCCATTGCGCGACGCGGCCCGGCGAGGGCGCGAAGGTGAACGGGTGTTCGGCGTTGATCCGGCACTCGATCGCGTGGCCGCCCAGCGCCACCTCGGCCTGCGTGAAGCCGAGCGCTTCCCCCTGCGCGACGCGGATCTGGGTGCGCACGATGTCGATTCCGGTCACGAGCTCCGTGACGGGATGCTCCACCTGGACGCGGGTGTTCATCTCGATGAAGAAGAACCCGCCGTCCTCGTAGAGGAACTCGAACGTCCCGGCCCCGACGTAGCCGATGGCCCGGCAGGCCTCCGCGCAGCGGGCCCCGACGGTCGCGACCGCGTCCCGGTCGAGGCCCGGCGCTGGCGCTTCCTCGATCAGCTTCTGGTGCCGCCGCTGGGTCGAGCAGTCGCGCTCGCCCAGGTGGACCGCGTTGCCGTGCCGGTCGGCCATCACCTGGATCTCGATGTGGCGGGGGTGTTCCAGGAAGCGCTCGATATAGACCTCGGGGTTGCCGAAGGCGCGGCCCGCCTCCTCCCGCGTCACCGCCACGGCCTCGGCGAGCGCCGCGTGCTCCCGCACGATGCGCATGCCGCGTCCGCCGCCGCCGCCCGCGGCCTTGACGATCAGCGGGTAGCCGACGGCCTCGGCCATGCGCTCCACCGTTTCCGCGTCGGCGGGAAGCGCGCCTTCGGAGCCCGGAACGCACGGCACGCCGGCCGCCGTCATGGCCCGCTTGGCCGAGACCTTGTCGCCCATCAGCCGGATCGCGGCCGCCGGCGGCCCGATAAACGCGAGCCCGGCCGCCTCGACGGCCGCGGCGAAACCGGCATTCTCGGACAGGAATCCGTAGCCCGGGTGGATCGCGCCGGCGCCGGTGAGCCGGGCCGCCAGAATGATCGCGTCGCCGTCGAGGTAGCTCCTGGCCGCCGCGGCCGGGCCGATGCACAGGGCCTCGTCGGCGAGGGCCACGTGCCGGAGGTCGCGGTCGGCTTCGGAATGGACCGCGACGGTCTTAAGCCCCAAGTCGCGGCAGGCCCGCAGGATCCGCAGGGCGATCTCGCCGCGGTTGGCGATGAGGACCTTGTCGAAGCTCGCGGTCATTCCGCGGCCGCCAGGATGAAGAGCGGCGTTCCGGCCTCGACCGCGACGCCGTCCTCGACCAGGATGCGCGAGATCCGCCCGGCCCGGTCGGCCTCGACCGGGTTCAGCATCTTCATGGCCTCCAGGATCGCCAGGGTCTGCCCTTCCTCCACCGCGTCGCCCTCTGACACGAACGGCGGCTGCCCCGGGGCGGGCGACCGGTAGAAGGTGCCGAACAGGCCCGCCGCCACGGTGTGGGCCGCGGGCGGCTCGGGAGCGGGGCGCGCGGGCGGCGTCTCCGCGGGCGATTTGGCCGGTTCGACCCGGCCCGCCGTCACGGAAACGCTCGCGGCGCCGGCACCGGCGTGTCGCTCGATCCGCACGCGGGTGCCCGCGACCGTGCATTCGAGGTCCGTGACGCGCGAGCGCTCGACGAGGCCGATCAGCCGCTCGATCAGGTCCCAATCCATCGCGCCTTCCGCTTCGCCCGCCGGGAACAGAACCGCGCCGCCGGCCGGATCAGTCCTCGACCGGCACGGTATAGTTCAGGATGAGTCGTCCGCCATCCGGATAGATGGTCTGGCCGACGATGTAGGACGCGTCGTCGCTGGCCAGGAAGGAGGCGACGCTCGCCACCTCGGCGGGCTCGCCGCAGCGGCCGATCGGGGTGCGCGACAGGATCGTGCGGCGCATCTGCGGATTGCTCATCACGGTCCGGGCCAGGTCGGTCATGATGGTGCCGGGGCCGATCGCGTTGACCCGGATCCCGTGCGGGATCAGCGCCACCGCCATGACGGCCGTCAGCTGCTTGATGCCGCCCTTCGAGACCGCGTAGGCCACCGAGGTGGGGTTGGCCAGGATCGCGTTGATCGACGACATGTTGATGATCGATCCGCCGCCCCCTTGCGCGATCATGACCCTGGCGGCCGCCTGCCCGATCAGGAACGGCGCCTTCAGGTTCACACGCTGTGTCCTGTCGAACGCCTCCTCGGGAAAGTCCACGAAACTCTCGAGGTGGATGATGCCGGCGTTGTTGACCAGCACGTCGAGGCGCCCGAAGGCCGAGACGGCCCGGTTCACGATGGCGTCGGCCATGGAACCGGACACCTCGGCGAGGTCGCCGGCCCACCACGCGGCGCGTTCCCCCAGGCGCGCCGCCTGTTCCCTGACCCGCTCCTCCTGGACGTCCACGAGGACCACCTTGGCGCCCTCGGCGTGGAACCGTTCGGCGCAGGCAAGGCCCAGACCCTGGGCGGCGCCCGTCACGACGACGACCTTGCTTTCGTGCTTCACGACGATCCTCCAGCGTTGCGCCCCGTCCGGATAGTGTATCCGAAACGGGGCCGCAAGCCGTGTCGGTGCCGAGTCGCAGGTGAGTTTGGCGCGGGCGAGTGCCTCTTCACCGGGGCATGATCTGCGCTTTGGTCCGGTTTGCGTCCCAGAGCTGGAGCAGGCTGGAAACGGCGGCATCGATGGCGGCCTGCGGGACGCCGTCGCGGGCCTGGACCGCCATCCCGACCAGCAGGGCCTCGACCAGTGTCGCCAGACCCCCCGCGGCCGCTTCGGCGCGAAGTTCGCCGGCCGCGACCGCCCGCCGGACGCAGGCGTTAATCGCCTCCCTGTTGCGCCGCCGCTCCCCGGCCACCAGCGCCTGCAGGGGCGCGCTCGCGGGCGAGCCGTTGGCGGCCGACAGCACCACCATGCAGCCCGTGGGGAGCGCCCCGTCCGTTTGCAGCCGGGCGGAGGTCCGCAGCGCCTGTTCCAGAGCGTCGCGCGGGGGTAGGGCCTCGTCATACAGCGGGGCCACCACCCGCCCATGGGTGTCGAGGTAGCGGGCGAGCGCTTCGCGGTAGAGCGCCTCCTTTGACCCGAACGCACCGTAGAAGCTGGCCGACGAGAGGGCACCCATGGCCGCTTTGAGCTGGTCCAGCGAGGTCGTCTCAAAGCCTTGACGCCAGAACAGCTCCATAGCGGCGTCGAGCGCCTGGTCCCGGTTGAACTGCCGTGGCCGACCCGTGCGGGGCATGTAACCTCTCCTAAGCCAATGTGGACCAATTGATCTGAAAATCGTTGACAACGACGGCGACGTCTTGCATATACAGATCAGACGATCCATAAGTCGAGGCAGAGGTCTCGGCGATCAAGAGGAGGGAACATGGATATGAACCCGATCGACGTCGTGCGAGCCCTTATCGCCGACCCGACCAACCCGGACGTGGTGGAAAGGCTGGTGGCATCCGACGCCACCTACGTTTCGCTCAATTTCGACAATGCAGAGCTGAAGCAGATCATGCCCTGGACCGGGACGAGCCACGGGCCGCAAGCGGTGCTGGACACTTATGGCCGGGTGGGCCGGTTCTGGCGCAGCGAGCTGTTCGAGGTTGAGCACCTGTTCGGCTCGGGCGACCGGGTAGCATTGTTCGGGCGCTTCACCTACCGCTCCACGACGCTCGGCAAGGTGGCGAGCTCGCCTTTCGCCATCTTTGCGGAAGTCCGAGACGGCCAAGTCCGCCATATGCGCTTCCTGGAGGACACCTTTGCCACCGCCGCCACCTTCCGCACGGGCGGGACCGCGACCTATCGCAGCGATCCGGACGGTGGTGGGGAGGAGGTGTCGCTATGAGCCTGACCCCGATGGAGGTGGTGGAGCGTTTCTACGCCGCGGAGGCGGCATACATGAACGCCGGCGCAAGAGACTTCGCGGGCCTGGCCGCCACGCTCGACCCCGAGGTGGTGCTGCACCAGTCGCCTGACCTGCCCTGGGGCGGCGAGTTCCACGGCCATGCCGGCTACGAGGACTGGGCGCGCCGCATGGGTGCCGCCTTCGACCGGCTGGATGTCCGCGACCGCCGGTTCTTCGTGGAAGGCGATACGGTGGTAGTGGCCTGCCGCCTCCTGACCCGCGCCCGCGCTTCCGGGGAGTTGCTCGACATGCCCATGACGCAGGTGATCCGCGTCCGGGGGGAACGGATCGTGGAGTTCCGTCCCTTTTACTGGAACGTGCCCGCCTACCGGGCCGCCGTCGGGAGCCCATCATGAGCGCCCGGGCCCACGCTCCCAAGGCTTTCTGGGCCGACACGCCGGCGCGCACCGTGCGCCGCGGCCGCTTCTGGATCGTCGGCGAGCGGGTAGAGCGCCAGGGCAGAACCTACCAGCGCGGTCCCATGTTCGCGGAGTGGGAGGCGCCGGAGCGGGTGACCCGGCCCTATCCGGTCGTCCTTGTCCACGGCGGCGGGTTCCAGGGGACGGAATGGTTCGACACGCCCGACGGCCGCCCGGGTTGGGCCCAGCGGCTGGTGGAGGCAGGCTATGCGACGGTGGTGGTGGACCGGCCGGGCCACGGCCGCTCGCCGCTTCACCCCGACATCGTGGGGCCGGCCGGGCCGCCCTTCTCCTACGAGGGCGGCCGCCAGATCTACGCGCCGCCCGACCCGTCCGGCGCCCACACGCAATGGCCCTTCGATCCGGACGACGCTGACGCGATGGACCAGTTCATCGCCGGCTACGGACCGCTGCCGGCGGATTTGGCCGCGTCGGAAACCATGGATGCCGACCGCTTGGCGCGGCTCCTCGACCGGATCGGGCCGGCGGTCCTTCTGACCCATTCCGCTTCCGGCCCGAGCGGCTGGCTGACCGCGAACCTCCGGCCGGGCGCCGTGAAGGCGGTCGTGAGCGTCGAGCCCATGGGGCCGCCCTTCGCCGACATCCCCAACATCGGCCCCCTGAGCTGGGGGTTGACCGCGGCGCCCCTGACCTTCGATCCGCCGCAGGCCTCGCCCGAGGCGGTGCGGGCGGCCGACCCGGCGACCCTGCGGCTGCCCAACCTCGCGGGGCTGCCGATTGCGGTGGTGACCGCCGGCGCCTCGGCGTTCGCGGCGGCCAGCCCGCCCATCGTGGCGGCGCTGGAGGCGGGCGGGGCGGCTGTCGAGCTGCTGCGGCTGCCCGACCACGGCGTGACCGGCAACGGCCACGGCCTGATCTATGAAAAGAACTCGGACGCGGCGCTCAAGCCCGTGCTCGACTGGCTGGAGCGCCACGCCGGCGCGCTGTCCGAAGAAGGAGAACCATGATGGACATCGGCTTCATCGGTCTGGGCGCCATGGGGAGCGCCATGGCCAAGAACCTCGCCGGGGCCGGCCACAGGGTGCGCGCCTGGAACCGCTCCGGCGACCCCGGGATCGAGGGCGTGGAGAGGGCGGGTGACCCGGCCGAGGCTTTTCAGGCCGAGGCGGTCTTCACCATGCTGTCCGACGACGCGGCCATCCGCGAGGTGCTCCTCGATCCAGGCGTGCTCGGGACGGCTCGCGAAGGTCTGGTCCACGTGGTGACCTCCACCATCTCGGTCGCCTTCGCGGGCGAGCTGGCGGCGGCGCACGACGGAGCGGGGGTGGGCTACGTTTCCGCTCCCGTGCTCGGGCGACCGGACGTGGCGGCCAAGGGCGAACTCAACATCCTGGCGGCGGGAAAGCCCGATGCGGTGGAGAAGGTGCGCCCGCTCCTGGAGGTTCTGGGTCGGAAGGTCTGGAACCTCGGCGAGGCACCCGCCCGCGCCAACGCCGCCAAGATCGCCGCCAACATGATGATCACCATGGCGATCGAAGCCATGGCGGAGGCCGCCGCCCTGACGGAGGCCAACGGTCTGGGGCGCGCCGACTTCTTCGCGCTGGCGCTCGGCACCCTGTTCGGCGGGCGGGCCTATGAAAGCTACAGCGCCAACCTCGCCAAGGGCGCCTACGAGCCGGGCTTCAAGGCCCGGCTCGGGCTGAAGGACCTGCGGCTCGCCGCGGAAGCGGCGCAAGCCGCGGGCAAGCACCTGCCCATGCTGGAGGCGGTGCGCGGCCAGATGTCGGCGGCGGTGGACGCCGGCGGGGGCGAGAAGGACTGGTCGATCATGGCCGAACTGGTCCTGGGCCGGCCCGAGGGACCGGCGTCGTGACCACGGTCTTCGTCACCTATCCCGGCGACACGTCCACCCCGTTCGACCGGGACTACTACACCCGCGTCCACGTGCCCCTGGTCATGGAGGCCTGGGGCCCGCACGGCCTGCGGTCCTGCACGGCCTTCTTCCCGGCCGGGGAGGGCGGCGGAACGATCGCGGTCGCCGTGTGCGAGTTCCGCGACGAGGCGGCGCTGCAGGCCGCCCTGGCCTCGCCGGACACGCCCCGGGTCATGGCCGACGTGGCGAAGTTCACCACCGCCGAGCCTTTCCAGAGGCGTGCCGCTCCCGTCTAGGACTCCCGACATCACCGATCCGTTCTGCGACCAAGGCAGAACTTCCGCTGCTGGATCGTGTGACCTCGACAGCATCACGCCCGAAGCGGACCTTGCGGGCTTCCGAGGTGGGTCGGAAGTGACAATCGATTCGAGGTCGCAGGCACGCGGATATCAAACCGACCCACAACCTGGTGCCGGCCGTCGAAGCCGCTGCCTCGACCGGGAGCGTCGACCCGGTTCCCGGCCACGCCTCCGATTGCGTCCACCGGGCCGCGACGCGGAAGAATCGCGGGAACGCTCCGCCGGCCGTCAGCGGTTCTGCCCGGGCACCCACAGGACGTCGCCGCCGCGGGCGAGGTTGGCGGCGCGGGCCGCCACGAACAGGAAGTCGGACAGGCGGTTGACGTAGCGCAGCGCCGGTTGGCCGACGGGCTCGCCCGGCACCTGGGCCAGCGCCACCATCAGGCGCTCGGCGCGCCTGCACACGGTGCGGGCCACGTGCAGGGCCGCGGCCGCGGCCGACCCGCCGGGCAGCACGAAGGAGCGCAAGGGCGCGAGCGCCTCGTTCAGCGCGTCGAGCTCGCGCTCCAGCCGGTCGACCTGGGCCTGCACGATGCGCAGCGCGCTGCCCGCGGCTTCGCCTTCGGCCGGCGGGGTCGCGAGGTCGGCGCCGAGGTCGAACAGGTCGTTCTGCACCCGGACCAGCATGGCGTCGAGCGCCGCGTCATCGCCGGTGCTCAGGCGCGCCACGCCCAGCACCGCGTTGGTCTCGTCCACCGTGCCGTAGGCCTCGACCCGCAGGTCGGACTTCGAGCGACGCTCACCGTTGCCCAGGCTCGTGGCGCCGTCGTCGCCGGTGCGCGTGTAGATGCGGTTCAGGATCACCATGGCGCGTCACTGTCCCCGGAAATAGAGCACCGTCATGATGACCGCGATGGCCGTGAACTGCAGCAGCACCCGCATCCGCATCAGGCGCTGGGAGGTGTTGCTGCTGCCGCCGCGCAGCATGTTGACCAAGCCCGCGAACAGCACCAGGACCACCGAGCCGAGCGCGATCGCGGTGACGTAATTACCCGTGGCATACGACATGGCGGCGCGGTCCGGTCAGAGTGCCCGTCCCATGTGGACCGGACCCGTGCGGCACGCAACCGACCACGGTGCCGCGCCGATGTCAGTAGTGCTTCAGCAGGCGCTCCAGGTAATCCTGCTCCTGCTGAGGACGGGTCGGGTCGCCGAGCCGCCGGCGCAGTTCCTCCAGCACGCGCTGGGCCCGGGCCGCGACGCTTTCGCCGATCGCGGCGCCGCGCGTTTCCAGCGTGCCGCGGCCGTCGCGCCGCCGCCCGAGCGGATCGGTGTCGCTGCCGGTGGCCATGCCCTGGCCGTTGGAACCGGTACCGCCCTCCTGGCCCTCGCCTTCGCCGGGCTGCTGTCCCTGGCCCTGGCCCTGCGCCATCTGCTGGGCGAGGCCGTTGGCGCCCTTCTGCAGGCCCTGCAGGGCGCGGCCCTGGGCGTCCACGGCGCGACGGTTGCCGGGCTGCCCCTGGGACAGGGCCCCTTCGGCGTCCTTCATGGCCTGTCCGGCCTCGTCGAGCCCCGGTTCGCCTTTGGCGCCGAGGTCGCGCAGCGCCTTCTGCAAAGCCTCCAGCCGCTGCCGGAGCGCCTGCTGCTGTTCCTGCAACTGCTCGGTCCCGGGCGGGGGCGACGCCGCGTCGGGAGCGTCGGGGCCCGCCTGATCGTCCGGCTCGTCGCCGTCGTCGCCGTCGGGCGAGGGGCCGAAGGGCTGCGCCTGCGACGGCGAGCCCCGGTTCTGCCGCCCCTGCTTGAAGGTCCGGTCGCGGACGTCCTGCTGGTCCCGCGTCATGCGGTCGAGCTCGCTCATCTGGCGATTGAGCTCGCGCGTGGCCTGGTCGCCCGCCGTGTTGCGGGCGGTCCGGAGGTTGTCCAGCATGGCCTGCAGCGCGTCCAGCATGCGCTGGGCCTCGGCGGTGTCGCCCGCCTGCGCCATCTCCTGCATGCGCTTCATCATGGCCTGCAGGTCGCGCCGCGTGACCACCTTGGCGTTGGGGTCGGCGGCGCGCCCTTCCTGCCTGTTCCGCTGCTGGGCCATCTCGGCCAGGAACTTGTCCATCTGCCGTTGCAGCGCGTCGGTGAGCTTGCGGATCTCCTCGGGGGGCGCGTTGCGGCCCAGGGCCTCGCGCAGGGCCTGTTCGGCGGTCCGCAGGTCGCGCTGGGCCTGGCTCAGGTCGCCGTCCTCAATCCGCAGCGCCATCTGCCACAGGTAGTCGGCGAGCTGCACGAGGTCGTCGTCGGTCTTGGCGGACGCCAGGCGCCCCCGCGCGGTGTAAAGGCCGAGGTAGACGCCGTTGCTGGTGCCGAACCGCTCGGGGGCGATCAGCAGGGCGTCGAGCGCGACGCCGATCCGGTCGCGGTGGTCCGGGTCCAGCACGAGATCCTGCCGCTGTTCGACCAGCGCCCGGGCCAGCGGGTTCGCGAAGGGGCGGGCCGGGAGCCGCAAGCGCGTGGGCGCGCTCAGGCCGACGTTGCCGCCCTCGTCGCGGGCGCTCAGCACGGCCGTGACGTCGAGGCCGGCCCACGGATGGTCGGACAGGTCGCCCGTGGTCTGGCCGGTGCCGAGGCCGCCGGGTCCGGGGGGCAGGACGAGCGCGAGCTTGGGGGGCGGCACCAGGGAGCGGCCTGCGACCGGATGGCCGTCCGGTCGCCCCGGCTCGCTGAACTCCGCCTGGGCCCCCACCACGCCGTAATCGTCACCGATCGTGTAGGCGAGCGTGAGGCCGCCGCGCGCCGTGGCCCTGGGCTTGCCGTCGAAGGCCAGCGTGGGCGGGGTGTCCGGCACGGCCTGCAGATCGACGGCGCCGACCGGCGCCCCGTCGCGGGTGAGCGCCAGGCGGGCGCTGCGGGTCAGGGTCAGCCGTGTCTCGTCGGCCTTGGGGGCCGCGTCCGCGCGAGGCGCAGCGGCGGCGCGGGGCGGGACAGCCGACGTGTCGACGGCCTTCAGGCCGTCGTCGGGCGCGACCTGCAGGCGACCCTCGCCGGTCGCCCGGATCACGACCGCGGAATGGACCGGAACCGTGACGGCGCCCGGCGGCCTGCCGGCGCCCTCGCCCGAGAACAGCACCACGGGGGGACGGCCCGTGTAGGCCGGCGGATCGACCCAGGCATCGAGGCGGAACCCCGGCGCGGTGGCGCCGCCGTCGCGGCGCCAGTCGAAAGCCGCGGCCACGAGCCCGTCCTTGGCCGGGCCGGCCACGAAGCCGGCCGCGACCAGCAGCAGGACCGCGAGCGCCCGGAACGCCATCGGGTCGCGCTCGACGAGGCGGGGCGAGGGGAGCGCCACGCGCAACCGGGCCAGCTCGGCCTCGAGCCGCTGCAGATGCAGGGTCCACAGGGCGCGCGTGGCCGGGTCCCGGCCCGCGTTGGCGAGCCCGTCCTCCATGGTCGACACGGGCCGGTGCGGCCGGCCGCTGTCGCGGTCGAGCCGCCGCAGCGCCGCGGCC
>CAXTEP010000046.1:19207-21385 GCA_964243125.1 uncultured Lichenihabitans sp. | reverse complement strand
GCCATGATCGGCATCGACATCGGCCAGTTCATGGGCGGCGTGGTGGTGGTGGAGGCCGTCTACGGCTGGCCGGGGATCGGCCAGCTCGCCTGGCAGGCCATCCAGCAGGTCGACGTGCCGATCATCATGGGCGTCACGATCGTGTCGTCGCTCGCCATCGTGCTCGGCAACCTGCTGGCCGACGCGATCGCCCCCGTTCTCGATCCGCGCATCCGCGGCCGATGAAGCCCCACCCCCGAAGGAGCCGTTGATGACCAGAACATGGCTGAACACGACCGCGGCGGCGGCGCTCGCGCTGGCCGCAAGCCTCGCGAGCCTGCCCGCGGGCGCGCAGGACAAGCCCGTGCAGGGCGGCACGGTCGTGGTTACCTACAAGGACGACATGGCCACGCTCGATCCCGCCATCGGCTACGACTGGCAGAACTGGTCGATGATCAACGGCCTGTTCTCGCGCCTCGTCGACTACACGTTCGGAACCACCGAGATCGTGCCCTCGCTTGCCTCGTCCTACACGATCTCGCCGGACGGGCTCGTGTACACGTTCAAGCTCAACCCGAACGCAAAGTTCACCAACGGCCGCAAGATCGTGGCGGCCGACGTGAAGTATTCGATCGAACGCGCCGTGAACCCCAAGACGCAGGGACCGGGCGGCGGTTTCTTCCACTCGGTCGTGGGCCAGGACAAGATGGCGGACGGTTCGGCCCAGACCATCTCGGGCATCGAGACCCCCGACGACGCGACCGTCACGTTCACCCTGGCGCAGGCCGACGCCACCTTCATGAACGTGCTGGCGCTGAACTTCGCTTCCGTGGTGCCGAAGGAGGTGACCGAGGCGGAGGGCGCCGACTTCGGCAAGAAGCCGGTGGGTTCGGGCGCCTTCCTGCTCAAGGAATGGGTGCCGGGGCAGCGGCTCGTGTTCGAGCGCAACAAGGACTATTTCCGCGACCGGCCCAACATCGACGGCTTCAAGGTCGAGATCGGCCAGGAGCCGCTGGTAGCGATCCTGAGACTGCAGAAAGGCGAGGTCGACATCGCGGGCGACGGCATCCCGCCGGCCAAATACCTGGAAATGAAGAACTCCGCCGACGCCGCCGACACCATCGTCGACCGCGAGCAGTTCGAAACCAGCTACATCACCATCAACACGACCCGAAAGCCTTTCGACGATGTGCGGGTGCGCCAGGCGCTCAACATGGCGATCAACAAGGACCGCATCGTCCGCATCATCAACGGCCGCGCCACCCCCGCCAGCCAGGTGCTGCCGCCCCTCATGCCGGGCTACGACAAGGGCTACAAGGGATACGCCTACGACGTCGAGGGCGCCAAGAAGCTCCTGGCCGACGCGGGCCTGAAGGACGGGTTCACCACCGAGCTCTGGGCCATGAACACCGACCCGAACCCGCGCATCGCCCAAGCGATCCAGCAGGACCTCGCGGCGGTGGGCATCAAGGCCGAGATCAAGGCGCTGGCGCAGCCGCAGGTCATCGCAGCGGGCGGCAACAAGGACCAGTCGGCGCTGACCTGGTCGGGCGGCATGGGCTGGATCGCCGACTTCCCCGACCCATCCGACTTCTACGGGCCGATCCTGGGCTGCGGCGGCGCCGTGACGGGCGGCTGGAATTGGTCCTGGTACTGCGACAAGAGCTTCGAGGACCGCGCCACCAAGGCCGACAGCATGTCGGACCCCAAGCAGAAGGACGAGCGCGCCAAGGTCTGGGCCGCGATCTTCACCGACATCCAGAAGCAGGCCGCGCCCTGGGTGCCGGTGTTCAACGAGCGCCGCGTGGTGGCCAAGTCCAAGCGCATGGGCGGCCCCGACCAGATCTACATCGATCCCACCCGCGTGATCGACTACGAGGCGATCTACGCCAAGCAGTAAGCGGTTGCCCCTTCCCGCGCCGGCGGGAAAGGGGCTGATCCGGAGACAGGCCCATGTGCGTCGCGTGCGACTACACCATCCATCGGGACAGGCACCACTTCGGCTGGAGCCGCGACTTTCCGCCCGCGCTGACCTGCCGGCCCGGCGACACCGTCCATTTCGCCTGCCTGGACGCCGCCAACGGCCATTTCGGCCGGGACGCCACGGCGGCCGACGTGGGGACGCTGGACTTTTCCAAGGTCAACCCGGTCACCGGGCCGGTCCACGTCGAGGGCGCGGTGCCGGGCGACGCGCTGAAG
>CAXTEP010000046.1:12049-19107 GCA_964243125.1 uncultured Lichenihabitans sp. | reverse complement strand
ATGGACGTCGAACTCACGCTTGACCTCGTCAAGGGCGCGAACCTCAAGAGCCCGCGCTTCACGATGCCGGGCCCGGTCACGCGGCACCTCGACGGCGCCGGCTACGAGGCCACCACCGGGGTCGGCTCGGACCTCATGACGGCGGCCCGCGAAAGCGTGATGCGGATGATCGACCTGCTGGGCGCCGAGCACGGTCTCGCCCCGGTCGACGCCTACCTCCTGCTGTCGGTATGCGGCGACCTGCGTATCAGCGAGATCGTCGACCAGCCGAACTGGGTCGTGTCCTTCTACTTCCCGCGCATCGTCTTTTCGTGACCGCACCCGCCCGGACGCCGCCCGTCCTGACCGTCGAGGATCTTTGCATCGACGCCCGGACCCCGGACGGCCTGCGTCCGGTGCTGGAGAACGTCGGCTTCACGCTGGACCCGGGCGAGACCCTCTGCCTCGCGGGCGAGTCCGGCTCGGGCAAGTCGCTGACCGCACTCACGATCATGCGCCTGCTGTCGCCCTCGCTGCGGCGACGCGGCGGTTCCGTCAAGCTCGCGGGCCGCGAGCTCACGACCCTGCCGGAGCGCGCCATGCGGCAGGTCCGGGGCGGCGACGTCGCGATGATCTTCCAGGAACCGATGACCTCGCTCAACCCGGTGATGTCGATCGGGGCCCAGCTCACCGAAGCGGTCCGCACCCACGGCGGCCGCGCGGGCGTCGAGGCCCGCGCCCGCGCGATGCTGGAGGCGGTCCACATCACCGAGCCGGCCCGGCGGCTGAAGCAGTACCCGCACGAACTGTCGGGCGGCATGCGCCAGCGCGTCATGATCGCCATGGCGCTGTCGTGCCGCCCCAAGGTGCTGATCGCCGACGAGCCCACGACCGCGCTCGACGTGACCGTGCAGGCCCAGATCCTGACGCTGATGCGCGAGCTCAAGGCCGAGTTCGGCACCTCCATCATCCTGATCACCCACGACATGGGCGTGGTGGCCGAAATGGCCGACCGCGTGGCTCTCTTACGCGCGGGCCGGATGGTCGAGACGGGCCCGGCGGCCGACATTTTCGAACACCCGCGCGACGCCTATACCCGGCAGTTGCTGGACGCCGTTCCCCGTCTCGGGGCCCGCGCCGGCACCGACGGGCCACCCCGGGTGATGTCCGGCCCGCCGGTCCCCGCACCGCCCGGTCCGGTCCTGTTCGTCAAGGATCTTTCGGTCACCTACGGGGGCGGGCTCGGCTGGTTGGGACGCGGGCGCGCCCCGGCCCCGACGGTCCGGAACGTGCGTTTCGAGATCCCGGCCGGCACCACGCTCGGCCTCGTGGGCGAAAGCGGATCGGGCAAATCGACGGTCGGCAAGGCGGTTTTGGGCCTCATCCCCTTCGCGGGCGAGGTGGTGGTCGACGGGACCGCGATCGCGGGTCTGACGCCCGCCGCCATGCGGCCGGTGCGGCGGGTCGCGCAGATGATCTTCCAGGACCCCTACGCGTCGCTCGACCCGCGCATGTCGGTGGGCGACGCCATCGCCGAGCCGCTGGCGATCCACGGGATCGGCGAACGGGCCGAGCGGCGCGAGCGCGTGGCGGCACTGCTCCGGCGCGTCCACCTGTCCCCCGACCACGCGAGCCGCTACCCGCACGAGTTCTCGGGCGGTCAGCGCCAGCGCATCTGCATCGCCCGGGCGCTGGCGCTCGGACCGAAGCTCATCGTGGCGGACGAGAGCGTGTCGGCGCTCGACGTGTCGGTGCGGGCCCACGTGCTCGACCTGCTGCTCGAACTGCAGGAAGAGATGGGCCTCGCCTACCTGTTCATCTCGCACGACATGGCCGTGGTCGAGCGCATGAGCCACTCCGTGGCCGTGATGCGGGGCGGCACGGTGGTGGAACAGGGCAGCCGCCGCGCCGTGTTCGAAACGCCGCGCGAACCCTACACCCGGGCCCTGATGGATGCCGTGCCGGTGCCGTTTCCGCGGCGCGGGTCGCCCGTGCCGCAGCCGTCGCGGGTCGAGGCTCGCTCGCCGACCGGGCCTTGATGAAACGCGTCGAGCCGATGGGCCGGTCGTGGCGCCGCCGAGCAACAGCCGATTGACGCGGCCGGGCCGGTCGTCGACATGCTGTCTCGCATCCGGCAAACGTGGGACAGGGCGTGGGTTCGACGGTCAGAGACGCCTACGAGGCCGAGGTCGCATCGGGAGCCCTGGAGTCCGATCCGGCCCAGCGGGAGGTGGTCGGGGCGCTCGACGCCCTGACCCGGGACTTGGGGTCGGCGGCATCGCGCCGGGGCGTCGGCGCCGCGCTGGCAGGGCTGTTCGGCGCAAGGTCAGGGGCTGCATCGCCGGAGGCAGCGCCGCGGGGCCTGTACATTCACGGCGACGTCGGGCGCGGCAAGACCATGCTGATGGACATGTTCTTCGCGGTCGCCCCCGTGACGCGCAAGCGGCGGGTGCACTTCAACGCCTTCATGACGGACGCGCACGCCCGTCTCCACGCCTGGCGCAGCCGCGACGGCGACCGGCCGATCGCCAAGGGACGGGGCCGGGACCCCGTGGCGGCCGTGGCCGAGGCCATCGCGGCGGAGGCGACCCTGCTGTGCTTCGACGAGTTCGCGGTGACCGACATCGCGGACGCCATGATCCTGGGGCGGCTGTTCACCTGTCTTTTCGCGTCGGGCGTGACGGTGGTGGCGACCTCCAACGTGATGCCGGCCGAGCTCTACAAGGATGGGCTGAACCGGGCGCTGTTCCTCCCCTTCCTGGAACTGCTGCAGCGGCGGATGACGGTGCTGCGCCTCGATGCCCGGACCGACTATCGCGCGCGGCACCTGTCGGGCTCGCCGGCCTACGTCGTGCCGGCCGACGACCGCGCCCGCGAGGCCCTCACGCGCGCGTTCGAGGACGCCGCAGGCGTGAGCCAGGGTCACCCGATGGCCCTGCGGCTGCTCGGCCGCAGCCTGCCCGTGCCGCAGGCCGCCAACGGGGTGGCGCGCTTCGCCTTCGGGGACCTTTGCGAGCAACCACTCGGGGCCGCCGATGCCCTGGCCATCGCCGAAGCGTTCCATACGGTGGTGGTCGACGGCATCAGGGTCATGGCCCCGGGCGAACGCGACGTGGCCAAGCGCTTCATCCTGCTGATCGACACGCTGTACGACCGGCGCGTCCGGCTGATCGCTTCGGCGGACGCCGAGCCCGTCGCGCTGTATCGGTCGACCGAGGGGCGGGAAGCCTTCGAGTTCCAGCGCACGGTGTCGCGCCTGACCGAGATGCGGTCGGCCGATTATCGGCCCGCCGCCAGGCTATGAGGCGACCGGACGCCCCCGCCCCTACGCCCGATGCCGGCGCGATCGCGTCGGATTGACCAGATGGCCGATGAAATTGCGCAACTCGGTTTGGCGGAGGCGCGAGTCCGTGACCTGCTCGTCGACGCCCAGGCGCCAGGCGAGGTCCCGGCGCGACGGATCCCGGTCCAGGGCCTCGATGGCGGCCGCGTAATCCTCCACCTCGGCCGGGGTGGCGCACAGCCCCTCCTCGACCACGTCGCGCGCCTGCCGGCGCAGCGCCCCGGCGATGTCCGACAACGGCAGTTCGGGGTGGTACTGCACGCCCCAGAACACGCCTTCACCGAACCGGATCTCGACGGCCTGAACGGGCGTCACGCGATTGGTGGCGAGCAGCGTGGCCCCGGCCGGGGGCAGGGCCACGACCTCGTCGGCGTGGATCGTCAGGGCGTCGTAAACGGCCGGGCGCCCATCCAGCAGGGGATGCGGGCCGCCGGCCGCGGTCGGCACGATCCGTCTGGCGAACGCGACCTCGTGACCGCGCCGGTTCTCGCGAACCGCACCGCCCGCCGCCGCGACCGCCACCTGCAAACCGGCGCATGAGCCGAACGAGGGCGTGCCGGAGGCGAACACCGCGCGCATGAACGCGAGAAGCCGGCTCACGGCGGGGTCGTCATCGTAGACGTGAATGGGAGAGCCGCTCAGGAATACGGCATCGTAGCCGGCGAGGTCGCGCGGGGGGTCGCCTGCTTCGGCGGGCTTGCCGAGATCGCACACCGCGTCCGGCACAAGGGCGTTCAGCACGTCGCGAAAGGCCTCACCGCTGCTGCGGCCGCTGCTTGCGCGCCGTTCTTCGCGGCTTTGGAAAGATTCGCTTTCGACAATAAGGAAATGGGGATGACTTGCCATGAATTCCGGGCCGGAACACGACCCGCAGACGTCGACGGGAACCAACAAATGAAGGTCGCTCCTCCGCTCCTCAAGGGCGTGCGCGCCCGTGCCGCCCCCGCGGTCTGAACCGAAGCGTCACGCCGCCGCGCGCTGCATCGCGGCAGCATCGGCAACGGCCGCGCAGCAGCGGTCACGCCCTTCGGCCTTGGCCCGGTAGAGCGCCGCATCGGCGGCCGCCACCAATTCGTGGCTGAGCTGGCTTTGTCGCGGCACGAAGCTCGCCACGCCGACGCTGACCGTCACGGCGCGGTCGGGTTTCATGCCCTCCGGGCGAGGGTGGGCCGCGACAGCGGCGCGGATCGCCTCGCCGACCACGAGCGCCCCCGCCATCTCGGTATTGGGCAGCAGGATCGCGAATTCCTCACCGCCGTAGCGCGTCCCAAGATCGCCCGGGCGCTTGATGGCGCGTTCGATACAGACCGCGAAGACGACCAGCAGGTCATCCCCGACGAGGTGGCCGTAAACGTCGTTGATGGCCTTGAAGTGGTCGGCGTCGATCATCAGCAGCGCCAGGGGCAGACCTTCGCGGACGGCCCGGCGCCATTCCAGGTCCAACGTCGCGTCGAACTGGCGCCGGTTGGCAAGTCCCGTCAGCCCGTCGGTCGTGGCCAGCCGGGCGAGTTGCTTCTCAACCGCGCCCCGGCGCGCGAGCTCGGCGTTCAGCATGAGCATCAGCAGCAGCGAGACGAGGCAGAGAACCAGCAGGATCCCGCCCACGATCAGGGTCTTGCGCCACCATCCCGCATAGGCCTCGTCGGCCGAGATCTCGACGTCCTGGATCAGCGGCAGGGTGCCGACGCGGTGGAACGAGATGATGCGGCGACGCCCGTCCAGGGGCGAGGCGGTCTCGACGGACCCGACCTTCGACGACCGGATGATCTGGAACCCGTCCGTGCTGCTGAGGCGACGGCCGATGTCCTCCTCGTTCAAGGGCGCGCGCGTGATCACGGTTCCGTCAATGCGGAACAGGATCACGGTCCCGTCCACACCCAGATCGAGTCCCTTGTACAGCTTGTTGAGGTAGCTCAGCTGCAGGGACGCCGCCACCACGCCCCCGAAGCTCCCGTCGGGATTGTTGATCCGCCGGGTCAGGGCCACGATCCAGGTATGCGTGATCTGACTCATGAACGGCTTGCTGACGAAAAGCCCGATGCTGGTGTTGCTCAGGTGGACCCGGAAGAAGTCGCGGTCCGCCACGGGGGCCAGGTTCTTGAGACTCGGCCGCGACCACGCCTGGATGGTGCCCCTCGTGTCGAAGATCACGACAGCTCCGACGTCCTGGGCGTGGGAGGAATTGTCGAACAGGACGAGGTTCCGCACGTCGGACGGGAGGGACTGGATCTTGGGATCGGTCCACGACTGGCCGGCGGCCTGCAGCGACAAGTCCAGCATCTCGATGTTGCGGTCGACGTCGTGGGCCACCGCGGCCGCGAGATTGCTCGCCGACACCGCCACCCCGCGGCTCACGTCATTGTAGGCGCCGACCATGACGGTTGCGAAGGTGGCGCCGATCGCGGCCAACGTGAACGCCATGACGACGCAAACGAACCAGCGCCTGGAGGTTGCGTCGAGCGTGCGGCGAGCGAACCAAGTCACGTCGGCAATCATCCCTGCCAGAAGAACCCACCTTCCATCTACCGGGAATGACGCTAGGGAATCTTAAAGCGCGAACGCCTGGAACTTTTGCCGGTTGACAATTCAAGCCTCGAATCGACCGTTTGCCTCGGGCCCGGCAATCCGCTCTCGCTCATCCGCGGCATCGGTCAAGGGCGTTCGCCCCGCGCCAGGCGGCCCTCGATGGCCCGAACGACGGGCACGAGGTCGGCGACGCCGTCGATCACGTAATGCGCTCCGGCGCCGGTGAGTCGGCCGTTCGCCGCATCACGTCGCATGCGGAAGGCATCGGGTGACAGGGCCGCGGTATCCGGTTGCGACAGACCGAACACGTTGCCGGTGACCGCCACCCCGACCGTCCAGGCGCCCGCGTTGAGCCCCTCGGCGATGCCGACTTCGGTGTCGTCCACCTTGACGGCGCTCCAGGCCGGCCACACCGCGAGGTCGAGGAGCGCCTTGTAGATCATCAGGGGGGTCGGCCGGCCCTCGGCCGTGTCGCCCGTGCACACGAGGGTGTCGGGCGCAAAGCCCGACCGTGCGGCGCCGGGGGTGATCTCGGCCATGATCTCCCGCGTGTAGCCCGTGGTCGAGCCGATACGCAGGCCCTCGTCCCGCAACCGCCGCACCGTGTCGGCCACGCCAGGGATGACCTGCGAGAACGCGGCCGCGACCGCCCGGTTCTTGGGGACGAACACGGCGTAGACGGCGTCGATGTCGGCCTCGGAAGGGGTGCGCCCGTGCCGGTCCGCCCAGGCGCGGGCCACGCGCGGCAAGCCCATCAGGGCCGCAACGTGGGGCCGCTTGGCCATGCCCATAGGGCCGCGGGCCTCGTCGACCGTGATGGCGACGCCAAACTCGGCGAAGGTTTCCACGAAGGCCCCCATGGGGGCGAGCGAGCCGTGATCCACCACCGTGCCGGCCCAATCGAAGATCACCGCCTTAACGTATCGCATCCCGCCCTCCCGGCTCAGCCGTAAAGCTCGTCCACCACTTCTTCGCCGATCGCGAAGGCCGTGCTGGCCCCCGTGCCGCTGGTGATCAGCACGATCCGCAACGCGTCCGTCGGGCGGTCGACCAGCATGAGCCGGTCGCGGGCCGACGCGTAGGTGCCGGTCCAGCGCTCGATCGCGGCCGGGCGCGGCCCGGCGAAGACGGCCGCGTATTCGTCAAGGATCAGGTCGTCCACGGCGGCGGGCGCGAAAGGATCGGGCGTGTCGGCATAGTGATGCGAGTC
>CAXTEP010000046.1:0-11949 GCA_964243125.1 uncultured Lichenihabitans sp. | reverse complement strand
GTAGGCGGCGAGCCGCGGCACGGCGGTGCGCGACTCGACGCGCAGCTCATGGGGCGACAGCAGCGCACCCGCGAATGCGGACGCGTCGAGGCCGGCGTAGCGGTCCGCGACCGCGGACGGGGCGAGCAGGTGGCAGCCCACGCCCATGTCGGTCGCGCGGAACTCCTCCAGCACCGCCAGCGCCTCGGGCCGGCGCGCGACCGCGAGCAGCCCGCGCTGCAGCACCGGAATGCCGGCCAGGGGCGCGATCTCGGCCCAGATGTCGCGCGAGCGCATGGCGCGCTCCCAGCACGCGCCCGCCTGCTGACCCGTCACGGTCACGAAGCCGAAGTTGCGTACCGAAGCGCCGTTGGCCTGGGCGTCGCGGTCGAGCACCACCACGCGCTTGCCCCGGCGAGCCCCCGCGAGCGCGTGCGCCAGGCCGCAGATGCCGGCGCCCACCACGGCCAGATCGAATCCGTTCTCCGCCATGGGTGATCGTTTGTCCTGGTCGCGCCGCCGGCGCCCCGCAGGGCACGCGCCGCAGCGATGCCGCAAGGCGCGCCGGCGATCAAGTGCAGAACCGTTTCGCCGACGCGCCGCCTCGTTCCCGCCCGCCTTCGCGGATGTAAGCGGCGGTTAACCAAACTTCGCTTCAATCGGGAGCGAGCAGGTTGACCCGATCCATGCATCGGATCGCCAACGGGGACCATGCCCAGCCATTCCGGCAAGCCGTCGCCCGCGATGGATTCCGGGGGCGCAAGCCGGACGAACCAAGGTCGAGAGCAGGACGCATGACATACGCGACCGTTCAGCCGCATGATTTCGCGTCCTTCGATCGCAGCCACCCGGGCCGAACCGTCCTGGGCCACGTCCTGTCGAGCGCCGTGGCGCTCGCGCTCGGCGGTGCCATGGGGGCATGGATGCTGCACGCCACTTCCCTGCCCGGCCCCGCACGCGAGCCGGGCGTCGCGGTGGTCGTCCCGATCGCGGCTCCCGTTCGCCGCGACGCGGACCTGCGCCGCGACGCGGCCGCCTTCGGACCCGCGTTCTCGCTGAACGTTCCGCCGACATCGATGGCCGACAGCGCGCCGCTCGGGCCGGCGCTGGTGCCCTTCGCCCAACCGGCCGCGCCCTTCGCGGTCGCCGCGGCCGAACCCGTGATCCCGGCTCCGGCCCTCGTGGTGGCCGATGCCGAGGTGGTCTCGCCCGAGCGGCTCGCCGACGATCCCGCGGGGGTGGGAACGGAAACCGTCATCCCGCTGCCCATGCCGCGTCCCCTCGCCCGGCGCAACGAGGCCAACCAGGCGCTGCTGCGCCCGCCCGTCCGCGCCTCGGGCCGCCGGGTCGCGACCGCCGCGCCCGTGCCGTTCGACGATCGCAATTTCATCCAAAAACTGTTCGGCCTGGGGCAGCCGTCCAACCCGGCGCTGGGCTACGCGGCCGCCGAGGACGACATTCCCGGCCGCGGGCTGACGAGCGCGGTGCCGGCGGGGCCCGGCATGCTCTACGACCGGCAGACCGCGATCTACAACATCGCGACCCACACGGTGTACATGCCCGACGGGTCACGGCTGGAAGCCCATTCGGGTCTCGGCGACCGCCTGGACGACCCGCGTCACGTCCACGAGCGGATGCGCGGCGCGACGCCGCCCCACGTCTACGAACTCACGCCCCGCGAGCAGCTGTTCCACGGCGTGCAGGCTCTGCGGCTCACGCCCGTGGGCGGCGGCGGCGTGTTCGGGCGGGTGGGGCTGCTCGCCCACACCTACATGCTCGGCCCGAAAGGCGATTCCAACGGCTGCGTGTCGTTCCGGAACTACGAGGCCTTCCTGCAGGCCTACAAGAACGGCAAGGTCAGGCACCTGGCCGTCGTGGCCGGCCTGTGACGACGCTTGGTCCCGCCGGGCGCCGGGCTGCTCACGCGCGCGTGTTCGCCCAGTCGTGGATGAAGCTCAGCAGCACCTTGGCGTAGGTCTTGAGCTGGGCGATCGAGACCTGCTCGTTGACCGCATGCGCGTGGCGCAGCTCGCCCGGCCCGTAGATCACGGCCGGTAGCCCTGCGGCCCCGAACCAGCCGCCGTCGGTCACGGTCGGCGACACGTCAATCACGGGGTCGGCGCCCGTGACGTGCCGGTGCCGCGCCGCCAGGAGCCGCACGCCCGGGTGCGCGGGGTCGACCCGCAGGGACGGGAAGATCTCGCCCCGGTCCTCGATCATCGAGGCCCCGCCCCAAACGAAGGTGGGCGGGTTGTGCCTGAGCCAGGGATCGCCGCGCGCCACGTCGGCGACGTGGGCCTCGACCGCGGCCGCGACCTCCTCGTGGGTCTCGTCGGGGTGGAAGTGCACGGTGATCCACAACCTGCACTCGTCGGCCACGAAAGCCGCGTGCCGGCCGCCCTCGATCACGGCCGGGTTGATGGTGGTCGATCCCGGGGGGCAGCCCGGGTAGTGCTTGGTCACGGCCCAGTGTCGTTCGAGCTCCTGCAGGCCGGCGATCACCTTGGTCATCTTCTCGATCGCGCTGGCGCCCACCACCCCGCCGCCGGCGTGGATCATGCGCCGCCGCATCCCGTCGTGGAAGGTTTGCGGGCTCTTGATCGTGATCCAGCCCGTGATCACGCCGCCCTGCCCCTGGATGTGCAGGTCGGAGGTGTCGACCACCACCGCGAGGTCGGCCGTGTAACCCCGCCGGCAGCATTGCAGCGTGCCGGCTTCGCCGACCTCCTCGCCGATGACGGATTGGACCGTGATCGTACCGGGCAGGTCCACCCCGGCGTCGCGGAGCAGGCGGAGCGCGAAGAGCGCGCCCGCGAGCCCGCCCTTCATGTCGGCCGCGCCGCGCCCCACCACGGCACCGTTTCGCACAGCGGGACGGAACGGGCCGCTGTCCCAAACCTCGTCGGGCGCCACGGCGGCCACGTCCACGTGGCCGTTGATGATCAGGCTCTTGTGGTTGGCGGGATCGCTGCCTTGCAGCACGCCCACCACGTTGGGGTCGCCGGGATACACGTCCCACGTCTCGGTGGCGAATCCCATCCGCTCCAGGGCGGCACGGATGAACTCCTGCACGGCCCGGGTGTTGCGGGCCGGCGGCGCCGGGGTCTCGAAGGCGATGAGCCGGCACAGCAGGTCGACGAGCTGCGCTTCCTGCTCGTCCACCCGCGCCAGCAGCCGGTCGAGGTCCTCGGCCATCCGGTGCCCCTCAGCGCGTGACGTCGACGGCGTAGTCGCCCACGGGCATGTCCTGCTTGATCAGCTTGTTGTCGAACAGGAACTTGCCGTAGGCCGCGTAGCGCGGCGCGTCGAGCGCCGCGGGATCCTTGGCGAAGGCCGGCAGCGTCTGGGTCCAGGCCGTCCGGTTGAGGTCGTTGTCGAGGTCCGGGTGGTCCTTGGCGAAGGTGCGCCAGGTTTCGTCCGGATGAGCCAGGAGATAGGCGGTGCCCTTCTTGACGGCGGCCAGGAAGCGCCGGATCCGGGGGTCGTGCGCCTCGTCCTTGCGGGCCAGCAGGATGAGTTCGTCGTAGGCCGGCACGCCGTAATCCTCGACCTTGAACACCAGCGGGTCGGCGCCGTGCTCCTTGACCTCGTTGGCCTCGAAGTTGCGATAGGCCCCGATGACGCCGTCCACCTGCTTCGACAGCAGCGCGCTGACGAGCTGGAAATTGACGTTCACCAGCGTCACGTCCTTGAGCGCCACGCCGCTCCGAGCCAGCATGGTGCCGAGCGTCGCGTCCTCGACGCCGCTCACCGAATAGCCGATCTTGCGCCCTTTGAAGTCGGCCGGGGTCCTGATGTCGCCGCCGCCGAGCGCCAGCAGCGTGTTGAGGGGCGTGTCGATCAGCGTGCCCACCCGCACGAGCGGCAGGCCCTGGTCGGCCAGCAGGTAGAGCTGGGGCTGGTAGCTGACCGCGAGGTCCGCCTGCCCGGCCGCGACCAGCCGCGGCGGCACGCTCGGGTCGGCGGGCGGCACGACCGTGACGTCGAGATCCTCGTCCTTGAACGCCCCGATCGATTGCGCCACCAGGATGGATGCGTGGTCGGGGTTGACGAACCAGTCGAGCACGAGGGTCAGCTTGTCGGCGGCGGTGGCCGGTGCGACCAGAAGGAGGACGGCCGCGACCGCAAGGGCAAGCGTTCTTCGCACCGAGATGTCCTTTCAGATGGGAGCGGCCGCGTCGGGCACCCAGAACAGGACGCGGCGCAGCAGGGCGTCGATGGCCATCCAGAGCGTAACCGCCATCAGGGACAAGAGAAACAGGGCCGCGAAGCAGACGTCCGTCTGCATCCGGGCGTTGGCGTTCAGCATGACATAGCCCAGGCCGCCCGCCGAGCCCACCCATTCGCCGATCACCGCCCCGATGGGCGCCACCGCGGCCGCGACCCGCAGGCCGGAGCCCAGCGCCGGCAGGGCCGCCATCAGCCGGATGTGGCGCAGCTGCGCCCGCGGGGTGGCCCGCATGGTCCGGGCGAGGTCGATCCAGCCGGGCTCGGTCCGGCGCAGGCCGTCGAAGAACGAGGCCGTCACGGGAAAGAAGATCACCAGCGTGGCCATGACGACCTTGGAGGCGAGCCCGAACCCGAACCACAGCACCAGGAGAGGCGCCAGCGCGAACACGGGCACGGCCTGGCTGATCACCACCACAGGGGTCATCCAACGGCGGAAGGGCGGCGACGCCATCATGGCGAGCGCCAGACCCGCGCCGAGCAGCAGCCCGAAGGCGAGGCCGAGCCCGATCTCGCCCGCCGTGACCAGCGCGTTCGAAGCGAGGTAGCCGCGTCCGGCCCAGAGCGCCTCGGCGACGCGCGGCGGCGAGGGCAGCATGTAGGGCGGCACCCGCAGCAGCACCGTGGCGGCCCACCACGCCGCCACGAGTCCGGCGAACATCGTCAGGCCGCGCCGTCCTCGGCCGCCCCGCGCGACCGCGGCGAGCGCGCTCACGACATCCCCGTGAACAGGCGGAGCAGGTGCGCCTGGGCCCGCAGCACGCCCGGCGCATCGGCGGCGCGGGGCGGCAGGCCTTCGAGCGTGATGGGCGTCCCGAGCCGGGCCGGACGGCCCGTCAAGACCAGAAGCCTGTGCCCGAGCCGGCAGGCCTCGGCCGGGTCGTGGGTGATCAGCAGCACGGTCCGGTCGGCCAGCAACTCGGCCGCGAGGTCCTGGACGCGCGCCCGGGTGATGGCGTCCAGCGCCGAGAAGGGCTCGTCCATGAGCAGGATCGGCTGGCGCTCGTAAAGGGTGCGGGCCAGGGCGGCACGCTGGCGCATGCCCCCCGACAGGGCCGCCGGCAGGGCATCGTGGCGACCCGCGAGCCCGACCCGTTCCAGCAGGTGCCGGGCCCAGGGCCGGTCGGCCGGCTCGCCGCGCAGCCGGGCCCCGAGCGTCACGTTGTCGGTCACCGTCAGCCAGGGCAGCAGCAGGTCCTGCTGGCCCATATAGGCGATGCGGCCCGGCACAGGCCTCCCGTCGGTGCCGGTGACCGACCCGGCGCCGGGCTCGGCGAGGCCCGCGATGATCTTGAGGAGGCTGCTCTTGCCCACGCCGCTTTCGCCGAGCAGGGCCACGAACTCGCCGTCGGCGATATCGAACGACAGGTCCTCGAACACCACCTGGACGCCGAACCGCAAGCCGAGCCCCCGCACCCGAATGCCGGCCGGGCCGGGCCGGGCTCGTGCGTCCTGCGGCGGCTCCGGCGCCGCGCCCGTTTCCGGTCCGGCCGCGCCGATCACGTCGCTCAAGCGGCGTCGAGCCCCATCTGCCAGAAGGCGGTTTCGAGGCGGGTGGCGGTGTTGAAGACGCGCGACAGGTGGGCGAAGCGCGCCTCGCCCCCGTAGCGGGCTCCGAGGTCGTCGAGCTTGTCGAGCGCGGTCTGCACGCTGCGCTTGTACTCGTCGCCGTTGTAGGTCTCGAGCCAGGAACCGTAGGGATGGCCGTCCAGGCGGGTGTCCGGGTCGGCAAGCAGGCGCTGGCCGACCTCGGCGTAGCCCGCCACGCAGGGCATCAGCGCCACCGTGAGGTCGAGCAGGTCGCCGCTGTGCCCCGTGTCGGTGACGTAACGGGTGTAGGTCATGGTCTCGGTCGCCTCGGGCTCGGCCGCCATGGCGGCCTCGCTCAGGCCCCAGGACGCGCAATAGCCGACATGGAGGGGGATCTCGGCCAGCACGGCCGCGAGCCCCGCCGCGCCCGCGCGGACGTCGGCCAGCGTCGGGCTCTTGGCAACCGCGAGCCCGTAGGCGCGGGCGAAATGGGTGAGGAACAGGTAGTCCTGCACCAGGAACCGCTTGAAGCAGGCGTGCGGCAGGCGCCCGGTGCCGAGCTGCAGCACGAAGGGGTGGCGCACGTAGCCGGTCCAGGCCTCGCCGGCCGCGGCCCTGAGGCGCCCGAACAGGCCCTGGTCGAAATCAATGGTCGCGATCATCGTGGCCCGGGGACTGGGGAACGCAGGTCCGGACGGCACGGCCGCCAAGGGACCGGCCGCGGCGCCTCGGTTGTAGAAGCCGGAACGCCACCGGGCAAGCGTCGAGGGTCCGGACGCCTCATTGGCGGTTCCCTTGATCCGCGAACCGCGTTACTATGCCTGGGCGCGGGCGTAGTTCAATGGCAGAACGGCAGCTTCCCAAGCTGCATACGAGGGTTCGATTCCCTTCGCCCGCTCCAGCTGATCCAAATCCTACGACAGTATGGGCGACGTGCTGGTCAGCGCGGGATCTGAGCTGCCTAGATGCTGGGCATGCTCGTTCGCATGCGCCGAGCCTCACTTGGCTGCCCCTACCCTTGAGGTCGCCACCTCATCGGGGTAATCGAGCGGCAACGCAGATGCGTGCATCACGCCGAGGGTCCAAGGGCTGTTATGACGGGGACGGCACAAGAGATCTTCCGCAGCGACGACTTTTTGGTACGGGCCGTAACAGGATTTTCGTCGTCGGCCTGCGTTGTCACCTTCGATTCCTACACTGATTTTCGCAGTCTCGACCGATACGGGTTCGGTGAAGGCTACCTCGCCCAACGCGGGATTGACGCCGTTCACGTCGTGGCACGCGAGAATGAGTGGTACCTGCATCCCGAGATGCAGGCCATGGCGGCCCGTATCGCAGCGCGCGTGACATCCTACAACCGTGTGCTGACCTATGGATCCAGCATGGGTGGCTATGCGGCGATCCGGTTTGGCCGTCTGGTCGGCGCCGAGACCGCAATTGCGATCTCGCCCCAATTCTCCATCGACCCCGCCCTCGTGCCGTTCGAGCAGCGATGGATAGAGGCCAAGTTTCTCGATTTCACGCTCGAGCGTACCGTCGCGGCGCCGTTTGTTGAAAGCGTGATCCTGTTTTACGACCCGCGCCATGTCGACCGTCGACACGCCGACCTCTACCGCGCACACACACGCGTCATTGATGTTGCAATCCCCTATTCCGGCCACCCGACCGGAAGCTACCTGACGCAGACCGGGCTCCTTCAGGAGGCCGTCCCGGCCATCATCCAGGATCAATTCGATCCGGCGGCCTTCGTGCGGGAAGCACGGCGGCGGCGGCGGCACTCGACCGATTACTTCTACACGCTCGCCCAACTCGCCCGTCAGCCCACCCGGCGTGTCGCCCTGAGTACCCAGGCTATTGCGCTTGCCCCTGGCAATCCGACCTATGCGGGTCATCATGCCTGGTGGCTGGCGCTTGCGGGACGAGGGGACGAGGCTGCGGTGATCTTCGACGAAACGCTGCAGCGGACGCCCGACCACGTGACGGTACTCTATCGTTTTAGCGAGTTCCGGGAACATGTTGGCGATTTGACCGGCGCCCTGGCCGCGATTGACCGGTGCCTCGCACTTCAGCCCGGATCGCAACCGTTTCGCAGCCGTCGCGAGGACCTGCTACGTCGGGTTGCAAAGCTGACCGTGAGCGCAAAAACGAGCACGAACCATGCGCGTCCGCGACGTTTATGGCGATTTCAGCGGCCTTAACGCGTGACAATGCTGGGCTGCTCGATCGCTTCCGGCTAAGCCCAGAAGACCCAGACGGGTGGGTTGATCGAAACGAGACGTAGAAGCACTGATGGATCTGCAGTCAATGGGCAGCTCGCGTGACGGTCTCGTCATCGGTGGGAGTTCGGTGCTCTTTGCCTGGATCAGTCAGGTACTCGGCGCGTTCTGCACGCAGGTCGATCCTCCGATCGAGTTCCTTGGGTTGGAACGGAATGAAACCCGCGACGACCTGGGCCGGCTCGAAGGGCCTGCACGCGTGTTCATGTGCCATCATCCGGGCCGAGTGGCCATGGATGCCCTCCAACATCGTACCGTTCGCGTCATTGCAGTTTTGGACGACCCCGTCGACTCGGTCCGCTATCTGCGATTTCTCGGCAACGGGCTGATAGGCTCACTGCGTGACGAGACTTCGTCGGCCGCTGCCAACCATCTATTCATCGATAATCCGATCGTTCGCTTCGTGTACCGCGGTCAGGCGGTCGCACGCGACATTATCGGCAACCTCGTGGATCATCTCGCGCTTTCAGTCTCAGAAGACCTTCTGGCCCAAATTACCCAGCAGTATGGTGGTCCAGCAAACGAGCTTTGGTCGCTCGAAACCGCGCTGGCGACCCACGTCCGAGGACATCTGCCACTCGACCGGTTGAACGAGGAAATGTCGATCGAGGACGCGACCCTGGTGCGGCAAGTGCTGTCGCCCATGATCCTCGGGGCAATCCGGAGTGACATCACACCAATCGTCTGGCCACGGCAGGTTTTCCTTTTCGGCGACATGCCCGGAGAGCCGGTGCCCGAGGAGGTGGAGATCGCCGGGGGCGCGCGCATCATCTACTACGGCCCCTATTTTCACCTTCCACCCGGCTTTTGGACGGTTCGCTTCGTGATCGGTTTTACCCACGAAGCCCGGGATACGACGTTCCTGCTTGTGATCAGGAACGAAGATATGGTGATCGCCAAGGTGGTGCTGCGACCCACGAGCGAGGGGGCCTTCGAAGGAACGTTCACGATGGATCACGCGAGCCCGGACCGGCAGGTCGAAATCCAGCTCGGCAATTCTGAGGGCAGCATCGCGGGGCGAATCAGGCTTGGCGAGCTATCGTTCGCGCGTGTAAATCAGCCACCCGCGACAATGCCACGATGAGGCGCGTTCGCCGCGCTTGGGCTAGCAATGACAAGGGATCCCCACCTTGGTCGCAACTCTGGCGAAGCTGATCGACAGGACCGGATCCCTGATCGCCGCCGGCAACGCGGCGCGCGACGGGCGCGACTGGGTCGCGGCGCAGGTTGCCTACGCGGCCGCGCTCCGGCGGCAGCCCGACCGGTCCGGCATCTGGGTCCAGTACGGCCACGTTCTCAAGGAGGCGGGGTCGCCGGGGGAGGCGTTGGCGGCATACGGACGCGCCGACGCGCTCGCGCCCGAGCGGGCCGACACCCTGTTCCACATGGGCTACGTGCTCGGCCTGCTCGGCCGGGCCGAGGAGGCGCTGGCCCATTACGATCGGGCCCTGGCGCTCAACCCGTCGCTGGTGGCGGCCCGGCGAGAAGCCCGCGCTCTCCGGCTGGCCATGCCGCGGTCCGCCGGAGACGCCCCGGACAGGCTGCGTTTCGTCAACCTGGGGACGACCGGAACCTGCAATGCCTCGTGCGTCCATTGCCCGACCGGCAAGCTGACCACCGCCCACGTGCCGCGATCCGTCATGCCCATGGACCTGTTCAGGTCCATCATCGACGGCATCGCCGAGATGGACCTGATCGTCACGGACCAGATCTCCTTCGGCCTGTTCGGCGACGGGCTGGTCGACCCGATGGTGGTCGAGCGCACCGCCTACCTTCGCGCGAAGCTGCCCGACGTCCGCCTGTCGGTGAACACCAACGGGGCTTCGTTCAACCCGATCAGGCACGCGGCGTTGCAGGACACGGCCTCGGTGATCGCCCTGCACTGCGAGTCCCTCGACCCCGACGACTACAACTACCTGATGCAGCCGCTGCGGGCCGAACGCGTGTTTCCGAAGTTCGAGCAGATGCTGAAAACATTCCCGGGCAAGGTGAACGTCAGCGTGCCGGTCAGCAGGCGCAACCTGGGCGACCTGCGGACGATCCGGCAATGGTTCATGGACCGCGGCGCGGCCCTGGTGACCTTCGACCCGCTCAGCAGCCGCTGCGCCGAGGATCGCACGATCTTCGACGGCCTTGCCCTTGACCCGCGCCGGATCCGCTGCCGTCCCGAGGTCACCGAGGACCTGATCGTGGACTGCGACGGCCAGGTGCTGACCTGCTGCCAGGATTTCCAGCGGATCGACGGGATCGGCAACCTGAGGACGGAGTCGCTGCGCGAGGTGCTGGGGAACGTGCAGCGCCAGACCGTGCGGCAATTGTTTGCAGAAGGCCGGCACGACGAGCTGACGACGTGCAGCCGCTGCTTCGGCGACGTGCGCGGCAACCCCGTCTACAACCAGTAGCGTCGGCGAGCCCGCGGGCGCGTCACGCCGCGTTGACGAAGCTTTCCAGCACCATCTTGCGGCCTGCGTGGTCGAAATCGACGGTCAGCTTGTTGCCGTCCACGGTCGCGATCGTGCCGGGGCCGAACTTCTGGTGGAACACCCGCGTACCGGACGCGAAGGCGGAGCCCGCCGAGGACTTGGCCACCAGCTCGCCCTCGATCTGCCGCGGGCCGCCCTGCCCGAACCGCGATCCCGCCTCGCGAAAACCGCCCGGCGCCGCGCTGCGCTGAGCGCGCTGCCACCCCGGCGTGTCGTAGGACGAGGCCCCGAACCCTTTCATCGCGTCGAAGCGCGACGCCCCGTAGCCGCCGTAGCGGGCCGCCTGCGCGGCCTCGGTCACCTCGACATGCGCTTCGGGGAGTTCATCCACGAAGCGCGACGGGATCGTGGTCTGCCACAGCCCGTGGATGCGGCGGTTGTTGGCGAAGAAGATGCGGGCCCGGCGCTTGGCGCGGGTCACGCCCACGTAGGCGAGCCGCCGCTCCTCCTCCAGCCCCGCCTTGCCGTTGTCGTCGAGCGAGCGCTGGTGGGGGAACAGGCCCTCCTCCCAGCCGGGCAGGAACACTGTCTCGAACTCCAGCCCCTTGGCGCCGTGCAGCGTCATGATGGAGACGTGCTCGCCACCCTCGGCATTGTCGACGTCCATGACGAGCGAGATGTGTTCGAGGAAGGCCGCCAAGCTCTCGAAATCCTCCATGGAGCGGACCAGCTCCTTCAGGTTCTCGAGCCGCCCGGCCGCCTCGGCCGAGCGGTCGCGGGTCCACAGGTCGGTGTAGCCCGACTCTTCCAGGATCACCTCGGCCAGGCGGGCGTGGTTGAGGGCCTCGACCTGGCCCGACCAGCGGTCGAAGTCGCCCACCAGGCCCCGCAGGGTCTGCCGCTGGCGCGGCTTCAGCTCCTCGGTCTCGGCCAGGACGCGGGCGGCCTGCAGGAGCGGCACGCCGGCCCGGCGGCCGTGCTCGTGCAGGACCTGCAGGGTGGCGTCGCCCAGGCCCCGCTTGGGCGTGTTGACGATGCGCTCGAACGCGAGGTCGTCGGCGGGCTGCGCCACGCAGCGCAGGTAGGCGAGCGCGTCCCGGATCTCCAGCCGCTCGTAGAAGCGGGGGCCGCCGATCACCCGGTAGGGCAGGCCGAGCGTGACGAAGCGCTCCTCGAACTCGCGCATCTGGAAGGAGGCGCGCACCAGGATGGCCATCTCGTCGAGCGACTGGCCGCCGCGCTGCAGCGCCTCGATGGCGTCGCCCACCTGGCGGGCCTCCTCCTCCGAATCCCACACGCCCGTGACGGAAGGCTTCTCGCCCGCCTCGCCGTCGGTGAACAGCGTCTTGCCGAGCCGCCCCTCGTTGCGGGCGATGAGGTGGGCCGCGGTCGCCAGGATATGGCCCGTGGAGCGGTAATTCCGCTCGAGCCGCACCACGGTAGCGCCCGGGAATTCCTTCTCGAAGCGCAGGATGTTGTCGACCTCGGCGCCGCGCCAGCCGTAGATCGACTGG
>CAXTEP010000045.1:0-22192 GCA_964243125.1 uncultured Lichenihabitans sp. | reverse complement strand
GGTCGGCCTCGCCGGCCCGGCCCGGTGGCACGGCGGCCCGCTCGGGCAGGACCGCGGTCGTGGGCGCGCCGTCGAACCGCACCAGCCGCTGCGGCGGGTCGTGCCGCAGCCGGTGCCGCACGGGCGGCAAGGCCATCAGCGCGGCCGCGGCGAGCGCAAGTCCGGTCGATCCGAGCAGGAGCAGACGCGGTCTGGTGATCGGCTTGCTCCCTTCCCGCCATGTCGGGCCACCTGCCATGCTGATCCTTTCGCGTTGAGGCTTCGTTAACCAGGATCCGGGCCATCGCACCGGCGCTGTTTACGAAACGCCCTTCCCACGTCCTTGCCGAGCCGTTACATGACACGGCTTCGAGGGAGCCCGGCGATTGAGGCGCCCGTTTGGCGCGGCCGGGTGCGATCCACGCCGCCGACGAAGCCGCGAGACCAGCCGATGCCGACGTCACGCTTCAAGGGTTCGATGACCGCGCTGGTCACCCCGTTCCGCAACGGCGCCCTGGACGAGGCGGGTTTGCGGGGTCTGATCGACTGGCAGATCGAGACCGGCACGCACGGGTTCGTGCCGGTCGGCACCACGGGCGAAAGCGCGACGCTCAGCCACGACGAGCACAAGCGGGTGGTCGACATCTGCGTGGCCGAGGTGCGCGGGCGGGTGCCGGTGATCGCCGGGGCCGGGTCGAATAACACGGCCGAGGCGGTCGACCTCGCCCGCCACGCCGAGCGGGCCGGCGCCGACGGCGTGCTGGTGGTGACGCCCTACTACAACAAGCCCAGCCAGGAAGGCATGTACCGGCACTTCAAGGCCGTGAACGACGCGGTCGGGGTGCCGATCATCATCTACAACATCCCGGCCCGCTCCGCGGTCGACATGTCGGTCGAAACCATGCAGCGGTTGTACGAGCTGCCCAACATCGCCGGCGTCAAGGACGCGACCGCCAATCTGGCGCGGGTGTCGACCCAGCGTCACGCCATGGGGCCGGACTTCATCCAGCTGTCAGGCGAGGACATGACGGCGTTGGCCTTCATGGCGGCCGGGTCGCACGGCTGCATCTCGGTCACGTCCAACGTGGCGCCCGGCCCCTGCGCGGCCCTGCAGGAGGCCTGCCTGGCCGGCGATTACAAGGCGGCGCTGGCGGTGCAGGACCGGCTGGTGCCGCTGCACGGGGCCCTGTTCCTCGAACCCAACCCGTCGGGGCCGAAATACGCGCTCGCGGCCCTGGGACTGATCGCCGAGGACGTGCGTTTACCCATGGTGCCGACGTCCGAGGCGACCCGGACCACCATCCGTTCCGCCATGCGGCACGCTGGCCTCCTGCACGACTGAACCGCGAACGTGCCGCTCCGGCCGGCGGACAGCAATCGGAACAAGAGCAGGATCATTCGACGCCGTGGCTGAGAAGAACAATTTCAAGGTCGTGGCCGACAACCGGCGCGCCCGATACCATTACGAGATCGGTGAGGTATTCGAGGCCGGCCTGATGCTCACCGGCACGGAGGTCAAAGCCCTGCGATCCGGCAAGGCCACCATCGCCGAAAGCTATGCTTCGGCCGAGAAGGGCGAGCTGTTCCTGATCAACGCCAATATTCCCGAATACCTGCAGGCCAACCGCTTCAACCACGAGCCGCGCCGGCCGCGGAAGCTGCTGATGAAGGAGCGGGAAATCACCAAGCTGTCGGCCGGCGTCGAGCGCGAGGGCATGACCATCGTGCCGCTGAAGATCTACTTCAACGCCCGCGGCATGGCCAAGCTGGAACTGGCGCTCGGCAAGGGCAAGAAGCTGCACGACAAGCGTGAAACCGAGAAGATCAGGGATTGGAATCGCGAGAAATCCCGGCTGATGCGCGACAAGAACTGAGCCGACTCCCGCCTCAGCGGGTCTGGTCAAGGTAGGTCCGCACTGCAGCAAAGACGTTTCGGAACATGTCGGACGTCAGCACGCCCGTGTTCGTGTTGTATCGCGAGCAGTGATAACTGTCGAAGAGTCGCAGAGCGCGATGTTCCGGGTCCTCGATCGCGTGGGTGCGCCCGTGCGCGAAAGGGTGGGCCGCGAGCCGCCGGCGGCAGGCCCGCAAGACGGCGTCGTGGGCGATGCGACCGAGCGCCACCACGGCCGCGAGGTGCGGCCGCTCCGCCATCGTGGCGACCAGGAAGGCGTTGCAGGTCGCGATCTCGGCCGGCATCGGCTTGTTGGCGGGCGGCACGCAGCGGACCGCGTTGGTGATCGTGCAGTCGAGCAACGCCAGCCCGTCGTCGGGACGCTCGTCGTAGCGACCCGTCGAGAACCCGTAGCGGTCGAGCGTCTCGTAGAGCAGATCGCCGGCCCAGTCGCCCGTGAAGGCTCGCCCGGTTCGGTTCGCTCCGTTCAGGCCCGGGGCCAACCCGACGATCAGCAACCGGCTCGGCTCGGCCGACCCGAACGACGGCACCGGGGCATTATGCCACGCCGGCTCTCGCCCCCTGGCCTGCTCGCGGAACGCCACCAGCCGCGGGCAGAGCGGACAGTCCCGCGACGGCTCCGCGGCCGCCACCGTCAGCCGTCGCTGCCGTCGTCGTCGTTATGGACGTGCGACACGCTGGCCTGCAGGACCCGCCGGTCGGCGTAGCGGCTGGGGCGCTCGGGCCGTTCGGACATGTCGCGGCCGATCCGGCTCACGAGATGAGCGAGATCGATGAACTCGTCGGCCTGCCGCCGCAATTCGTCAGCGATCATGGGTGGTTGCGTCGTGATGGTCGACACAACCGAGACCCGCACGCCGCGGCGCTGCACGGCTTCCACCAGCGACCGGAAGTCGCCGTCCCCCGAGAACAGCACCATGTGGTCGATGTTGTTCGCCATCTCCATGGCATCGACCGCGAGTTCGATATCCATGTTGCCCTTGATCTTGCGTCGGCCCGTCGCGTCCACGAACTCCTTCGTGGGCTTCGTCACGACCGAATAGCCGTTGTAGTCGAGCCAATCGATCAGGGGCCGGATGGATGAATATTCCTGATCCTCCACCAGGGCGGTATAGTAGAAGGCGCGGATCAGCCGACCCTTCCCTTGGTACTCCCGCAGAAGCCGCCGGTAATCGATGTCGAAGCCGACCGATTTGGCCGTGGCATAAAGGTTGGCACCGTCGATGAAAAGGGCTGTTCGTTCTGTTTGGCTCATCTCTTCTTCATTTCAATCATTTGGATAAGGCCGGCGTTCGCGCGTCACGATGAAGAAACCTATGCTGGCGTCAAGATCCTCGACCGCTCTTAACCCACGCCGCATTGCAGCGATGGCACGAAGGTAAGCCTCTGGAATAAGCGGCTTTCATGATTTGGTCGCAGATGACAACGTAGCTGTCCAGCGGCGCCGGCCCCGAAAACCATCGTCGGCAGAGTTCCGGCCATAACATTAGCTGATGGTGCGACGCAAACAAATCCTTGCGGACGCGCTAGCGCGGTTGCCGATTTGAACTTGCGGGGCGAAACCTCGCGGTGGTAGGCAACGGGTTCGCGCTGCAACGGGACGTTTTCATGGCACGGGTCACGGTTGAGGATTGCATCGACAAGGTCGAGAACCGATTCGATCTGGTTCTGCTGGCAAGCCATCGCGCGCGGTCGATCTCGGCCGGCGCCGCTATCACGGTGGAGCGCGACAACGACAAGAACCCCGTCGTGGCTCTCCGCGAGATCGCCGAAACACGCTTCTCGGCCGAGGACATGACCGAGGATCTCATCCACTCGCTGCAGAAGCACGTCGAGGTCGACGAGCCCGAGATGGAGGTCGTGCCGAGCCTCGCGGCTCCGGTGGGCCTGGCCGGTGACGCGGGCGGTGACATCCAGTTCGACCGCATGACCGAGGAGGAGCTCCTGCGCGGCCTCGAAGGTCTGGTGCCCCCGGCCGAGAGCGAGGACGACGGGGAATAGGATTGCCTGGGTTCCGGAGAAGGCCGGCGCTTGCGTGCTGCGCCGCGGCGCCGACCGTCTTGCTTCAAACCTAGGTCGGGCCGATAGTGGCGCATGACCGTTGCCGTCGCCGCGCCCGTGCAGAAGCGTCTGGGTGCCGCTAAGTTGATGCGGCAGTACGAACTCGTGGACCGGGTTCGGAGCTACAATCCTAACGCCGACGAGGACCTGCTCAACCGGGCCTACGTCTATGCCATGAAGGCGCACGGCGCGCAGAAGCGGGCCTCCGGCGACCCCTACTTCACCCATCCCCTCGAAGTCGCCGCCATCCTGACCGACCTCAAGCTGGACGATGCCACCATCGTGGCGGCGGTCCTGCACGACACGATCGAGGATACCGAATCGACCCGCGAGGAGATCGACGTCCTGTTCGGCTCCGAGATCGGCGCGCTGGTCGACGGCCTCACCAAGATCAAGAAGCTCGACCTCGTCAGCAAGCGGGCCCAGCAGGCCGAGAACTTCCGCAAGCTGCTGATGGCGGTGGCCGACGACGTGCGGGTCCTGCTGGTCAAGCTCGCCGACCGCCTTCACAACATGCGGACGCTGCATTTCGTGCCGCCCGACAAGCGCGCCCGCGTGGCCCAGGAAACGCTCGACATCTACGCGCCGCTGGCCGGGCGCATGGGCATGCAGAGCATGCGCGAGGAATTCGAGGAACTGGCCTTCGGGGCCCTGATGCCCGAAGCCTCCGCGGCCATCAACGCGCGGCTGGAGACCATGCGGGCCGGCAGCGGCGCGCTGATCGAGACGATTGAGCGGGAGGTGAGCGACCACCTGTCGGCCCGGGACATCCAGGCCGAGGTCAAGGGGCGGCAGAAATCCGCCTACTCGATCTGGCGCAAGATGGAGCAGAAGTCGCTCGCCTTCGAGCAGCTGTCCGACATCTTCGGGTTCCGCATCGTGGTGGCAAGGGTCGAGGACTGCTACCGGGCGCTCGGCCTCGTGCACACCAAGTGGGCCAGCGTGCCCGGGCGGTTCAAGGACTACATCTCCACACCCAAGCAGAACGACTACCGCTCGATCCACACAACCGTCGTGGGGCCAGGTCGGCAGCGGGTCGAACTGCAGTTCCGTACCCGCGAGATGAACGACGTCGCCGAATACGGCATCGCGGGTCACGCCCTCTACAAGGACGGACTGACCCTCAACCTGCAGGTCCTGGCCAACGAGAGCCGCGCCTACCACTGGCTGCGCCGCACCATCGAGATGCTGGCCGAGAACGACAGCTCCGAGGAGTTCCTCGAACACACCAAGCTGGAGCTGTTCCACGATCAGGTGTTCTGCTTCACCCCCAAGGGCAGGCTGATCGCCCTGCCGCGCGGCGCCACCGCGATCGATTTCGCCTACGCGGTCCACACGGTGGTGGGCAACTCCGCCGTGGGGGCCAAGATCGACGGCCGGGTCGCGCCGCTCATCTCGGAACTCAAGAACGGCGACGAGGTCGAGATCATCGGGGCCGAGGGCCAGGTGCCGCCCGCGGCCTGGGAGCATGTGGCGGTCACCGGCAAGGCGCGGGCCGCGATCCGTCGCGCCACGCGCGGCGCGGTCAGAGCCCAGTATTCGGGCCTCGGCCGGCAGATCGTGATGCGGGCCTTCGAGAAGGCCGGCAAGACGCTCGGCGAGGACAAGCTGAAAAGCGTGCTGCCGCGGCTGGCCCGGCACGCCGTCGACGACGTGTTCGCGGCCGTGGGGCGGGGCGAGATGTCGTCGGCCGACATCCTCAAGGCCGTCTACCCCGACTACAAGGAGGAGCGCAAAGCCGGCGCCGGGCCCGACAAGGGCGACGCCGGCTGGTTCGGGCTGAACAAGGTCGACAATCTCCGGTTCAAGATCCCCGACGCGGAGGGCTCGATCCCCATCCGGGGCCTCGGCGGCACGCTGCCGGTGCGCTTCGCGCCCAACGGCGGCGCCGTGCCGGGCGACCGGATCGTCGGCATCCTGACCCCGGGCGAGGGCATCACGGTCTATCCGATCCAGTCCCCGGCCCTGATGGCCTTCGACGACAAGCCGCAGCATTGGCTCGACGTGCGCTGGGACATCGACCCGGACCGCAAGGAGATGTTCCCGGCGCAGTTGCAGGTGACCGTGCTCAACGAGCCCGGCTGCCTCGCCACGATCTGCACCGCCATCGCGGACCACGACGCCAACATCGACGACATCCGGCAGGTGTCGCGTTCGCCCGACTTCCGGACCTTGCTGATCGACCTCGAAGTGTGGGACCTGAAGCAGCTCAACGGCATCCTGGGGCACCTGCGGTCCCAGGCCGTGGTGTCGCAGGTCGAGCGGGTCAACGGGTGAATGGCGGGCCGGGTATGACGATGACCGACGACGACGTCCTCGACGAGTTCCGCGCCGCCGGCGCCCTGCTGGAAGGGCATTTCATCCTGTCGTCGGGCCTGCGCAGCCCCGTGTTCCTGCAGAAGGTGTTCATCTTCCAGGACCCGGTCAGGACGAGCCGCCTGTGCGCCGCGCTGGCCGACAAGGCGCGGGCGCGGTTCGGCACGGTCGACGTCGTGGTCTCGCCCGCCGTGGGCGGCATCGTGCCAGGCTACGAGACCGCGCGGCACCTGGGCGCGAAGGCGATCTTCGTCGAGCGGGAGGAGGGGTTGTTCCGGCTGCGGCGCGGCTTCGCGATCCCGCCCGGGGCGCGGGTCCTGATGGTCGAGGACATCATCACCACGGGGCTGTCGTCCCGCGAGTGCCTGGCGGCGCTGGAAGGCACGGGCGGCAGGATCGTGGGCGCCGCCTGCCTCATCGACCGGTCGGGCGGACGGGCCGACATCGGGGTCGAGCGCGTGTCGCTGGCGACGCTCGACATCCCGACCTACGCGGCCGACGCCCTGCCGCCCGAACTCGCCGCCATCCCGCCCGTCAAGCCGGGCAGCCGGGCGCTCTCGACGGGCCGGCCCGCCGCGGCCCCCCTTCCGTGAGCACCGCCGTCGTGCCGTCCCGCCTGCGCCTGGGCGTCAACGTCGACCATGTCGCGACCGTGCGCAACGCGCGGGGTGGACCCGCGCCCGATCCCGTCCGGGCCGCGCTCGCCGCCGTGGCGGCCGGCTGCGACGGCATCACGGCGCACCTGCGGGAAGACCGCCGGCACATCCGCGACGCCGACGTGGACGCCCTGAAGACGCAGCTCGCCAGGCCCTTGAACCTGGAGATGGCCGCGGCCGCTCCCATGGTGGCGGTCGCGCTCCGTGTGCTGCCGCACGCCGCCTGCCTCGTGCCCGAGAAGCGGGAAGAGCGCACGACCGAGGGCGGGCTCGACGTGGTCGGCGGCTTCGCGGCGCTGCGGGGCCCCGTGGCGGCGCTGGCGCGGGCCGGCATCCGCGTGTCGCTGTTCATCGAGCCGGCCCCGGACGCGGTCCGGGCAGCGCGCGACCTCGGGGCGCCCGTGGTCGAACTGCATACGGGCCGCTGGTGCGACCTCGTGGAGAATGGCGACGCGGCCGCGGCCGCGGCCGAGTTCGAACGCATCCAACTCGCTGCCGAACGGGCCGTCGATTGCGGGGTCGAGTGCCACGCCGGGCACGGCCTGAACTACGGCACAGCGCGGCGGATCGCGGCGGTTCCGCAGATCGTCGAGCTCAACATCGGGCACTTCCTGATCGGCGAAGCCATGTTCGTCGGGATGGGCGGCGCGGTGGGTGCCATGCGGGACGCCATGGACCGGGGCCGGGCCGAGGCGGGCGCGCCGTGATCATCGGCATGGGCAGCGACCTTTGCGACATCCGCCGCATCGAGAAGACGCTCGCCAACCACGGCGACCGCTTCGTCGAGCGCTGCTTCACGCCGGTGGAACGCGCCAAGAGCGATCGGCGGACCACGCGGGCCGCGTCCTATGCCAAGCGGTTCGCCGCCAAGGAAGCCTGCGCCAAGGCGCTCGGCACGGGGCTCGGCCAGGGCGTGTTCTGGCGCGACATGGGGGTCGTCAACCTGCCGTCGGGCCAGCCGACCCTGTGGCTGACGGGCGGCGCCGCCGCGCGGCTGGCGAGCCTGATGCCGGCCGGCCACGAGGCTGTCATCCACCTCACCCTGACCGACGAATACCCCCTGGCCCAGGCCCACGTGGTCATCGAGGCGAGGCCGCCGCGGGCCGCGCCGCCCGCCTGACGCTCTTGGCACCGTGCAGCCGGACCGCTATAGCGATCCACCTGCCGTAACGGCTTGCCCGGACCGTTTCGGCAGGTACCCGTGAACCGATCCGGCCGCGCCCGGACCGGTGACCACGCTGAAAGCGGGCACGACCCCGCGAACCCGTCCCTGCGGGCTCGCGGCGCCACGACCGTGCTGACGCCGGATTTGGATGACGCAATGACGCAGCCCGTGAGCGTGAAGGATACCAAGCTCGACCGCTCCACCCGCAAGGCGCAGGACGGCGGCTTCGGCGAGATCGTCAAGGTCGTGGTCCAGGCCCTGCTGATCGCCCTGGTTGTGCGGACCTTCCTGTTCCAGCCCTTCAACATCCCGTCCGGCTCGCTGATCCCGACGCTGGACATCGGCGACTACCTGTTCGTGTCGAAGTACAGCTACGGCTATTCCCGCTATTCCTTCCCCCTCAATCCCGACCTGTTTTCCGGGCGCGTCCTGTCGTCGCCTCCCAAGCGGGGTGACGTCGCGGTGTTCAAGTTCCCGCGCGACACGTCCAAGGACTACATCAAGCGCGTGATCGGCCTGCCGGGCGACAAGATCCAGCTGATCGACGCCCGGCTCTACATCAACGGCCAGATCGTGCCGCGCGAACCCACCATCAAGGTCAAGACCCGCGACCAGTTCGGGCAGGAGACCGAGGTGCCGACCTACCTCGAAACCCTGCCGGGCGGCGTCACGCACCAGATCATCCAGCTCGAAGGCGACAAGGGCCTCTACTCCAATACCGACGTCTACACGGTGCCGCCCGGCCACTATTTCATGATGGGCGACAACCGCGACAACTCGACCGACTCGCGCGTGTCGCCGGACCAGGACGGTGTCGGCTACGTGCCGCTCGAGAACTTCGTCGGCCGGGCCGAGCTGATCTTCTTCTCGCTCGACGACAGCGCGCCCATCTGGCAGGTGTGGCGCTGGCCCGCGGCGGTGCGCTGGGACCGCCTGCTCAAGCCGGTGCGATGAACCGGGCCGGCGCGCCCGATACGCTCGCGCCGCTCGAGGAGCGGATCGGCCACGCGTTCCGGGACAAGGCGTTGCTGGTCAGGGCTCTCACGCATATCAGCGCCGTTCCGTCCCAGCGCGGACGGGCGCAGTCCTACCAGCGACTCGAGTTCCTGGGCGACAGGGTGCTGGGCCTCGCGGTGTCGGCCATGTTGTATGCGGAGTTTCCCGACGCCGAGGAAGGCGAACTGTCCCGAAGGCTCGCGGGCCTCGTCCGCAAGGAAACCTGCGCCGACGTGGCGGAGGACTGGCGGTTGGCCGACCACATCCGGCTCGGCGACAGCGAGGCGCAGGGCGGCGGCCACGCCAAGCCCGCCATCATGGGCGACGTGTGCGAGGCCGTGATCGGCGCGGCCTACGTGGACGGCGGCTTCGAGGCGGCCCGCGCGGTCGTGGCCTCGGCCTGGACGCCCCGCATGCTGGCGCCCACGCGGCCCCTGCGCGATCCCAAGACGGCCCTGCAGGAATGGGCGCAGGGTAGCGGGCGCGCCGCGCCCCTCTACCGCGAAGTCGAGCGGCGCGGCCCGGCCCACGCGCCGCATTTCACCGTCGCGGTCGACCTCGACGGGTTCGAGACCGGGCACGGGTCCGGCCCTTCCAAGCGCGCCGCCGAGCAGCACGCCGCCGAGACCTTCATGGCGCGCGAGAAGATCGCCGCCACCGGTACGCCGTCGTGAGCGCCCCCGGGACGCCTGCGCCCCCGCGCTCCGACGCGGCACCGTCCCGATGCGGGTTCGTGGCGCTGATCGGCGCCCCCAATGCCGGCAAGTCGACGCTGCTCAACGCGCTGGTCGGCACCAAGGTGTCGATCGTGTCCCGCAAGGTGCAGACCACGCGCACGCTCATCCGGGGCATCGTGATCGAGGGCGCGAGCCAGATCATCTTCGTCGACACGCCCGGCATCTTCGCGCCCAAGCGCCGCCTCGACCGCGCCATGGTGACGGCCGCCTGGGGCGGGGCGGGGGACGCCGACGCGGTGGCGCTGCTGATCGACGCCCGCAAGGGGATCGACGAGGAGAACGAGGCCATCCTGGAGCGGCTCGCGGGCGTGTCGCGACGCAAGATCCTGGTGCTGAACAAGATCGACACGATCGAGACGCCCTCGCTGCTGGCGCTCACGGCCGACCTCAACGCCCGGCTCCCCTTCGACGAGACCTTCATGATCTCGGCGCTGCGCCGCCACGGCCTGCCGCGCCTGCGCGAGAAGCTCGGCGCCGCCATGCCGGAAGGGCCGTGGCTTTACCCGGAGGACCAGGTCGCGGATGCGCCGCTCAGGGCCTTCGCGGCCGAGATCACGCGTGAGAAGATGTTCGAGCGGCTGCACGACGAACTTCCCTACCAGACCACGGTGGAAACCGAGGCCTGGAAGGACATGCCGGACGGGTCCGCGCGGATCGAGCAGACCATCTACGTGACCCGCGACAGCCACAAGAAGATCGTCATCGGCGACGGGGGCCGCACCATCAAGTCGATCGGCACCGCGGCCCGGATCGACATCGCGGAAGCGGCCGAAACCAAGGTCCACCTGTTCCTGTTCGTCAAGGTGCGGGAAAACTGGGGCGACGATCCCGAGCGCTACCGGGAAATGGGGCTCGATTTCCCGAAAGGCTGACGGGCCGAGGTCGCGCGCGACCGGAATGCAGCGTTCAAAGAGGCCGAGCCGTGGAGTGGCAGGACCGGGGCATCGTGATCGGCGTGCGGACCCACGGGGAAAGCGCCGCGATCGTCGACGTGCTGACGGCCTCGCGCGGCCGGCATCTCGGCCTCGTGCACGGCGGGCAGTCGCGCCGCATGCGGCCGTGCCTCCAGGCCGGCAACACGGTCGACGTGACGTGGCGGGCCCGGATCGAGGAGCAGCTCGGCACCTTCACGGTCGAGCCCCGCGTCCAGCGGGCCGCGCGCCTGCTCGATTCGGCCCTGGCGCTGCACGCGCTGAACCACCTCTGCGCCCTGGTGCGCCTGCTGCCCGAGCGCGAGCCCCACGCGCCCCTTTACGAGCAGTTCGACGCCATGCTGGATCACCTGCAGGACCGCGACGCGACCCCGGCCGCCATGGTGCGGTTCGAGCTCGGCCTGCTGCAGGACCTCGGCTTCGGGCTGGATCTCGCGACCTGCGCGGCCACGGGCGGACGGGACGACCTCGCCTACGTGTCGCCGAAGTCCGGCCGTGCGGTGTGCCGGGCCGCGGGCGAGCCCTACCACGACCGCCTGCTTGCCCTGCCGGCCTTCCTGCGCGACGACCCGGGACTTGTTGATCCCGACGACCTCGCGGCCGGCTTCCGGCTATCGGAGCATTTTCTCATGCGGGACGTGTTCGCCCCGCGCGGCCTCACCATGCCGGACGCGCGCCGCGCCTACCTGCGGGCGCTGGCGGCCGATCCCTGAGGTGATCGGCGAGGGATCAGTTCGGCACGGCCGCGCAGGGACCGGCGCCGTGCAACAGGCCATAGCCCTTCTCACCGGTCGGGCCCTCGGCGGCGCAGCCCGCGGCCTCGGCGCCGCGGGCTGCGTTGCCGGCCGGGACATTGAGCAGGGCCACGCCGATCAGCGTGAACACGACGAGCAGGACGCCCGAGAACAATCCGAAAAGCGCCTTGTTGTGCATCATGTCCCGAACGCCGGCTACTGTTGGATGACAGGAACTATCCATCAACCTTTACGAATCCGCTAAGGTTCAGGTCAGCGTCCTGTAAGGCCGCCCGGCACCCCCCACTAGTGCGTCCGCGACACACCCGCGCCCAAGCTCCGGGCCGGGGCCGGGCAAGAACCACGGGGCACGAGAACAAAGCGTGATTATCGGCTGGCGTCCCGCGCCGCGCTCGCCTAAACCACCGTCTATGGCCAAAGCTCCCGCCCCGCCGCCACCGCCGCCGGTGCCCTCCGCCCCCATCCTGGTCGACCTGCGCGACGCCCTGGAGGAGCGCTATCTCGCCTATGCGCTGTCGACCATTATGGGCCGGGCGCTGCCCGACGCGCGCGACGGCTTGAAGCCGGTCCACCGCCGCATCCTGTACGGCATGCAGGTGTTGCGGCTCGACCCCGCGGCAGCGTTCAAGAAATGCGCCAAGATCGTCGGCGACGTGATGGGCGACTTCCATCCCCACGGCGACCAGGCGATCTACGACGCGCTGGTGCGCCTCGCCCAGGACTTCTCGTCCCGCTACCCGCTGGTCGACGGGCAGGGCAACTTCGGCAACATCGACGGCGACCCGGCCGCGGCCTACCGCTACACGGAGGCGCGGCTGACCCCGGTCGCCAAGCTGCTGCTGGAGGGCATCGACGAGGACGCGATCGACTTCCGCGACAACTACTCGGGCGACAAGCAGGAGCCGATCGTGCTGCCGGCCGCCTACCCGAACCTGCTGGCCAACGGCGCCCAGGGCATCGCGGTGGGCATGGCGACTTCCATCCCGCCCCACAACCTCGCCGAGCTCTGCGACGCCGCGCTCTACCTCATCGCCCACCCGGATGCCGCCGCCGAACAGCTCGCGACCTTCGTGCCGGGCCCCGATTTCCCGACTGGCGGCATCATCGTGGACCCGCCCGCGACCGTGATCGAGGCCTACCGCACCGGCCGCGGCAGCTTTCGGGTCCGGGCCCGCTGGCTGCGGGAGGACAGCGGCCGCGGCTGGTCGGTCGTGGTGACCGAGATCCCCTACGGGGTGCAGAAGTCGCGGCTGATCGAGAAGCTCGCCGAACTGATCGGCGAGAAGAAGCTGCCGCTCGTCGCCGACGTGCGCGACGAGTCGACCGAGGACGTGCGGGTGGTAATCGAGCCCCGGTCCCGCACCGTGGTGCCGGCGCTGCTCATGGAAAGCCTGTACCGGCTGACCGAGCTCGAGGCCCGCATTCCGCTCAACATGAACGTGCTGGTGGACGGCGTCGTGCCGCGCGTGATCGGCCTGCCCGAAGCCCTGCGCCAGTGGCTCGACCACCGCCGGACGGTGCTGCGCCGCCGCTCGCAGCACCGCAGGGCCGAGATCGACCACCGGCTCGACGTGCTGGCCGGCATGTTGATCGCCTACCTGAACCTCGACGAGGTGATCCGCATCATCCGCGAGGACGAGGAACCCAAGGCCACGCTGAAGGCGACCTTCGCGCTCAACGACGTGCAGGCCGACTACATCCTCGACACACGCCTGCGCAGCCTGCGGCGCCTGGAGGAGATGCAGCTCCGCACCGAGTTCGAGACGCTGACGGCGGAGCGGGACCGGCTGTCCAGCCTGCTCGACGACGAGGCCCTGCAGTGGAAGAGCATCACGGCGCAGATCCGCGACGTGAAGCGCAAGTACGGGGCCGACACCCGGCTCGGGCAGCGGCGTACCAGTTTCGAGGCCCTGCCCGACATCCAGGCCGCCGCCATGACCGAGGCCATGGTGGAGCGCGAGCCCGTCACCGTGGTGGTGAGCCGGATGGGTTGGATCCGGGCCCTCAAGGGCCACGTCGCCAGCCTCGACGGCCTCGCGTTCAAGGGCGATGACACGCTCCGCCTGTCGTTCCCGAGCGAAAGCACCGCCAAGCTCCTGGTGCTGGCCACCAACGGGCAGGTGTTCACGCTCGATGCCGCGCGGTTGCCCGGCGGGCGCGGGGTCGGCGAGCCGATCCGCATCATGGCGGACCTGGACGAGGGCGCGGACGTCGCGGCCGTGCTGCCCTACCGGGCCGGCACGCGGCTGCTGCTCGCGGCCTCCGACGGGCGGGGGTTCTCGGTGTCGCAGGACGATCTGGTGAGCGCGACCCGCAAGGGGCGGGCCGTGATGAGCCTCGACGCCGAAGCCCGGCTGGTGCTTGCCGTGCCGGCCGAGGGTGACCACGTGGCCGTGGTCGGACAGAACCGCAGGCTGCTGGTGTTCCCGGCCGAGCAGGTGCCGCATCTCGCCCGCGGCAAGGGCATGCGGCTGCAGCGCTTCAAGGACGGCGGCCTGTCGGACGCCAAGGTGTTCACGCTCGCCGACGGCCTCACCTGGCGCGACAGCGCGGGCCGCACCTGGACCGTGGCGGCCGCCGACCTCAAGGACTGGATCGGCCAGCGCGCCGAAGCCGGCCGGCTGCCCCCGAAGGGGTTTCCGCGGAACAACAGGTTCGAGGGGGCCGCGCCGTGAAGGTCAGGTTCGAGATCGACTGCACGCCCGAGGAGGCCCGCGCCTTCTTCGGCCTGCCCGACGTCCAGCCGCTGCAGGCCCGGATCATGGCCGAGGTCGAGGGCAAGATGCTGGCCGAGATGGACCGTTTCTCGCCCGACTCCATCCTGAAGACCTGGCTGTCGTTGTACCCATCGACGCCCGAGCAGTTCCAGGACCTGATGACCCGCATGCTGGGCCGCAAGGCCTGATCAGGCGGCTTCCTGCTCCAGGGCGAGCCGGCGCAGGATCTCGACGACCGCGTCGCCGCTGGCCCGCGACGGATCGAAGCCGCTGACCGACGCGACGTCCCCGTAGGCGCTCGCGGCCTCGGGCCGGGCGCCGATGAACCCCATCGACCAATGCCCGAAGATGCGGTCCGCCGCGGCCTCGAAGTGCAGGAGCGACACCTCGCCGTGCCGTTCGTCCCGCTGGATGCGTTCGAAGGTCGCTTCCACGATGTCGCGCCCGCCTTCCAGCACCTGGGCGAAGCAGCCGGCATTGAACATCAGCACGCCCGTGACGCCCACGGACCCGTTGTTGCGCCGACTCGCGCCCAGGATGTCGCGGATCTGGACGCCGACGTGGTCGGCCGAGTCGCCGATCTCGTTGCGGCTGTAATACACCAAGCGGTACAGGTTGATCGGCATGGTCCTTCCCTCAGCCTTGACGGCGCAGCAATGCGTCGGCCTCGTCGCCCGGCAGGGGGCGGCCGGTCAGGTAGCCCTGCACCTGATCGCATCCTTCGGCCCGGACGAGGGCCAGCTGCTCGGCGGTTTCGACGCCTTCGGCGATCGTGGCCATGCCCAGGGTGGCCCCGAGCCGGACGATGGCCCGGACGATCGCGGCCGAGTCGGGGCTCGACTCCATGCCGCGCACGAAGGACTGATCGATCTTGATCTTGTCGAACGGGAACTTGCGCAGGTAGCTGAGCGACGAGTAGCCGGTGCCGAAATCATCCATCGACACGCGCACCCCCAGGGTCCGTATGTCACGCAGCATGGCCGACACTGCCTCGGTGTCCTCCAGCAGAATCCCCTCGGTGATTTCGAGTTCGAGGCGGTCGGCCGAGAGGCCGCTCTGCGCCAGCGCCGACGTCACGGTCGCGACCAGCCGGCCGTCGGCGAACTGATTGGGCGAGATGTTGACCGCGACGGTGACCGGCGACGCCCAGGACGCGGCCTGGCGGCACGCGGTACGCAGGACCCACTCGCCGATGGGCGTCATCAGGGCCAGGTCCTCGGCCAGAGGAATGAATTCGGCTGGGGACACGGGCCCGCGTACGGGATGGTGCCAGCGCAGCAGCGCCTCGAAGCCCCGGATGCGGTTCGAGGACAGCTCCACCAGCGGCTGGTAGTGCAACTGGAACTGGCGCATGGCCAGGGCCCGGCGAAGGTCGACCTCCATGGCCCGGCGCGCCTGCATGCGCGCGTCCATGGAGGGTTCGAAGAAGCGGAACCGGCCGCGTCCCTCGCCCTGAGCGCGGTGAAGTGCCAGGTCGGCGTGCCGGAGCAGGATTTCGGCATCCGCGCCGTCCCCGGGGTACATGGCAACCCCGACGCTCACCCCGACGTTGAGCATGTGGCCCTGCAGCACGTAGGTGCGCCCGATAAGGTCGACGAGCCGGGCCGCGACGGCTTCGGCGGCCCGCGGCGTATCGGCCCGGGTCTGCACCACCGCGAACTCGTCGGCGCCAAGCCGGCTCACGAAGTCGCCGTCCCGCAGCGTGCTGCGGAGGCGCTCGGCGACCTTGGCCAGGAGCGCGTCGCCGACCGCATGGCCCAGGCTGTCGTTGACGGCCGTGAAACGGTCGAGGTCGACGAAATGCACGGCTGCGCCGGTACCTTCCCGTTCGGCCCGGGCGATCGTCTCGATCAGCCGCTGCTTGAGGGCCGCCCGCGGCATCAGGCCGGTGAGGCTGTCCAGCGCTCCGCGAGCCGCCGCCCTGACGTGGTCGGTCACGTCGGTCAGCACCAGGCACGTGGCGGTGCCCTCGGCCGGGCCGGTGCTGCACTGGAACGAGCGCCCATCCGGATGGGCGGCCAGCCACGATGCGTCGCCCTGGTCGAGGCGGGCTTCCCGCGGCCAGCCGGCGAAAACAGCCGCGATCTCCAGGCCCAGGGGGTCGAGCGATCCGAACAGGGCCCGTGCCGGTCGGTTGGCGCCCAGGCACGCCCCGTCGGGGCCGAACAGGAGTGCCGGCACGGGCAGCATGTCGAGCCCCCGGGCCTGGTCCGAACGGTCCGGAGCCGATCGAGGCTGCGCTGCGGTCACGGGAGCCTGTCCAGTTGCCCGCCGGTCCGGCTGGGAATCATCTCGCCGCACGCGACCTCGCGTCCGGCATGGCGGGAGAATGCGTCCGGACTCGTCATCGGGCCGTTAACGGTCCGGCCCGCGCAACGCCCGGTCGCAGAGCATGGCGTGCGGCGCCTCAGCCTCGCGAATGGTTGCCGAAGGGCGGGCGGGACGCGACCCTCCGGATCGCCGTCCGAACGGTCAGGGAAAACCATGCTCCGCGGACCGCCTCAGCGGTCTACGCGCTCCCATCCGTTCAGGCCCAGCCGCTCCTGCGGCAGGAAACGGGCCTTGTAGTGCATCTTGCGGGAGCCGTTGACCCAGTAGCCGAGGTACAGGTGCGGCAGGTTGAGGGCGCGGGCCTGGGCGATGTGGTCGAGGATCATGTAGGTGCCGAGCGACCGTTCCGACCGCTCGGAATCGTAAAACGAGTAGACCATCGACAGGCCGTCGGCGAGCACGTCGGTCAGGCACACGGCCAGCAGGTCGCCCTCGCCCCGGCCCGTCACGGCGGTGTCGGGGCCGTGGTCGCGGTACTCGACGATCCGCGTCTCGACGTGGCTGTCCTCCACCATTGTGGCGTAGTCGAGAATGCTCATGTCGGCCATGCCGCCCTCGCCGTGACGCGCGTCGAGGTAGCTGCGGAACAGGGAATACTGCTCCGACGAGGGGCGGGGCGGCAGCGTGCAGCCGACCAGCCCGTTGTTGGCCTCGAGCACGCGCCGGAAGCTCTTGCCCGGTGCGAAACCGTCGACGCAGACCCGGATCGACACGCAGGCCCGGCAGTTCTCGCAGGCCGGTCGGTACGCGATGGTCTGCGAGCGGCGGAACCCCGACTGGCTCAGCGTGTCGTTCAGGACGTGGGCGCGGCGTCCCACGAGATGCGTGAAAACCTTCCGCTCCTCGCGGCCCGGCAGGTAGGGGCAGGGCGAGGGAGCGGTCAGGTAGAACTGCGGTGCGTCGCGCGGCTCACGCGTCAAGACCGTCGACCCTCACGTTTCCGCTCTTCCGTTCGGCCGTGGCGTTCACAGGCGGCGCGTGAAGATCACCCCGGACAGCATGTCGTGCAAGCACCTTTTGCCGGGGATGAACAGCGACAGGAGAAATACGGGCGGAAACATCCAGCTGAAGTAGAACAGCACGGCGTGGATGGCCGCGTAGACGAAGGGCACACGCCCGCCGTTGTCGGCCATGCGCAGCTCGATGCCGGCGGCCCGCATGCCGAACGTCGCCATCCGCGGCCCCGACACCGACAGGCCGTTGTAGAAGAAGGCCACGAACGGGAACAAGGGCGGCAGCAGCAGCAGCGAAAGGCCGAAGGTCACGACCAGCAACGCGAGCCACAGCGCGACGGACAGGACCGACACGAGGATCAGGTCCAGCCCGACCGCCAGGACGCGCCGCGACCGCACGCCCGCGAGTGCGCCGGCCGGCGGTCCGGCGCGGCCTGCAGGCGCCGCGAAGGCGGGGTATCGGGTTCCGGGCGTGGACGTCATGGTGTCGGTCCTGTCGGGGCGCGGCCGTCGGCCGTTCCTATGTGGTTCATGCGGCCAGCCGCCACAAGGTTCCGCGGGCCGGCCTCACACGCGGCGGGGCGCGAGGTCGCGCTGGCCCAGGAACCCGCCGGGACGCCAGATCAGGCAGGCCACCAGCATCGCGAACACGACGAGGTCGCGATGCACGATTGGGAAGGCCGCCGACCAGCCGGACTCGACGAGCCCGATCGCGAGCCCGCCTAGCAGCGCGCCCGGAACCGAGCCGATGCCGCCCAGCACCGCCGCCGTCAGCGCCTTGACCCCGAGGGTCGCCGCGTAGGCCGTGCCGAGCTCGCCGAAGAACACGACCTCGATGCAGCCCGCAAGGCCGGCGAGCGCGCAGGCCAGCGCGAACGTGGTGGCGAACAGGCGGTCCCGGGCCACCCCGAACAGCGCCGCGGCCCCCGCGTCGTCGCTGAAGGCGCGCCAGTCGCGCCCGAACTGCGTGGCGCGCATGGTCCACAGCACGGCGCCGGCCGCGCTGGCCGCCATCGCGGTCACCAGCACCGCTATGGGGGTGACCGTTACCGCGAACCCGGGGTCGCGCGCGATTGCTACGGGCGCATCCAGGAGCGGGCCGGCCCAGCGGGTCGTCGAGCCCTGCGCGAGACGCGTGTATTCGCCCAGAGCCAGGGCCAGCCCCACGGTGGCGACCAGGCCCTGCTGGCCCGACGCGCCGTGCAGCGATTGGAACACCAGCCGCCCCGCCACGGCGCCGTGCAGGCCCGCGCAGAGGAGAGCTGTGCCGGCCGCGACCGCCACGGTCAGAAAGGCCGGCCATCCCGGGCCGGCGATCATCACCAGCAGGGCCGCCGAGCCGCCGAGGGCCGCAAACGCCCCGAAGGCCAGGTTAATGCGGCCGACGAGGCCGTAGATCAGCGAATAGGCGGCGGCCAGCAAGGCGTAGACGGCCGCGCTCGGAATGGCGTTGACGAGCTGCTGCACGGGGTAGCCGGTGCCGGCCGGCAACCGCAAGCCGCCGGCCGCCTCGTCGAGCGGATCGGGGTCCTGCGCGAGTGCCTCGCCCGAGCCGGTCCAGAACCGGTTCAGCATGATCAGTTCGGGTTCCGACAGGGTCCGGTCGCCCAGGCGCAGGACGGCGAGCCGCAGCCGTTCCTGGCCGACGCCGAACACGCAGTCCACGGCGCGACGGGTCCGGGAGCCGTCGGAGTTCGTGACCGTGAAATCCACGCGGAGGCCGGACCCGGCCGGCTGCTGGCCGAGGACGTGGACCGCCCCGTCGCCCTCGATCAGGACAGGGATCGCCATCCGGCAGATGGCGACCTGATCGCGATCGAGTTCGGGCCCGCAACCCGCCAGCGCCAGGCCGAGCAGAAGCGCGGTCGCGCCGGGGATCGGCCGTTGCAAGGCAGCGCGCCGCCGACGCGGCCCGCTCAGGCCGCTTGCAGCGCCTCGGCGGCCTGCAGGGCGAAATAGGTGAGGATGCCATCGGCGCCGGCCCGCTTGAAGGCGATCAGGCTTTCCATCATGGCCTTCGGGCCGTCGATCCACCCCTGGGCGGCCGCTCCCGCGATCATCGCGTATTCGCCCGACACCTGGTACGCGAAGGTCGGCACCCCGAACGCCTCCTTTACCCGGTGGACGATGTCGAGGTAGGGCAGACCGGGCTTGACCATGATCATGTCGGCGCCTTCCTCGAGGTCGAGCGCGACCTCGCGCAGAGCCTCGTTGCCGTTGGCGCAGTCCATCTGGTAGGTGCGCTTGTCGCCCTTGAGCATGCCGGCGCTGCCGATCGCGTCGCGGAAGGGCCCGTAGAACGCCGACGCGTATTTGGCCGCGTAGCTCATGATCTGCACGCGGTCGAAGCCGCCCCGGTCCAGCGCCGCGCGGATCGCCCCGACGCGGCCGTCCATCATGTCGGACGGGGCGACGATGTCGGCGCCGGCCCGCGCCTGGTTGAGGGCCTGGGCCACGAGGATTTCGACGCTGGCGTCGTTGTGGACCTCGTCCTCGTGCAGGACGCCGTCGTGGCCGTGGCTGGTGTAGGGATCGAGCGCCACGTCGGTGATCAGGCCCAGCTCCGGGACCGCGGCCTTGATGGCCCGGCAGGCCCGGCACACCAGGTTGGTGTCGCGCAGGGCTTCCGAGCCGGTATCGTCCCGCAACTCGGCCCGCGTGTAGGGAAACAGCGCGATGGCCGGGATGCGCAACGCCTGCGCCCGGCGGGCGGCCTCCACGGCCCGGTCGACCGAATGGCGCTCCACGCCCGGCATGGACGCGATGGGCTGGCTCACGCCCTCGCCTTCCACGACGAACAGGGGCCAGATCAGGTCGTCGGTGGTCAGCACGTGTTCGCGGACGAGGCGCCGCGCCCATTCGGACTTGCGGTTGCGCCGCGGGCGATGCGCCAGGTCGAGGCCGATACCCGGGCGGGGCCGGATGTCGGGCGTTGCGGCCGGCACGGTTTCGACCTTGGACGTGCCGTCGAGCCGATGCAACATGCGGAGCTCCGCTGGTCGGGCTTGAAGTTGGAACAGCTCCAACTAGCACGGGGCCGCGGGGTCCGACAGCCCCGGGGCATGACGTGGCCGCGGGCGACGCCCCGTCCTGCCGCGGCGCGCCCCGCGGCCGGGTGAAGCAGGGCGGCGCTTCGGGAGCCGGCCCGCCACGCTCGCGCGGTCCGGCTTGACAGCCGGGCGGGCCGCGGCCCATTCGGGTCGCACCGTTCCTCGAAGCGATCCCGCGCGTGAAGCCCCAACCGACCACGCCCCGCACCAGGCCGCCTATCGAAGCCATCCGGCTCGGGCCGAGCGAGACCGCGGGCTCACTCCGCTTCGGGGTCGCGCTGGTCTGGTTCATGCGGGTCACGTCCGTGCTGTGGGTTGTGCAGGGCCTGCGGCAATGGGCGCTGGTCCTGGCGCCCGACAGCTTCGGGCCGGATGCCGCCGACGCGCTGGCCGCGGTCGGCCTCGGTGCCGCAGTGTTCTTCTGCGTCGTGGACCTGATCGCCGCGGTGGGGCTGTGGCTTGCTTCCTCCTGGGGCGGCGTGGTGTGGCTGGTGGCGATCGCGGGCCAGTGGTTCGTGATCCTGCTCACCCCGCGCGTGCTGGATTACGACGCCGCCGTCGGAGGCGTCGACCTCGTCCTGGTGGCGGCCTATTTGGCCCTGACCTACCTGGCGGCCCGCGAAACCGAGCCCTACGCGTAGCCGCGGAACGAAGGATTCAGCTTGTTTGATCGAAGCAAGCTTGGATGACGGCGAAACTCTTCCGTTCGAGTCCGGCACTTAACGCACGATTTACTGCGATTGCTCGCGGGTCGGTTCATCTTGTTACTTAAAGTGCTCTTCACAAAAGGAGCTTAGAGGTGGCTTACCAAACGGGGGTCACCAAGAGCCGCCGGACAAGTGAACGGGGTTTCGAATGCCAGCCGCCGCTAAATTGGACGTTTCAAGCACGCGCAACGAACGGATCAAGGAAGTCCGCCCGGTCTATCTCGAAGCGCTGACGATGGTCGAGCGGCTGCACCGCCGGCTGCTCGACGTGATCAAGGACGAGTTCGACCGCCGCGGCCGCAACGACGTCAATTCCGTGCAGGCCCTGCTGATCTACAACATCGGCGACAAGGAGCTGACCGCGGGCGAATTGCGGACGCGGGGCTACTATCTCGGCTCCAACGTGTCCTACAACGTCAAGAAGCTGGTCGAGATGGGCTACCTCCACCACGCCCGCTCGCGGATCGATCGCCGGTCCGTCCGCATCAGCCTGACCGACAAGGGCCAGGAGGTGCACGACATCGTGTCGTCGCTCTACAACAAGCACATCACCACGGTGGAGCAGATCGGCGGCATTTCGAGCGACGAGTTCGTGCAGCTGAACCAGTCGCTGTCGCGCCTGGAACGCTTCTGGACCGACCAGATCCGCTATCGCCTGTGAGGGGTCCGGCCCGGGCTCGGCTGCAGGGGGTCGCGCTTGTTTTTGTGCGGCCCGACCCTTAGGTTGGCGGCAAGAAACGCTCGCCGGCCCCATGGTGCGGCCGCGGGCACGTTTGAGGGTCGCGTCCATGGGTGGAATGAGCATCTGGCACTGGATCATCGTGGGCGGCGTGCTGCTGCTCCTGTTCGGCGGCAAGGGCAAGGTATCCGACCTGATGGGCGACTTCGCCAAGGGCATCAAGTCCTTCAAGAAGGGCATGGC
>CAXTEP010000044.1:20833-23723 GCA_964243125.1 uncultured Lichenihabitans sp. | reverse complement strand
GACGCCGGCCCGCAGCTGCGGGAAGAATCATGAATCTCAGCATGGAAAAACCAGGTCGGCGACGTGCCGGATGTGCGTCACTGCGCCCGGCAACTGCGGTGGTTCGAGGCCGCTTTCCGCCAAGACGCCCGGCTCGTGTCGGAGTGGTACGGGCTCACCTTGGCATCGACGACGCACGGCTGACCGAAGCTTTCCTAAACTGGACCGAGGTGTTCTCGGCCAACCAAGGACGACGCGCGATTGGACCGTCGCGACTTCGTCGCTTTCGCGGCCGGATCGCTGCTGCGTGACCTCGTCAGCGCCAAACCGCGCGAGTCGAAAGCGGTACGACCGCCGACGATGCCATCGCGCGCAGCGACGATATCGGGGCCATCGGCCACGCCTGGCCGGAGGGCTTCCTTTATACGACCTACTGCTTGTGTATCATGGCGGCCGTCCTCGAGCAGGAGGGCATGGCCCTGACGTTGCTCGCAACCGTCGACGATCTGCGCACGTGGTGGTCCTTCCGCGAGAAGGCCAGCCGGATCCCGCGCGGGCCATGGGTTTCTTCACTGGAAATGAGCCGAACTGGTTCATGCCGGACTCGGCCGGCAGTCGCAACGCGATGAAGCGGGCGCTGGAAGCACGGATAATCTCGCAGCCAGCGCAGCTCGCAGGCCCCTAGTTGTATTGACGAAAATACAAATGTTCGATACAGCTTGCGGAACACAAGGACGTCGAGAGAGGGAAGCGCGTGATCGGTCTCGTGGGGTTTGCGGCCGAGATCGCCGCGCGTGCCGATCGGCAGGGGCCGGTGACCATCGGGCTCGCCGGAGCCGGCCAGATGGGCACCGACATCGTGGTCCAGGTCGGCTTGATGCCGGGCGTGCGCATCGGCGCCATCTCCGAGATCCGGCAGGGCAATGCCGTCGGGGCTGCCCTGATCGCGGGGTGCGACCGCGGCGACGTCGTCGACGCGTCCTCCGCGAGCGACATCGACCGTGCGATCGAGATGAACAAGATCGCCGTCACCGATGACTACAAGGGGTTGTGCCGGGCCGGGCACATCGACGTCGTGATCGATGCGACCGGCAATCCGAATGTCGGGACGCTCGTTGCCCTGGAAGCCATGGCGAACGGCAAGCACGTCGTGATGCTCAACGTCGAGGCCGATATCACGATCGGGCGCTTCCTCAAGCAGGAAGCCCGCAAGGCGGGGGTGGTCTTCACGGGGGCGGCCGGGGACGAGCCGGCCTGCGCCCTGGAACTGATCTCCTTCGCCCAGAGCTGCGGCTTCGACGTGGTGGCGGCCGGCAAGGGCAAGAACAACCCCCTCAAGTTCGACGCCATGCCGGAGGAATACGAGGCCGAAGCGCGGGCCCGCAACATGAGCCCGCGCATGCTGGTCGAGTTCGTCGACGGCTCCAAGACCATGATCGAGATGGTCGCCATCGCCAACGCGACCGGTCTCAAGCCGGACGTGCCCGGCATGCACGGCCCCGCAGTGGGCCGCGAGCAGTTGGCCCAGGTGCTCTGCACGAGGGAGGACGGCGGCATCCTCGGCAAGGCGGGCGTGGTCGACTACACGGTCGGCAAGGGCGTCGCGCCCGGTGTGTTCTGCATCGTCAAGCCGCGCCACGGCCGCGTGACGGAACGCATGGTGGATTTGAAGGTGGGTCCGGGTCCCTGCTTCTCGCTGCTGCGGCCCTATCATCTGACCAGCCTCGAAGTGCCGCTCTCGGCGGTGCGGGCGGTGATGCACAAGCGCGCCGACATGGTGCCGCTCGATCAGCCCGTGGCCGAATGCGCCGCCCTTGCCAAGCGCGACCTGGTGCCCGGCCAGACCTTGGAAGCGATCGGGTTGCACGACTATCGCGGGTTCGCGATGGACTGGGAGGATGCCCGGACCGAGCGCGCGATCCCGCTGGGCCTGGCCGAGAAGGCCAAGGTCGTGAAGCCGGTCAGGGCTGGCGAGAAGCTGACCTATGACAATTGCGTGCCCGATGATTCGCTTGTCGTCACCCAGATCCGCCGCAGGCTCGATCAGTCGGACGCCCGTTTCATGACGCCGCCCGCGAACCATGCGGGTCGCCTGCGGGCATGACGGCCCTCCACGGGCGGCAGTCCGGCCTCTGCCGAGAGGGCTTTGTCGGCCCGGATCCCGGCTTCGGAACCCAGCCATGAGCCTTCTCAAGCCCGGTGAGGTCGTCCCGCGTCCGCCCGCAGGCGGCGGCCCCAACCTTCCCGACATCTATCGCCGGCTCGGCAGCGAGGCGCTGCGTCAGGCGCTCAAGAAGATGAACCTTATACGCCTCTTCGAGGAAGGGGCCGAACAGGCCTACATGAGAGGCCTCATCCACGGCACGATGCACCTGTCGATCGGGCAGGAAGCCAGCGCGGTCGGCATCTGCATGCCGCTCTCGGACGCCGACTACATCACCTCCACCCATCGCGGTCACGGCCACTGCATCGCCAAAGGAGCGGATGTCGGGCGGATGTTCGCCGAATTCTTCGGCAAGGAGACCGGCTATTGCCATGGCCGCGGTGGCTCCATGCATATCGCGGACGTCGCCAAGGGCAATCTCGGCGCCAACGGGATCGTGGGTGGCGGCATCCCGATCGCGGTCGGCGCGGCGCTGTCGGCCAAGCGCCGCAAGACCACGAGCGTGGTGGTTTCCTTCTTCGGCGACGGCGCCAACAACGAGGGCGCCTTCCACGAGGCCCTCAACATGGCTTCGGTCTGGAAGCTGCCCGTCGTCTTCGTTTGCGAGAACAACCGCTACGGGATGTCGACCTCGACCGAGCGCTCGACCGCGGTGGCCAATGTCGCCGACCGCGCGGTCGCCTACGCGATGCCGGGCGTGATCGTCGACGGCAACGATTTCGGCGCGGTGGCCCAGGCGTCTTTCGA
>CAXTEP010000044.1:19483-20733 GCA_964243125.1 uncultured Lichenihabitans sp. | reverse complement strand
CATGGACGTCGCGGTCCGCGAACTGACCTATGCGCAGGCGATCCAGGAGGCCCTGGCGATCGCCATGGAGGCCGACGAACGGGTCATCCTGATGGGCGAGGACATCGGGGTCTACGGTGGCGCCTTCCAGGTCACGGGCGATCTCGTGCATCGGTTCGGCGAGGATCGCGTGATGGACACGCCCATTTCCGAGCTCGGCGGCGCCGGCGTGGCGGTTGGGGCCGCCCTCACCGGTCTCAGGCCGGTGTTCGAGTTCCAGTTCTCGGATTTCGCGACCCTGGCGATGGAGCAGATCGTCAACCAGGCCGCCAAGATCCGCTACATGCTCGGCGGCGAGGTCAGCGTGCCGCTCGTGATGCGCTTTCCCTCGGGCAGCGGAACGGGGGCCGCAGCACAGCACAGCCAGAGCCTGGAAGCGTGGCTCGCCCACGTGCCGGGCCTGAAGGTCGTGCAGCCTTCAACTCCTCATGACGCCAAGGGACTGCTGCTCGCGGCCATTGCGGATCCCGACCCCGTGATGATGTTCGAGCACAAGCTGCTCTACAAGATGAAGGGGCCGGTGCCCGAGGGGGCCTATACGGTGCCGATCGGCAAGGCTGCCGTGGTGCGGCAGGGAACGCAGCTGACCATCGTCGCGACTGCCATCATGGTTCACCGTGCGCTTGACGCCGCCGCCGAACTCGCCAAGGACGGCATTGACGCAGAGGTCATCGACCTGCGCTGCCTGCGTCCGATCGACGGCGAAACGCTCGTCGCCAGCGTGAAGAAGACGGGCAGGCTGCTCTGCGTTTACGAGGGCGTGAAGACGCTCGGCATTGGTGCCGAGATCGCCGCGCTGATCGCCGAAAGCGACGCCTTCGACTACCTCGACGCACCAATTATGCGCCTCGGCGGCGCGGAATGCCCGATCCCCTACAACCCCGAACTCGAGAAGGCCGCGGTTCCGCAGGTCGCAACCATCCTGGCCGGGGCTCGTGCCCTGGTTGCCGGGAGAGTCTGATGCCGAGCGAGGTCATCCTGCCCCGTGTCGACATGGACATGGCCACAGGCAAGATTTCGAAGTGGTACGTGGAAGCCGGCGCCAAGGTGGCCAAGGGCCAGCCGCTCTTCGAGATCGAGACCGACAAGGCCGCGATGGAGATCGAGGCGCAGGCCTCCGGAACGATCCGCGACCTTGCCGTCGCGTCCGGCGAGGACATTCCGGTCGGCAGCGTGGTGGCCTGGATCGACGCGGACGGCGAGGAAGCCGC
>CAXTEP010000044.1:17290-19383 GCA_964243125.1 uncultured Lichenihabitans sp. | reverse complement strand
GCCGCCCCGCCCAACCGCCACGCTGTCGCGTCGCCGTCCGGCGTGACCTCCACAGGACCCTCGCGGCCCGACGTTGTGCCATCACCGCGAGGAGTCGGTTCGACCGCTTCGCCGATGGCGGAGGCGGGCGGGACGCGGCCCCGCGCGACCCCTTTGGCCCGGCGGCTCGCCCGCGAGCGCGGACTGCGTATCGAAGGGCTGCAAGGGACCGGGCCACGCGGGCGGATCCAGGCAATCGATGTCCAGGCCCAAGACCATCGACCTGCGCGGCTCGCCGCAGAGCCCGAAGCTACGACGTCTCACGCGCCCTCGATCCCGTTTTCACCAGCGGCCGCCGAACCCTCGACCCTGGTGAAGGCGCCCGCCGCCGCGAACCCGCTCGTTCCCGCGAGCGGGCCGCTGAACCTCATGCGCCTCCGCGAAGGCCAGGGCACGCCGTTGCTTCTGGTTCATGGCTTCGGAGCCGAAGCCGCAAGCTGGCGTCCCTTCCTGAGCGGTCAGGACCTTGGCCGGCCCGTTTTCGCCGTCGACCTTCCCGGCCACGGCGCGTCGCCGCTCGACGCGCAGCCGCGATTTTCCGGGCTCGTGGATGCACTCGAGGCCACCCTGGGCGGAGCCGACCTGCCGGCCGTCCATCTGGTCGGCCATTCGCTCGGGGGTGCGGTGGCGGCCGCGCTTACGGCGCGCGGCGCGCTGGACGTCCGCTCCCTCGTGCTCCTCTCGCCCGCCGGCCTCGGGCCGGAGATCAACGGCGATTTCATGCGCGGTTATCTCGCGGCCCGGTCCGAGGCGTCCTTGACCCCGTGGATGCGGGAACTCGTCGCCGACCCCGCCATCATCACGCCAGCTTTCGTGCGCTCGACGCTGAGGGCCCGCGACGGCACCGCGACCGTCGACAGCCAGCGCCGCCTGATGGATGCGGTATTCCCCGATGGAACACAGGCGCATTCGGTGCGGGCGGATCTCGCGCGGGTCACGGTGCCGACCCGCGTGGTGTTCGGCACGGCGGATCGCATTATCCCGTGGCGGCACGCGCTCGGCCTCCCGGGCCTGATGGCGTTGCACCTGCTCCCCGGCATCGGCCATATGCCTCATCTCGAAGCGCGGGACGTGGTCGTGACAATCGTCAAGCAAGCCGGCTGGTTCTGAGCCCGGCGCCGACGTGTTTCTTGATGTCCTCGACGCGGCCATATCTCACAGATGGTTGCAAGCGATCGGCCTGCGACAGGTGGATCCACCATGAGATGTTCAGCCAACACTCTTCTGCACGCGATCAAGGACCAGGTGAGAGTGGTCCGTTATTCGATCCGGCAGGAGGCCGAGACACCCGGCTCCATCCTGCCCAAGGTGGTGCGGGATGAGATCGGTCCGCTGGTGGCGATCGGGGCGTTGTTCGGGACCCCCGCGTTGCGGGTGACGGACAGCCTGTTCACGCAGGTCGAGTCTTTCGCCACCGACATGCTCCTGCCCGCCCCTGGCGTTGAGCCGCTGTTCCCATGCCCGGTGGAACTCCTGGTTCGGGAAGAACACAGCTTTTCCGACCGTCTCTACGGCCCGCTGAAGGTGCTTCTTCGTCGGCATGGCGCGCGCAATATGCTGGTGTTGGAGCAGGCCCTGGACAACGCCTGGAGCCGGATCATGGCCCGGCACGGCGACTCGATGCCGGCGGTCGCGGGCGGCAAAACGCGTTCCGCGCGGGCGACCCGGACGCTGGTTCAGGTTTGTGCGGGGATCGCGTGCTGCCTCAACGAGGCGCGCCCGATCCGCAAGGTCGTGTTCGACGACGTGGGTACGACGAACAAGCACTTTATGCTGTCCCCCAACATGTATTGCGGGATGATGGTGGGGTTGGCGACTGCGGTGGTTACCTTGCGGCCGGAGCTGATGGACGACAAGGAAAGCGTTCTCGAGAGCGTCGAGAGCGTTGTCAACGCGCGGTTCGATCGTTTCAAACGCTGCCTGATGAGCAAATCCCCCATCCCAGAGTTGACGGCCGCCTACGAGGGGCTGCTACCCTTCATCCTGTGAAACTGATGAGCGGGATGTTCGCTTATCGATTCATAGCTCGAAGCTTCGCCTTGATCGGTCGTCTT
>CAXTEP010000044.1:5225-17190 GCA_964243125.1 uncultured Lichenihabitans sp. | reverse complement strand
CGGGATGTTCGCTTATCGATTCATAGCTCGAAGCTTCGCCTTGATCGGTCGTCTTGATACTGGGCAAAGAGCCGGTGCGAGAGGTAGCGCTCGCGCAGGTACAGCCAGACCCGCTCGACCCGGGTTGAGTTCGGGGCTATAGGCAGGCAGCGCGACGAGGGTGACGTTGGCCGGGATGGTAACCGAGCGCGGGTCGTGCCAACCGGCGCCGTCGAGCACCATGACGGCCTGGGTGTCGTCCGGCACGGTGGCCGCGAAGTCGCGGAGGAAGCGGTCCATGGCCTCGGTGCGCATGCGGGGCAGCACGAGGGCGACGCTCTCGCCGGTGGCACGGCGGACGGCGGCGAACAGGTAGGCTGAGGAGAAGCGCTTGTCGCACAGGCCGGGTGGCCGTTTGCCGCGGATCCACCAGCGGTATCCGGTACGTTCCTTCTGGGTTCGCCTTGGTCGAGCTTCACGAGGGGCCACGCGCCGGGTCGCTGGCAGTATCCTCCGGGCCCTCGCCGCCGCCGTTCCCTACAAGATCCACACCGTGCTTACCCGACAACGACACGCACTTCACCGAGCCCTCGGGCAACACGTGGACGCCGGGGGAGATCAGGGCGATGCGCGCCGAAAAGGTGCTCTTCGCTGCCACTTCTTCGAGGGAGCCTGCGCTGATCTCGACATCGAGCATCGCCTGACCAAGCCGCGCCATCCCTGGACCAACGGCCAGGTCGAGCGTCAGAACTTGCGCCAGTCTCTCAGACACAAGGACATCGCCTTGTGCGCTAAACGTGCGTGGTGGAGCGTGTCGGACCCGCGCCGCCGGTTCGCGCCAGGGCCGCCGCCATGTGGCCGGGCACGGGCGCCTCGACCCGGATCGGCTCCCGGCCGGCCGGGAGCGGAACCGAGACCGCGCGGGCGTGCAGGTGCAGGGGCTCGGAAGCATTTGGCGCGGCGCCGTACACGGCGTCCCCCACGATCGGCCAGCCCATCGCGGCGCAGTGGACGCGCAGCTGGTGGGTGCGGCCGGTCAGCGGTTCGAGCGCCAGCCAGGTCTGGGCCCCGCCGTCGCGGCCCATGACGCGCCAGCGCGTCCGCGACGGCGCGCCGAGCGGGTCGACCTGCATCCACCAGCCGCGCGACGCGTCACGCCGGCCGAGCGGCAGGTCGATCAGGCCTTCGTCGGCATCCGGCCTTCCCTCGACCACGGCCCAGTAGGTCTTGCCGATGCGGCCCTGCTTGAACAGGAGGCCCAGCCTGGCCAGCGCCTTGCGGTGCCGCCCGAGCACGAGGCAGCCGGACGTGTCGCGATCGAGCCGGTGGGCCAGGGCGGGCGGGCGCGGCAGGCCGAAGCACAGGCTGCCGAAATCGTCCTCGAGGCTCCCGCCGCCCTTCGGGCCGCGGTGCACCGCGATCCCGGCCGGCTTGTCGAGCACCAGCATCAGGCCGTCGCGGTGCAGGACGAGGGGGACGAGGTCGCGCGCCATGGCGGGCCAGGGTGTACCGGTCCGAACCGCCGCGGATCAAGCCGCGACCCGAGGGGTTCCGCCCCCGACCCGCCGGTCGCGGGCGGTGGGCGCGAACCTGCCCGGGCGCGGAACGGAGACCGGCGACACGCGGTCGCCCGCCTCCCTCCGGCGTTCTACTGCTCCGCCCGGTCGGCCTTCACTCGCCCGCGCGGTCGGACGTCCAGCCCTTGTAGTCGGCGACGTTGTCGCGCGTGACGAGCTTGGAAGGCAGCAGCGTGACCTTCTGGGACGGCTCCTTGCCGTTCAGCAGGTCGACGCCGATGTCGACCGCCTTGCGGGCCATGGAGAAGGGATCCTGGCTCGCCGAGGCCTGGACCATCGGCGAGGCCTGGTCCTTGAGGCCGGCCTCGATGTCCGGGGCGCCGTCGACCGAGGTGATGACGATGTCGGTCCGGTTGAGCTGCTTGGCCGCGAGGTTGGAGCCGAGCGCCTGGGGATCGTTGATGGCGAAGATCGCGTCCACCTTTGGGAACCGGGTCAGCAGGCTCTTCATCACGGTCAGGCCCGCGTCGCGCGAGCCCTTGCCGTCCTGGTCGCTCGACAGGAGTTTCATGTCGGGCGCGTCCGCCAGCGCCTTCTTGCAACCGTTGACGCGGTCCACCACGGAGGACACCTGGGGGCCGTTCTCGATGATGACGTTGCCCTTCTTGCCGAGCTTGTCGATGAAGAACTGGCAGGCGATCTGGCCCGCCTGGACGTTGTCGGTCGTCACGGCGGCGTCGGCGCCTTCCGCGTTGGTGTCGACCGCCACCACCTTGATGCCGGCCTTCTGGGCCTTCTCGATCGCCGGGCGCAGCGCCTTCACGTCGCCGGGGTTGAGCAGGATCAGGTCGACGCCCGCGGCGATGAAGTTGTCGATCTGGTTGACCTGCTTGCCGAGGTCGTACTCGTATCCGAAGGTCAGCAGCTTGACGTTCGGGTTGGTCTTCTTGGCCTCGAACTCGGCGCCCTTGCTGAGCGCGATGAAGAACGGGTTGCCGAGCGAGCCGAGCGAGATGCCGATCGTCTTGAGGTCCTTGGCCCCGGACGCGCCGGTCGCCAGCAGGAGGGCGGCGCCGGCGAGCAGGATCTTCTTGAGCATGTTGGTTTCTCCCTGGATTGAAGCGGCCGCCCGATCGGGGTGCGGCCGCTACCGGAATTCGTGAGGTCCGGATTTTTCTGGGGGTCAGGTGCGGGCGCCGCCCTGGTTGCGCAGGCGGTCGAGCGCCACGGCGCCGATGATGACCAGCCCCTTGATGATGTACTGCCACACGTCCGAGACGCCCGCCAGGATGAGGCCGTTGGCCAGCACCGCGATGATCAGGGCGCCGATCAGCGTGCCGATCACGGAGCCCACGCCCCCCACCAGCGACGTGCCGCCCAGCACCACGGCCGCGATGGCGTCGAGCTCGTAGCCGGTTCCGAGCTGCAGCCCGTTGGCGGACTGGAGCTGCGCGGCCTGCATCAGCCCGGCCAAGCCCGCCAGCAGCCCCGACGTACCGTAGACGAACAGCAGGATCAGGTGGACCTTGATGCCGCTCAGCCGCGCCGCGGCCGGATTGCCGCCCACCGCGTAGATGTGCACGCCGAGCACCGTGCGGCGCAGGATGAACCATGCGAGCGCCACCACGGCGAGCGCGATCACGGTGAGCCACGAGATGGCGCCCAGGCCCGGCACGTTGAAGCTGTCGGCGATACCCTTGAAGGCGAGGTCGGAGTTGAACACCGTCGTGTCGTTGCCGAACAGCCGGGCAATGCCGCGCACGGCCGTGAGCGAGCCGAGCGTCACGATGAAGGGCGGCAGCTTCATCCCGGCGATCAGGCCGCCGTTGACCAGGCCGAACAGGAGGCCGACCAGCAGGCCGCCCAGGAGCGTCGGCACGCTGTAGTTCGCCTGCTGCGAGATCAGCAGCGCCGCCATGGCCGACACGGCCAGCATGGAGCCGACCGACAGGTCGATGCCGCCCGTCAGGATCACGAAGGTCATGCCGGCCGCCAGCACGGTGTTGATGGAGGCGAGCTGGGCCACCACGGGCAGGTTCTGCTGCGTGAGAAAGCGGCCGTCCGCGAAGTTGAACGCGCCCGTGTCGCTGTAGGCGCTCAGGAACTGGAACAGGATGGCGAGCAGCACGAGCACCGGCAGCATGCCGATGGTCTGCATGAGAGAGCGCATGCGCTGCTTGGCGGCGACCGACGACGGGCTGTCGACCTTGGCGGCATTGGCGGTGCTCACGTTTCCCTACCCCCTGATGGGCCGCCGGCTTGGTCCCGGCCCTTGTTCAATGCCTGGTCGGAGGCGACGCGCCAGGGTTGTGGCCGATCGCCACCTCGCCCATGGCCGCCATGTCGCCGCCGAGATCGAAGCCGTCCGAGGTCCGCTCGACCGGAACCTCGCCCCTGGCGGCCGTGGCGAGCGCGATGATGTTCTCCTGGTCGATGTCGTCGCCGGTGACCTCGCCCATCAGGCGGCCTTCGCGCATCACGATGACCCGGTCGGCGACGCCCACCACCTCCGCGAGCTCGGACGAGATGACCAGGATGGCGGCGCCCGCCTTGGCGAGGTCGTCGATGATCCGGTAGATCTCGGACTTGGCCCCGATGTCGACCCCGCGGGTCGGCTCGTCCAGGATCAGCACCTTGGGCCGGGTTTCGAGCAGGCGCGACAGCAGGCATTTCTGCTGGTTGCCGCCCGACAACGAACCGACCGTGATGTCCGGCCCGGCCACGCGGATCTTCATGGCCGCGATCGCGGCCTTGCACCGCTCCAGCATCCGCTTGCGGTCGAGCACGCCGGCCTTGGCGTCCTTGGGGCAGATCATCAGGTTGATGTTGTCCTTGGCCGACATGTCGAGCAGCACGCCCTCGGCCTTGCGGTTCTCGGTCAGGTAGACGAGCCCCTGGTCGATGGCATCCTGCGGCGAGCGGATGTTGACCGGCCTGCCCGCGAGCCTGACCGTGCCGGTGGTGCGCGCGTCGGCGCCGAACAGAAGCCGCGCCATCTCCGAGCGGCCCGCGCCCACGAGGCCCGCGAGCCCTAGCACCTCGCCCGGATGCAGGTTGAACGACACGTCGCGGACGCGGCGGCCGTCGCCCACGCCGCTCACTTCCAGCACGGGATCGACCTTCGGGGTGAAGCGCTCGGTCTTCTTGTAGAAGGACGACAAGTCGCGGCCGACCATCATCTTGACCACGAGCTCGGGCGTCATCTCGCTGCGCAGGATGGTGCCCACGTAGGCGCCGTCCCGCAGCACCGACACGCGATCGCTGAGCTCGTACACCTCGGCCATGCGGTGGGAGATGTAGATGATGGCCAGCCCCTCGCTGCGGAGCTGGCGCACGATGGCGAACAGCTTCTCGGATTCGCGGGACGACAGCGCCGTGGTGGGCTCGTCCATCACCAGGATCTTGGAATCGGCGTGGACCGCGCGCGCGATCTCCACCATCTGCTGCTCGGCGATCGACAGCGAGCCCACCAGCGTCGACGGCGTGAAGGTCGCCCCGACCCGTTGCAGGACGCCGCCCGAGCCCTCCACCATGGCGCGCCGGTCGATCAGGCCGCCCTTCCGCGGCTCGCGGTTCAGGTAGATGTTCTCGGCCACCGACAGGTTCGGCGACAGCGCCAGTTCCTGGTAGATGATCGACACGCCGGCGGCGCGGGCCTCGATGGGTCCGTTGGCCCTGAGCGGCTTGCCGGCCACGCGGATCTCGCCGCCCGGATCGGCCTGGTAGGCGCCCGACAGCGTCTTCATTAGGGTGGACTTGCCGGCGCCGTTCTCGCCCATCAGGGCGTGAACCTCGCCCGGGTAGATGGTGAGCTGGACGTTGGAAAGCGCTTTCACGCCCGGGAACGTCTTGGAAATGTTGCGCATCTCGAGGATTGGCGCGGAAGGCTCGCCGCTGCGGCCGGAGGTCATCCTCGCGTCCGTCATTCCACCCTCCCCGTACCCGCGCCTGCTCTGACTTTGAGCCATATCAGCCATGCATCGCAGGAATGTCAATGCGAGCGGGGCGGCGCGGTTCCGGCAGAAAGCCGTTTTCTGACCCGCCGGCCAAGCTCGACGGGGTGGCCGGAAACCGGAACCACGGGGCCGTCACGCCGGGGGAAACAATCCCCGGTGCGGCGACCGTGGATGGGTCAGCGCTTCGCGGGCCGGACCGCGTCCTCGTAGGCTTCCAGGATGGCGCGGGAAATATTGCCGGGCGTGAACCGGTAGGGTCCGACCTCCGACACGGGGGTGATCTCGGCCCCCGTGCCGCAGATGAAGCACTCGTTGAACGAGGCGAGTTCGTCCGGCATGATCCGCCGCTCCTGGACCTCGATCCCCAGGTCGCCCGCGAGCTCAAGCACGGTCTGTCGCGTGATGCCGTCGAGGAAGCAGTCGGCGATCGGGGTGTGCAGCACGCCGTCCCGGCTGAAGAACACGTTGGCGCCGGTGCATTCGGCCACGCGGCCCTGCCAGTCCAGCATCAGGGCATCGGCGTAGCCGTTGCGCTCGGCCCGGTGCTTGGAGATCGTGCAGATCATGTACAGGCCCGCGGCCTTGGAATGGACGGGTGCGGAGTGCGGGTCGGGGCGGCGATAATCCGCCATGTCGATGCGGATGCCCTTCATCTTCTGGGCGACGTCGAACATGCTGGGCCATTCCCAGGTCGCGATGGCCACGTGAATGGTCGCGTTCTGGGCCGCAACCGCCATCATCTCGCTGCCGCGCCAGGCGATGGGGCGCACGTAGACATCCTTGATGCCGTTGCGCGCGATCACGGCGGCCTTGGCGGCATCGAGCTCCGCCACCGTGTAAGGAATGGTGAAGTCCAGCAGTTCGGCCGACCGCAGGAACCGTTCCGAATGGGCCGCGCTCTTGAAGACGACGCCGTCGTAGGCCCGCTCGCCCTCGAACACGGCGCCGCCGTAGTGCAGGCCGTGGTTGAGGACGTGCAGGGTGGCGTCCTTCCAAGGCACGATGCGGCCGTCCATCCAGATGACGCCGTCGCGCTGGTCGAAGGGCAGGATGGCCATCAAATCGCTCCCATGGTCTCGCTCTGGATGGCGGCGCGGCTCCGCCCGCCGCTTGCCACGGTGCCGCGGCGGGCCCCGAACAATGGGCCGGACGGTTGCCGATCGCCCGGAATATGTCAATACTGCTGACGTAGTTGGAGATGGGCCACCCATGTGTTCAGCCATCGCGGCGGTTCCGGCCAAGACGCAGGACGTCGACGACCGCGCCGCCGCGGAGCCAATGTTCGACCTGATCGAACTCCTGTTCTTCGCCTACCGCGACTTCGTGGGCGACGCCGACCGGCTGCTCGAAGCCTACCGGTTCGGCCGGGCCCACCATCGCGTGCTGCATTTCGTGTACCGCCACCCCGGCCTGACCGTGGCCGAACTGCTCGACATCCTGAAGATCACCAAGCAGAGCCTGAACCGCGTCATGAAGGACCTGCTTGACGCGGGCTTCATCAACGTCAGGTCGGGGGCGAGCGACCGGCGGCAGCGGCTGCTGTTCGCGTCCGCCCGGGGCGGCGCGCTGGCGCTGGATCTGGCCCGGCTGCAGTCGCGCCGGTTCGGCGCCGCCCTGGACGGCATGGACCGCGTGGGGCCGGCGGCGCGGGCCGAGGTGTCGGCGTTCCTGCTGGGGCTGGTCGACCCGTCCGAACGCGACCGCGTCCGGCGGCTCGCCGCGGAAGGGGCGGCGGGGACCGGTCCAGGTCCGCTGCCGTGAGCGACGCCCCTTCGCGCGACGCCCCGTCCCCGGCGCCCGCCGACGACGCCGCCCACCTCCTGCTGGTCGACGACGACCGGCGCATCCGCGACCTCCTGGGCCGCTTCTTGCGCAAGGAGCGCTACCGCGTCACGGTGGCGGGCGACGCCGCCGAGGCGCGCGGCCATCTGAAAAGCCTCGCCTTCGACCTGATCGTGCTGGACGCCATGATGCCGGGCGAGAACGGCTTTGATTTCGCCGCCGCGGTCCGCCGCGACTCGCAGGTGCCGATCCTGATGCTGACCGCGCGGTCGGACGCCGAGGACCGGGTGCGCGGGCTCGAGGCGGGTGCCGACGACTACCTGGCCAAGCCCTACGAGCCGCGCGAACTGCTGCTGCGCATCGCCTCCATCCTGCGCCGCGCCGTGCCGCGGGCCGCGGCCCCCGACCGGCAGGTCCGCTTCGGCCCGTTCAGCTTCAGCACCGGGCGGGGCGAGCTGCGGCAGGGCGAGGAGCTGATCCGGCTGACCGACCGCGAACGCGACATGCTGCAGACGCTCGCGGCCTGCCCGGGCGAGGCCGTGTCGCGGGACGCGCTGGCGGGGGCGGGCGCCGGCGCCAACGAGCGCACCGTGGACGTCCAGGTCAACCGCCTGCGCCGCAAGATCGAGGTCGATCCGGCCAACCCCGCCTACCTGCAAACCATCCGAGGGCTCGGCTATCGGCTTCTTGTCAACCCATAGCGCGCGGGGCCGGCGACCCGCGGCCTTTCCGGCGGCGCTGCCGCCGCCGCGGCACTGGCTGCGGGCGGGCGGGCGGCGGCTCGGCGACCTGCTGCCCAAGCGGCTCTACTACCGCTCGCTGCTCATCGTCGTGCTACCGATGGTGCTGCTGCAATGCGTGATCGCCTATTTCTTCATGGAGCGGCACTGGCAGCAGGTCACGTTCCGGCTTTCGCAGGCGCTCACCCAGGACATCGCGGCGCTGGTCGACCTGTACCGGACGGTGCCGCACGACAAGGACAACGCCAATCTGGAACGGATCGCGTTCGAGCGCCTCGGGCTCGACGCCGACTTCCTGCCCCCCCAGCCCCTGCCGACCGCGCTGCCGCGGCCCTTCTTCTCGCTGCTCGACCATTCCCTGTCGAACGAGATCCGCAAGCAGATCGGCCTGCCGTTCTGGATCGACACGGTGGGCCGTTCCAGCCTGGTCGAGATCCGCATCCAGCTCGACGACGCCGTGCTGCGGGTGCTGGCACGCCGCAGCGCCGCCTACGCGTCGAACTCGCACATCTTCCTGCTCTGGATGATCGGCACCTCGGTGGTGCTGCTGGCCGTGGCGGTCGCGTTCCTGCGCAACCAGATCCGGCCCATCGTGCGGCTCGCGGTGGCGGCCGAGAACCTCGGCAAGGGCCGTATGGTCGACTACCGCCCGAGCGGCGCCACGGAGGTGCGGCGCGCCGGTTACGCGTTCGTCGAGATGCGGCGGCGCATCGAGCGCAACCTGGAGCAGCGCACCACCATGCTGAACGGGGTGAGCCACGACCTGCGCACGGTCCTGACCCGGTTCAAGCTCGGCCTCGCCCTGATGGACGAGGGCCCGGACGCCGAGGCCATGCGGCGGGACGTGGACGAGATGGCGCGCATGCTGGAGGATTACCTCGCCTTCGCGCGGGGCGACGCCGGCGAAGCCTCGGCCGCCATTGACATCAGGGCCCTGCTCGAGGACCTGCGCTCCGACGCCGAGCGGGCCGGCCATGCGACCCGCATCGACGTGACGGGCGAGACGGGCGTGACAGTGCGGCCCGACGCCTTCAAGCGCTGCCTCGCCAATCTCGTGGGCAATGCGCTGCGCTACGGCGCCACCATCCACCTGCAGGCCTCGCGCGACCAGCGGTTCCTGTCCGTCCTGGTGGACGACGACGGCCCCGGCATTCCGCCCGACCAGCGCGAGGAGGCGTTCCGCCCCTTCCACCGGCTCGACCGCGCCCGCAACCAGGACCACGGCGGTAGCGGCCTCGGCCTCGCCATCGCGCGCGACATCGCCCGCTCGCACGGCGGCGACGTCCACCTCGGCGAAAGCCCGCTGGGCGGCCTCCGCGCCGTCGTTCGCGTGCCGGTGTGAGGCCGTCCCCGCGGGCCGCGGCGCCGATGCCGGCTCCGAAAACAGGCCCCGCGCGACGATGGTCAGCCGGGACTTTGCGGAAACCTCGGTCACGAGGTCGTGATCCGCTCCGGCACGGGGTCGAACCGAAGATCGGACGCGCCCGGCGGATCACACCTCCGCCTTCTCCAGCACGTCGTTGATCCGGGCCTGCCAGCCCCGGCCCGTCGCCTTGAATTTATCGATCACGCTCTTGGACAGCCTCAGGCTGACCAGCTGCTTCGGCTGCTCGACCCGGGGTCGACCGCGCGAGCGCCTGATGCTTTCCGCCAGGGCCGGGAAGGCCGCGGCGAAAGGCTTGGCTTGGGCGAGCTCCGCGTCGGTCGCCTCGGCATCGTCCGGGTCCGCCGCGATCTGACGCTGGATCTCGGCCTCGTCCACGTCGGACAGGGGGGCGAGGAGTTTCCGTGAGGTCATAGGATTGACCGCTCCTTTCGGCTAGCGCGCCGCATGGAGATGACCGACACGGCCTCGGTGCCCAGCGGCGCGAAGACCACCGCGAGAACCGCACCGCGGAGCGACCCGATGGCCATGAACCGCCCCCGCTTCGCTGGGACGACGACCGCATCCTCGAAGAAGGCGATGTCGAGCGTGGCGAAGTCCAGGCCGCGGTTGATCAGGTTCGTCGCCCGCTTCGGTTCGTCCCAGGTGATCTTCACGAATTAATCGTAGCACTTTTAATAGGGGCCGCAACACGACGAGGGGGTGCGGAACGTTTGACCGCACGCCCCTCGGGGTTAATCCGATGCGGCCGGACGCCGCGATGGCGGCCATCCATGGCGGGGAGACTGGAAATCTTTTCACGGTCGAGGTGTTCGCCTAAGACGCGCGCAGGACGCGTGGCAATGGCCGTCGGGCGGCGAGTTCGTCGTGATCCGGTGGCCGTGTCCCACGCGCCACCGGCCGCGGTTCACGCCGGCGAATTCAGAGGACGGGGAGCCGCTGGCCCGGCCGGCCGGCGTTTCGCACGGGTCCGCGTTCCTGGCCCGACCCTGAAACGAACCGGAAGCTTGCCATGAACCGCCTGCGCGTCGACCCCTACATCGCGGCCATCGTGGGCATGGTGGTGCTGGCCACCGTGCTGCCGGCCCGGGGCGCGGCTGCCCCCGTCATGACCGCCGTCACGACGGCCGCGATCGCGCTGCTGTTCTTTCTTTACGGGGCGCGGCTGTCGCGCGAGGCCGTGGTGGCCGGGCTCACGCACTGGCGCCTGCAGCTCGCGGTGTTTCTCAGCACCTACCTGCTGTTTCCCGCGCTCGGCCTGGGCATGAGCGTGCTGCTGCGGCCGGTGCTCGGGTCCGGCTTGGCCACGGGCCTCGTGTTCCTGTCGACCCTGCCGTCCACGGTGCAGTCCTCCATCGCGTTCACGTCCATCGCGCGGGGCAATGTGGCGGCGGCGCTGTGCAGCGCGTCGGTGTCGAACCTCGCGGGCGTGGTGATCACCCCGCTGCTGGTGGGGCTGCTGCTGTCCACCCACGGCGGCTTCTCGGCCGGGGCGGTGCGCGACATCGCCCTGCAGCTGTTCCTGCCATTCCTGCTCGGACAGGTGCTGCGGGGCCGGATCGGGCCCTGGATCGAGCGCCACCGGCGCCTCACTGGATACGTCGACCGCGGCTCCATCCTGCTCGTGGTCTACACCGCGTTCAGCGAGGGCGTGGTGGCGGGGCTGTGGCACCAGGTCGACGCCGCGAGTCTCGCGACCCTGCTCGGGGCCGACCTCGTCCTGCTGGCCACCGTCCTGGCCCTGACCACGCTGATCAGCCGCGCGCTCGGCTTTTCCAAGCCCGACGAGATCGCCATCGTGTTCTGCGGCTCCAAGAAGAGCCTGGCGAGCGGGCTGCCCATGGCCAACATCCTGTTCGCGGGGGGTGCGGCGGGCCCGGTCGGACTGCTGGTTCTGCCGCTGATGCTGTTCCACCAGGTGCAGCTGATGGCCTGCGCGGCGCTGGCCCGCCGCTACGGGGCCCGGCCGCCCGAGCCCGCCGAGACCCGGCCCCGTCCCGTGCCGGCGCCCTCAGCCTGAGTCCGGGCCGGTCCGATCCTCGGCCGCCCTCCGGCGCAGCGCCGTCGAGGAGGCGGCCGAGCGCGGCCCGTGGATGAACACGGAAGCGGGCGGGGCCCGGCCCGGCAGCGACAGGGCCTCGTTCTCGCGCAGCCGGTGGCCCGCCATGGCGGTCGCGGCCCGGCCCCTCGTGGCGTTGAACGTGGACCCGGGCCGGTCCACGATCGCCAGCGGCACGGCGCGGGCGAAGCTGCGCCACTGCTTCCAGCGGTGCAGCTCGGCCAGGATGTCGGCCCCCATGATCCACACGAAGGCGGTGCCCGGGCAGCGCCGCTTGAGGTAGGCCAGGGTCTGCACCGAGGAGCGGCTCGCGATGGCGGCCTCGAAGCCCGTCACGTCGATGCGCGGATGGCGCGCCACCCGGCGCGCCGCCGCGACCCGCTCGTCGAGCCGGGCCGGGTGCCGACCCGTCTTGAACGGGTTGCCGGGCGTGACCAGCCACCAGACGCGGTCCAGGCCGCAGCGCTTCATGGCCGCAAGGCTGGCGAGCCGATGCCCCTCGTGGGCGGGATCGAAGGAGCCGCCGAACAGACCGATGCGCAGGCCCC
>CAXTEP010000044.1:0-5125 GCA_964243125.1 uncultured Lichenihabitans sp. | reverse complement strand
TGCCCCTCGTGGGCGGGATCGAAGGAGCCGCCGAACAGACCGATGCGCAGGCCCCGGCCGGAGCGGGGCAGGACGGGGAACCGCCACGCCGCGCCCTCGCCCTCCGGCGCTCCCCCGGTCACGGCCGCGTTTGCCCGCTCCCGCGCACCCGGTAGTTGAAGGAGGTGAGCTGCTCCACGCCCACGGGCCCGCGCGCGTGCATGCGCCCTGTCGCGATGCCGATCTCGCCCCCGAAGCCGAACTCGCCGCCGTCCGCGAACTGGGTGGACGCGTTGTGGACCACGATGGCCGAATCGACCTCCGCCAGGAAGCGCTCGGCCGCGGCCGCGTCCTCGGTCACGATGCCGTCCGTGTGGTGCGACCCGTGGGTCTCGATGTGCTTGACCGCGGCCTCCAGGCCGTCCACCACCCGGCACGCGATGATCGCGTCGAGATATTCGGTGCGCCAGTCGGCCTCGCTGGCCGGGGTCACCCGGGGGTCGGCCGCGCGGGTCGTGGCGTCGCCCCGCACCGCGCATCCCGCGTCGATCAGGGCGCATACGAGCGGGCCAAGGTGGGTGCCGGCCGCGGCGCGGTCGACCAGCAGGGTTTCGACGGCCCCGCACACGCCCGTGCGCCGCATCTTTGAGTTCAGCACGATCGCCTTGGCCTTGGCGAGGTCGGCGGCCCCGTGAATGTACAGGTGGACGAGGCCTTCCAGGTGCGAGAAGACCGGCACGCGGGCGTCCCGCTCGACCCGCTCGACCAGCGCCCGGCCGCCGCGCGGCACGATCACGTCGATGTTGCCTTCCAGGCCGGCCAGCATGGCCCCCACGGCGGCGCGGTCGCGCGTCGGCACGAGGCTCACGGCGGCCTCCGGCAGCCCGGCCTCCCGCAGACCGGCCGCGAGGCAGGCGTGAATGGCGCGGTTGGACCGGAACGCCTCCGAGCCGCCGCGCAGCACCGCGGCATTGCCGGCCTTGAGGCACAGGGCGCCGGCGTCCGCCGTCACGTTGGGGCGGCTCTCGTAGATCACCCCCACCACGCCGAGCGGGGTCGCGACCCGCTCGATCATGAGCCCGTTCGGCCGCTCGAACCGCGCCAGCACCCGGCCCACGGGATCGGGCAGCGCCGCGATCGCGTCCAGGCTGCGGGCCACGGCCTCCACCCGGGCCTCGTCGAGCCGGAGCCGGTCGAGCGGAGCCGCCCCGAGGCCGCGCCGCTCCGCCTCGTCGGTGTCGGCCGCGTTGGCGTCGAGGACGGCTGTCCGGTTCTCGCGCAGGCGGGCCGCGGCGGCCCGCAGCGCCGCGGTTTTGGCGTCCGGGCTCGCGGTGGCGAGCACCCGCTGCACGGTCCGCGCCCCGCGCCCGATGGCCCTCAGGGTGCCCTCGACATCCTCGTTTCGCACCGCGTCGCCCTCGACGCGCTGCAGAAGTTCCACCATGGCACGCCTTCCCGGTCCGGCGCCCTCATGCGGCATGGCGGCCCGGCTGTCCAGACGCGTGCGGGTCAGCGCGGATTCTACGTGCTGGCGACGTCGGGCTGATGGTCACGCACGACCCTATAAGGCCGTGCGAAACGTCCGATTCCTGGCAATCTGACTTATGGCTGGACCGGGGTTGCAGCCGTAAGCTTCGGACGTTGGGGGTTTTCCCTCATTTTCATCCGCCGAGATGTCCGTAGTCTGCGGCATGACCTGTCGGGCATCCGACACTGCGGAAGGCGGCATGGCCTCAATTTTCAACTCCCTAGCCGCCATCGAGAGGTGCGAAGACTTTGACTCATTGAAGACGTCGGTGCGCGGCACGGCCCAGGCGCATGGGTACGACCGCATGATGATGTTCTCGATCTCCACGGCCCGGGACGAGTTGCTCGAACGCATCTACTGGGTCGAGGGGCAATGGTTCAACGACGGCGAAGCCCTCGATGCGGAAACCTACATACGACACTGCCCCGTCACGCGCCACATCCTCGGAGCCGACCAACCCTTCTTCTGGACCAAGACCTACACGGCCAAAGGCAAGCGCTACCGCTTCGTCGATGTGCCCCGTGGTCCAGGTTTCCACGGGCTGCAGGTGCCGGTGTTCGGGCACGCGGGCCTCCTCGGCGCCGTCAGCTTCGGCGGCGAGAAGATCGACAGCACTCCCGAGGTCCGACTGTCGCTGACGCAACTGGGCGCGACGGCCTTCCTCGCAGCGCGGGGGTTGCTCGAACCGCTTTCATCGAAGAGCGAAACGGGGCTGTCGGAGCGTGAGCGCGAGGTGCTGCAGTGGGTTGCGACTGGACGGCGCGTGGCCGACATCGCGGCGGCGCTCGGATTGTCCGAACGAACCGTCGAGAACCACCTCCGACGCACCCGCCACCGACTGCGGGCCAAGACGACCGCGCAAGCCATCGGCGCGGCCTTGCGCTCGGGCTCGATCAGCGTCTGACATCCGGAGATTGTCGGCGCCGTCCGGCCACCAAGCCCGACCGATGAACACGCAAAGGAAACAAAGCAGTGACCAGCAATCGAATTCTGATCGTCGTCACCAATGCGGACGAGTTCCGGAAGGCCGGGTGGCGCACGGGCCTGTGGTTAAGCGAACTGACCCATTTCTGGGACGTGGCCGAGCAGGCCGGTTACGCGATGGACATCGCGAGCCCGTCGGGCGGAAAGGTTCCGATCGACCCGGAAAGCCTGCTCATCAGCGAGATGGCGACGGCGATCGGGCTTGAGGGGGCCGTGTCCAAGCATTACGGCGACCGCGCCTACATGGACCTCCTCAACGCCACGGTGAAGGTCACCGACGTCAAGGCAGCGGATTACGACGCGATCTACCTGACCGGCGGGCACGGGGCGATGTTCGATTTTCCCACAGCGCCGGATCTCGCAAGGCTGATCGCCGAGTTCTACGAGGCCGACAAGATCGTTTCCGCCGTCTGCCACGGACCCGGCGGGCTGCTCAACGTTCGGCTGAGCGGCGGGGGCTACTTGGTCTCGGGAAAGAGACTGACGGCCTTTTCCTGGAGCGAGGAGAAGGCTGTCAAGCGAGACGAAGCCGTTCCGTTCAGCCTTGAGGATGAACTGCAGGACCGGGGCGCCGATTACAGCAAGGCCCTGATCCCCTTCGCCAGTTACGTCGTCGAGGACGGGCACCTGATCACCGGCCAGAACCCCGGGAGCGCGCACGCCGTCGGGGAAGCGGTGATCAGGCGGCTTCGGGTCGCCAGCGGCCAGGACCACGTTGCGACCGCTTAAGGTGCATCAGCTATGAATCCGTCGATAAACCGAACCGCTCGGACCCAAGCCAATCCGACATGCGATGATTGCTTTGGAGAACGGCTTCGGCCGGGCTGAACGGCCATCTTGCGCGCTGAGCCGAATGTCGGCTTTCGGGCAGCGCGCCAATTTCACCTTACAACCCTGAGCGGCAATGCCCGCATCCGAACCCCGAAGTCGCCCGGCATCAGCAAACCCTGCCCCACCCCCTCACGTGGCCCGCACGGGCGCGCTCCGCGTCCTGAACTCGACCGTCACGGCCGGCCCGTGGACCACGCAGGCCAGGATGCCGTCGACCCGCGTCCCGGCGGCGCCGTCCCCGAACGTGAAGCTCGTTTTCAGGCTCGTGCCCGTCGCGGTCGAGACCGACAGGTCGGGCCGGTCCCCGAAGACGAGGTCCGAGGGCTGGAAGCCGGCGGCCCGCAGCTTGTCGGCCAGAACGGGCGCGCACGCCCGCTCGGCCCGGTCGCGGCCGAGCAGGCCGTAGAACAACCGCTGCCCGTAGAACAGCCCGTCGCCGATCAGCAGCAGGGTGAGCAGGACGGGAACCGCGAGCGCGGCCGCGAGGAGGATCAGAACCGGTCGCAAGCGCCGCACTCCGCGGTTCCGGCCCGCCACCCATCAGCGGGCGGACCCGAAACCATCAAGCGTTTCAATGGCCCGCGCGGGGCTTTTCGATTGCCGGGCGCCCAGGGCCTTCCTATGGTCCCGCGCGCCCGACGCTTCATCCCGGATCCCCGCCATGGCCTTCATCGCCGACACCCTGTCCCGCGTCAAACCGTCGGCCACCATCGCGGTGACCCAAAAGGCGCGCGACCTCAAGGCGCAGGGCCGCGAGATCATCAGCCTGTCGGTCGGCGAGCCGGACTTCGACACGCCCGACAACATCAAGCGCGCCGCGGTGGCGGCCATCGAGCGGGGCGAAACCAAATACCCGCCCGTGCTCGGCATCGTGCCGCTGCGCGAGGCCATCGCGCAAAAATTCAAGCGGGAGAACGGGCTCGATTACAAGCCTAGCCAGACCATCGTGTCGACGGGCGGCAAGCAGGTCCTGTTCAACGCCTTCCTGGCCACCCTGAACCCGGGTGACGAGGTGGTGATCCCGGCCCCCTACTGGGTGTCCTACCCCGACATGGTGCTGATCGCGGGCGGCACGCCCGTGATCGTGCCCACCATCATGGAGCACGGCTTCAAGCTGCAGGCCGAAGACCTCGACCGCGCCATCACGCCAAAGACCAAGTGGGTGCTGCTCAACTCGCCGTCCAACCCGTCGGGGGCCGCCTACACGCGCGACGAGCTCAAGGCGCTCACCGCCGTGGTGCTGCGCCACCCCGACGTGTGGGTGCTGACCGACGACATCTACGAGCACCTGGTCTACGGCGACTTCACCTTCTCGACCCCCGCCCAGGTCGAGCCCAACCTGATGGACCGCACCCTGACCATGAACGGGGTGTCAAAATCCTACGCCATGACGGGCTGGCGCATCGGCTACGCGGCCGGGCCCGACCGGCTCATCAAGGCCATGGACATGCTGCAGGGCCAGCAGACTTCTGGAGCCTGCACCATCGCCCAGTGGGCCTCGGTGGAGGCGCTCAACGGCCCGCAGGATTTCGTGCCGCGGTCCCGCAAGGCCTTCGAGGAACGGCGCGACCTCGTCGTGTCCATGCTCAACCAAGCCCCCTACCTCGAATGCCCCAAGCCCGAGGGCGCCTTCTACGTCTACCCGTCCTGCGCGGGCGCGATCGGCAAGCTGGCGCCGAGCGGCAAGCGGCTCGAGACCGACGAGGACTTCGTGACCGAGCTGCTCGACTTCGAGGGCGTGGCGGCCGTGCACGGCTCGGCCTTCGGCACGGGCCCGAACTTCCGCATCTCCTACGCGACCTC
>CAXTEP010000043.1:17750-24362 GCA_964243125.1 uncultured Lichenihabitans sp. | reverse complement strand
CGACCGACAGGCCCTTCTGACCGGCCGCGAGGTTGCGGCGGTAGAAGGCGTTCGATTCCTCGGCGGTCGAGAAGCCGGCGTACTGGCGGATCGTCCAGGGCTGGGTGACGTACATGGTCGGGTAGGGGCCGCGCAGGAACGGCGGCCGGCCCGGCGGCCCATCGACGTCCGCCAAACCGTCGCGGTCCGCCGCGCCGTAGCGGGGTTGGACCGTCAGTCCCTCGTGCGTGAGCCAGGACGTTCGCATCGGTTCGGGACCGATCGTGGTCACGGGCGCGAACCGGACGGCCGCGAAGTCGGGGATGCGGCTCACCCCTGCATGTCCGCAAGGTCGTCGTCGCGCCGGCACGGCAGGGGTTCGAACCGGGTCCAGTCCGGGTCGGGCGACGGAACCCATCCCGGCAATGCGCCGGTCACCGTCCCGTTTTCCGCCGCCACGAAGGCGGTCGTACCCACGATGGTCACGGCACCGCTGGCCAGCAGCGCGCGGCGTTCCGTTCGAGCGGCCGCGACCCGGGCCTGCCACAGGCCCGACGCGAGCGCGGCCGCCATCCCGCCTGCCCGCTCGACGTCCTGGAACAGGGTCCAGGCCGCGTCGCAGAGCGCACCCGTCAGAGCTTCGAACGACCCGGCCCCGGCAGCCGGGTCGTCCACCCGGCCCAGCTGGGCCTCTTCGAGCGCGATGACCGCGACGTTGCGGGCTCGCCGCCGCGCCACGTCGTCGGCCGCGCCGGACGCCGCCGTGTCGGGCAGCACGCAGATCTCGTCGGCGCCGCCCAGGATCGCGGTCGCGCAGGCCACCGTGCCGCGCAGCAGGTTGGTGGCGGGGTCCCGCCGCGTGACCATGCGCCAGGCCGTTTCGGCATGCAGCCGGATCGGCTGGGGCGCCAGCCCGCAAGCCTCCTCCACCCTGGCCCACAGGAGGCGCAAGGCGCGCAGCTTGGCAATGCCCAGGATCTGGTCGGCATCGACCGCGACCGTGAAGCTCAGCGAGCTCTGCATGGCGGGCCCGTCGAGGCCCGCGGCTTCCAAGATGCGGAGATAGGCGACCCCGCCGGCCAGCAGGGCCGCGAGTTCCTGAGCCTCGGACCCGCCCGCCTCGTGGGTCGGGCGCCCGTCCGACCGGAACACGGGACCCGTGGACCCGTCCCGGCGCAGGGTCGCGAGCGCGTGTCTCGCAGCCGCCGCGAGGTCGGGCCAGTCGGACGGCGCGGCCCCGCAACGGGCCATGTCGCCGATCGGATCGACGCCCCAGTCGATCGCGCGCTCGGTCCGGCCTGTCCGCGCGAGGCTTCGCCGCACGGCCTCGCCGGCCGCGAACGGCGGCGCTTCGAGGCGCAGCGCCACGGTCAGGTCGCCGGAACCGGCCAGCACCGCGTCGAGGCCTTCGGGGGTAAGGCCCGAACCGCGGGCCGTGGCCGCCCCTTCGCAGGTCAGGGTGAGAATGCCCGCTCCCCCGTTCGCGTCCCCCTCCGCCGCTTGCCGCGCCCGGGCGGGTTCGGGATGGTCGATGCGGGTTGCGACCCGGAGCGGTCGCGTTCCGTCGCGCCACAGCACGCGCGGCGGCGTCTCGGCTTTTGGGTAGAGGGGCGCGATCGGCAGGCCGTCGAGGCTGCGGTTGACGGGCGCGTCCGCGAGCGAGGAAGGCGGCATCGCTTTCGCGCCGTCCCGGTCAAGTGCGGGCATCCGGATCATCGGCCTGTTCACCGCCTACGAAAAAGCCCGCCCTCGCGGGAGGACGGGCCTGATCCTAGCGGTTGATGGTGTCGCTAGTCGATGATCTCGACCACGCGACGGGTCCGAGGGTCGACGATCACGGTCTGATCGTTGACCACCGCGTATCGGTAGCGCGGGTTGACGTGGAAGCTGCCGGGAACGGGATACAGCGCGATGCCGCGCCGCGGCAGCACCGAGCCGACCTGGGCCGATCCGTTGTATTCGGACGACGCGACATTGCGCTGAGTCACATAGTCGTGGAAACGCGGCCGATCGTCGGCCCCGAAGATGGACCCGACCACGCCCGTGGCGGTACCCACCGCGCCGGTCGCCGCGCCCACGCCCGCTCCCAGGGCACCGCCCACGATCCCGCCCAGCGGACCCGCGGCCTCGTTGCCCTGCTCGTAGCCGTTCTGGGAGCCGTTCACGGTTCCCTGCACGACCTGGGCTTGCGCGGCGAGCGGGGCCGACAGCGCCAGAGCGGCAATTGCGGCGGTGATCATCATCTTACGCATGGTTCTACCCTTTCAAAGGTTCGGCATGCGAATGAGCGGTCCACGCGATCGGTTCCCCTGGCGAGCACGTTTCGTGAGCAGTTTTGGATAGGCGATGCCGAACGAACACGCGATCTGAGCACGATTGTGCCAAGTGAAATGAGGACCGATGCGCCGACCCTGAGTCCGCGGCGCGTGACGCGATGCGACGGCGAGGTGATCGATGAGCCGAACGGCTTTGCCGGGCCGACCGCGTCAGTCGGCGGTCGGCAGACGCCTGATCGTGAACTCGATCTGCCCGTCCGCGAGTTCGCGCCACGACTCGATCTCGGTCATGTAGGCGGCCTTGGGGAAGCGGGTAAAACATTCCTGGGCGATTGCCCGCGCCTCGTCGCGCGGCAGCGTGTAGGTTTCGCGCCGCCAGGTTCCGGCCGTGCGCGACTGCGAGCCGGCCTGGGTGCGGGTACGCCGCGCCCCGAGCGTCCGGGCAACGTCGGCGGGCCTTTTCCGCTCAAAACCCATGGCCTTACTCCCGCCACCCGCGACCTTCGGCGGTCACGCTGGCACGGCGATGCATTCTAGACGATAAACCGCCGGGGTCGAGTCAATTGGCCGCACCTGCGGGTCCTGGCGGGACGCGGCGCATTGACCGGCATTGCCGATCGGGACCGGCGTGACTGCCGCGAGAGCATCGACCCGCATGGGAGATCTCACGGGCGCGCGCCGAAGGTTCGCGGGGCAGCCTGGCGATCACCTGGCCCGGCAACCCGGGGCCGCGGCCCGGCTCCCTCAGGAAGGGTCAACGCATGTCGGCGCAAGGCGGCGAAACGGAGAGTTCCTCCCAGCGGGTCCTCGCCATCCGCGAAGAGATGAAGTTCGAGATCGGCATCCTGCACGACAGGATCAACAGCCTGGTCAGTGCCGAAGCGTTCCTGATCATCTCCTTCACCATGTCGCTCGCCTATTCCAACGACCGCTGGTCGAGCAGGTTCTTCTGGATCGCGCCCCTGCTGGCCTCGGTCGGTTTCCTGCTCGCGGTCCTGGCCTGGCCCGGGATCAGCAGGAGCTACGAGATCATCGTCGAGTGGAACGTGCTCCTGATCGAAGCCCTGAACGAGGCTCGGCAGGATCCGCGCTTCGTGTGGCGCCCGTCGGTCCCCCGCGCCGGAGACGCGAGAACGCAGGACTACCATCGGCGGGGGATGTTGTTTTCCCGACTCGTGCCGGTGGTGTTCGGCGCGGCCTGGGTTCTGCTGGCCGCGATCGTCCTGACCGGCCCGCTGCGGCATCCCTAGCGGGTGCTCGGACTTGGGCTGGCGTTCGTCGATGTTGGATGACGGCTCCCAGTGTGACGATGGCCCGATGGACGGCGCGGGCCGACGCCGTCACAATCTGCCGGCCGTGTTCAATGCGTTGCGCAAGCTGATGCGGGCGGGGAGCGCCCGGGCCGTGGCTGCCGACTGACACTCCCCCGTGACACGCCGTCGACGACCAGGGCCGGCGTTCGCGTCCTGCACGTTCGAGATCACGGTGGGCAACCTGCGCGCGGTGCTTGCGCCTAGCGGCGGGGCGGAGCGCCAGCATCGTGCTGCCGCCGCGCCGGTGGGCTTCTAGCGCCGAAGCGTCCGTGCAAGCACGTCCAACACCCGCGGCTCAGCCATCTGGGCAACGTTGAAGCGCATAAAGTCCGGGGCGGTTTCTGAAACGCTGAAGACGTTGCCGGGCGCGAGGACCACATCTCTGTCGAGCGCGCGGCGCGCGACGTCGGCCGCGTTGCGTCCGTCGGGCAGGCGGCACCACAGGTAGAAGCCGCCGCGTGGACGGACCCACGGGACGATGCCGAGATCCGCGAGTCTTGCGGTTGCCTCGCGGCTCACCTTGGCGAGACGCCGACGCAGGGCATCGAGATGCTTGCGGTAGCTGCCATCGCTCAGGACGCCCGAGACGAGTTCGGCGATCACGGGGCTCGGGCCGCCGAAGCTGGTCGCGACCTGGATGTCAATCAAGGCTTCGATCCAGTCGGCCCTTGCGGCGATGTAGCCGCACCGGATCGATGCCGAGAGCGTCTTCGAGAAGCTGCCGATCCTGACCACGCGCGACAGCCCGTCGAGCGAGGCGAGGCGTTGCGAAGGCTCGGGCTCGAAATCGGCGAAGATGTCGTCCTCGACGATCACGAGGTCGTGCGCCGCCGCCAGGTTGAGGAGCTTGTGTGCGGTTTGCGGCGACATCGTCGCGCCGGTCGGATTGTGGATGGCCGAGTTGGTGACGTAAAGGCGCGGGCGATGGGTCGCCAGCAGCTCGGCGAAACGCTCGGAATCGGGGCCCACCGGCGTGTAGGGTACGCCGATCACGGTGGCGCGGTGGGCGCGCAGCAGCGCCTGAAAATTGAAATAGCCGGGATCATCCACGAGGACGGAATCACCCGGCCGGAGCAGGAAGCGGCAGATCAGGTCCATCGCCTGCGTGCCCGACGCGGTGAGCAGCAGCTGGTCGGTCCCCACCTCCAATCCTTCCCCGGCGAACTGGCGTGCCAGAAGGCGTCTCAGGGCCAGCGATCCGCGCGTGTTTCCGTAATCGGCGAGCAGCGCGTCGTCGGCCTGGCCCAGCTTGCGGATGGCGCGCCGGATGGCGGCGTTCGGCATCCAGTCGGCGGGAAGCCAGCCGCAGCCCGGCTTCAGCATGTCGGCACCGGCATCGAGCGACTGGCGGGACACCCACAAGGGATCGATCGCCCGGTCGGCCCTCGGGGCGACCTCGGCGAGGCCGGGCGGTGTCGGACCGCCGACCACGTAGAAGCCGGAACCTCGTCGTGGCCGGATGACGCCTTCCGCCGCCAGCCGGTCGTAGGCCTCGACGGCCGTCGAGGGAGACACGCCGAGCATGGCCGCGATGCCCCGGATCGAGGGTAGCTTCTCGCCGCTCGCCAGCGATCGGGTCGCGATCCGGTCGCGGATTGCGCTCATCACCGCCTCGGTGCGCGTGGCCGCGGTTCGGGTCATCGGGTTCAGCTGTGCAGGTCGTCGGAGCAATACAGTTCGGCAGCAGTGTACGGCAGTGTATCTACCATGATCATCGCCTTCCGCTATCCTGGGCCCATCCTGGAAGGTGAAGGACCATGAACGGATCGACCGGAGGCTGGGGCAGCGGACTCCTCGGCGTCATCATTTTCAGCGGGTCGCTGCCGGCGACGAGGATCGCGGTCCGCGGCTTTTCTCCGCTGTTCCTGACCTCCGCCCGGGCCGTGATCGCCGCCCTCCTCGGCCTGGCGCTGCTGCTCGCGTTGAGGCAGAAGCGTCCCGCCGCGAGCGACCTCGCGTCCCTGGCTCTCGTGGCGCTCGGCGTCGTGGCCGGATTTCCCTTGCTGACCGCGCTCGCGCTGCAGCACATCACCTCCGCCCACTCGATTGTCTTCATCGGGCTCCTGCCGCTCGCGACCGCGACCTTCGGCGTGGTGCGCGGCGGGGAGCGGCCGCGGCCCTTGTTCTGGCTGTTCTCGGTCGCGGGTGCCCTGTCGGTCGCCGGCTATGCCCTGTACCAGGGAGGGAGCGCCTCGCTGACCGGCGACCTCCTGATGGTTGCCGCGATCCTCCTGTGCGGGCTCGGCTATGCCGAAGGCGCCACCCTTTCGCGCCGGCTCGGCGGCTGGCAGGTGATCTCCTGGGCGCTTCTGCTGTCGCTTCCCGTGACGGCTGCCGTTGCGTTCGCGACCGTTCCCGACACCGTCACCGGCATCAGTGCGCCGATGTGGCTGTGCCTCGCCTATGTGTCGATCTTCAGCATGCTGGTCGGCTTCGTGTTCTGGTATCGTGGGCTCGCCTTGGGCGGCATCGCCGGCGTCGGCCAATTGCAGCTGTTGCAGCCGTTCTTCGGGCTGGCGCTCGCGGGGCTCATCCTGCATGAGCCGGTGCCGATGACGATGCTGGCGGTCACGGCCCTCGTCGTGTTCTGCGTCGCGGGAGCCAAACGCTTCGCCTGAGCCGAAATGACGAAGGGCATCGAAGAAAGGCTCGGCCGATGTATACGCCTGCCGCTTTCCGGATCGACGAACGGTCGACGATCCTTGAGCTGATCCAAGCCACGCGGCTGTCGACCTTGGTGACCGCGACCGCCGACGGGCTGATGGCGACCCCCCTCCCGCTGCTGCTGTCGGCCGAGGAAGGAGAGAACGGCGTCCTTTACGGTCACGTGGCCCGCGCCAATAGGCAGTGGAGCACGCCCCCGGTCGGGGACGCCATGGTCATCTTCACCGGCCCTGACGCTTACGTCACGCCCTCCTGGTATGCGACGAAGCGGGACACCGGAAAGGTGGTCCCGACCTGGAACTACGCGGCCGTGCACGCCTACGGGCCGGTCGAGTTCTTCGACGATCCGGACCGCCTTCTCGACGTCGTCACGCGGCTGA
>CAXTEP010000043.1:6819-17650 GCA_964243125.1 uncultured Lichenihabitans sp. | reverse complement strand
CCGGTCGAGTTCTTCGACGATCCGGACCGCCTTCTCGACGTCGTCACGCGGCTGACCGACCACCACGAGCAACAGCGCGCGGCGCCTTGGGCGGTCGGCGACGCCCCGCCGTCGTTCACGGCCGCGCAACTGCGGGGCATCGTCGGCCTGCGCCTTCCCGTGGCGCGCTTCGAGGCCAAGCGGAAGATGAGCCAGAACCGCAACGAGGCCGACCGCGAAGGCGTGATCAACGGTCTCGCGGCCAGCGAGAACGCGGTCGACCGGCTGGTCGCCACCATGGTGCCGGGTGCGGCAGGTTCGACGCGGGCGACCTAGGGCCGTCGCGCTAGGACGCGGTCTCGGCCCGGATCGCCGCCTCGAGCAGCCGGGCCAGAACGGCCGGCTCCGACGGGAAGCCGGCCCTGATCCAGTCGGCCTGGAGCCGCTTGAGGACGGCTCCGACCAGCGGGCCGTTGCGGACGCCCCGGGCCAGCACGTCGCTGCCGCGAAACGGCAGCGCGGGTTGCGGCTCGCGGTCGAGGCGGCCGCGGGCCTCGGCCCAGCCCGCCTCCACCTCGGCCGGAGCGTCGGCCCGGGCGAGCGCGACGCCGTCCTGGGCCGCCACGGGCCCGCAGGTGAGCAGCAGTTCTCGCAGAAGAGCGTCCGGCCCGGGTGGCCGGGCGGGGTCGAGCCGCTCGCGGGCCGCCGCGGCGCGGCCCAGGCGGTTGTGCTCGTCGTTCGACAGGCGCAGCGCGTCGCGCAGCCTGTCGGCATCGGCGGGCGCAAGGACCGCCAAGGCCGCGAGCCGGAGGAGCGGGTCGGGCGGCAGATCGTCGGCACGCTCGATCGCGGCAAGGCGGTCGGGGCGGCACGGGCCGCCCAGCGCCACGGCCGCCACGCCCGCGGCGTCCATGGCGGCCACGGCTCGGGCGGCCCCCGGTGCGGCCAGGAGCTTCAGCAGTTCCGACCGGATGCGCTCGCGCGACAGCCGGCCGACCCCGTCGCGGTGCCGCGCGCAGGCCTGCAGGCCGTCGGGATCGGGCGGGCCCAGCCCGTAGGTGGCACCGAAGCGGAAGAAACGCAGGACGCGGAGGTAGTCCTCGCGGATGCGCCGATCGGGATCGCCGATGAAGCGGACCCGGCCGGCGCGCAGGTCGTCGAGACCGCCGACGGTGTCGTGGACCACGCCGTCGGGCGTCATCGACAGCGCGTTGACCGTGAAGTCGCGGCGGCGGGCGTCGGCCTCGAAATCGCGCCCGAAGCGGACCACGGCGTGCCGCCCGTCGGTTTCTACGTCCTCCCGCAGGGTCGTCACCTCGACCGGCACGCGGTCGACCAGAACCGTGACGGTGCCGTGCGCCAGCCCGGTCGGCACCGTGCGGAGCCTGGCGGCCTTGGCGCGCGTCATGACGAGGTCGGGCGTGGCGGTCGTGGTCACATCGATGTCGCCGGGCGGCAGGCCCAGGAGCGCGTTGCGCACCGCGCCCCCCACCACCCGCGCCTGCTCGCCGTCCCGGTCCAGAATGTCGAACACGCGGCGGAGCGCCGGGGCGTCGCGCAGGTCCGCGGCCGTGAGCCGCCCGTCGGGCGCGAGGTGGAGGATCCGCGGGCCGGTCATCTCCCCGCTCACTGGATGTGCCCCGGCACCAGCACGCCGTTCTGCAGGCGGGCCGGCACGTAGGCCCCCTTGCGGTGATCCGCCGCGAGCCCCAGGAACAGGAAACCGGCCGCGACCAGCAGCAGGCCCGCCACGGTCAGCCGGGCCAATGACCCGCGCGACCAGCTCGCGGCCACGAGCGGATAGCGCTGCCTCAGCACCAGGAACAGCGCGTAGCCCACGAAGGGGAGCGAGAACAGGCCGGCGGCGTCGAGGACGGTGCGGCCCATTACAGGTAGAGCCGCTCGTAAAGATTGCGGATCAGGCCGGCCGTGATACCCCAGATGCGCCGCTCGCCGTAGGGCATCACGTAGAAGCTGTGCGTCGCGCCGTCGAGCAGGCGGCTGCCGCGCTGGTGGTTGGCGGCCTCCATGAGGAACGCGAGCGGCACCTCGAAGACCTCGGCAACCTCGGCGTCGTTGAGCACGAGCGCGAACGGTTCCTGCACCAGGGCCACGGTGGGGACGATCAGGTACCCGGTCCCCGTGAGATAGGGATCGAGGTAGCCGAGCGGCGTGACCCGCGAAGGATCGAGCCCGACCTCCTCGCGGGCCTCGCGCAGCGCGGCCGCGGCGGGACTGGCGTCGTTCGCATCGATCTTGCCGCCCGGGAGCGCGATCTGGCCCGAATGGTCGCGCAGGGTTGCGGTTCGCAGGGTCAGCAGCACCGAGGCGGCGTCGGCACGCACGATCACGGGCACCAGCACGGCCGCGGCCCGCAGGCCCGCAGGCCGCCGGGACGGCCGGCGGTCGAGCACGTGGTCGCCCGCCCGGGGCAGCCCGTCGCCGTCGAACAGGTCGGCGGGGAGATCGAAGGTGAGGCGCTCCCGCGCGCGCCGCTCGAAATCGGCACCCGGCCGGTCCTCGCCGGGCCTCGCCGACCCGGGCCGCAGCGCCGCGGTCATGCCGGGTCTTGCGCCTCGGCGGCGGGCGCGATCGGGAAGAACAACGTGCCGGACGCCACGCCGAACATGTGCACGCCGTCCACGATGCGGTTCTCGCCGACCGCCGCGAGGTCGAGCATCACGGTGCGGGTGACCAGGGCTTCCAGGCCACCGCGCACCAGCAGGTAGGGCTTAACACCGTCCGCGGCGCCCGGCTCGAACCGCAGGGGATGCTGCGCGTCCACGGTCACCCACTCGTCGAAATTGGTGCGGAACCGCAGGACGGGGTGGGGCAACGTCTCGACCGCGAGTTCGACGGCCGTGAACGGCGCGTCCTCGACCTGGATGCGGAGCTTCTCGACCGGCGTGACGAGCATGAAACCGTCCGGGTCCCTGCGCAGCACGGACGCGAACAGCCGCACCAGGGCCGGCCGTCCGATGGGTGTGCCGGCGTGGAACCACGTGCCGTCGCGGGTCACGCGGATGTCGATGTCGCCGCAGAACGGCGGATCCCACTGGTCCACGGGCGGCAGGGCGCCGGCCCGGATCGGCGCGTCCTCACCGGCGTTCAGGGCCGCGGCCAGTCCATCGAGGCGGCCCGCGTCGGCCTGGGAAGCAGCACTTTCTTTCGCCATCATCTCATTTCATGCGTTGGGGGATGATCCTGGACCATGCGACCCGCGCGCGCATCGACAAAATGTCGTCCGGGCATAGGATGAGCAGCCATCGCTGCAACGGACGCGGAACCGGTTTGGGTCCGGATCCATCGACGGATGGTCCACCGGCCGCCGCGGAACGCGACCGTCGGCCGCGCCCCGGATGCAGACAACGCCACGGGCGTTGCGGTCCCAACAGGACGTTTCCATGACTGCGAACGACGGCGCCGTGACGTCCATCGAGAGCGCGGCCGCGCGGGCCGCCGACGCGGCGCTGCAGCGGATCGCGGCGGCCCGCGCCGCCATCGGATCGGTGATCTTCGGCCAGGAAGCCGTGGTCGAGCAGGCGCTGGTGACGGTGCTGGCCGGCGGTCACGGGCTGCTCGTGGGCGTGCCCGGCCTCGCCAAGACCAAGCTCGTGGACACGCTGGGCACGGTGCTGGGGCTCGACGCGCGCCGCGTCCAGTTCACGCCCGACCTCATGCCGGCCGACATCACCGGCTCGGAGATCCTCGAGGAGGGGCCGGACGGCAAGCGACTGTTCCGCTACGTCAAGGGACCGATCTTCGCGCAGCTGCTGATGGCCGACGAGATCAATCGCGCGAGCCCGCGCACGCAATCGGCCCTGCTGCAGGCCATGCAGGAAACCCACGTCACGGTGGCGGGCGTACCCTACGACCTGCCGCGGCCCTTCCACGTGCTCGCCACCCAGAACCCGATCGAGCAGGAGGGCACCTATCCCCTGCCCGAAGCCCAGCTCGACCGCTTCCTGATGCAGATCGACGTGCTTTATCCCGACCGGCAGGCGGAGCGCCGCATCCTGATCGAGACCACGGGCGACGGCGAGGTCGCGGCCAAGCCTGCCATGACGGCCGAGGACCTCATGGCCACGCAGCGCCTGGTGCGCCGCCTGCCGGTCGGCGACCGGATCGTCGACGCCATCCTCGACCTCGTGCGCGCGGCGCGTCCCGGCGAGGGCGCCGCGACCGCGGTGACCACGCACGTCGCCTGGGGACCGGGACCGCGCGCCGCGCAGGCCCTGACGCTCGCGGCCCGCGCCCGCGCGCTTGTCGACGGCCGGCTCGCCCCCTCGCTCGACGACGTGGCGGCGCTGGCGCTTCCGGTCCTCAAGCACCGCATGGCCCTGACCTTCGCGGCCCGGGCGGACGGGCAGACCCTGCCCGGGCTGATCGGCCGCCTGGTCGAGCGGCTGGGCTGACCCGGGTGACCGACGCGCGTCTCCTCGCTCCGGACGCGCGCGCCGTCGAGGCCCGCCACGAACGGGCCGCGCTCGACCTCGCCCGCGTGCTTCCCCGCCTCACGGTGGCGGCGCGGGAGATCGCCGGCAGCGTCATGCACGGGGAGCACGGCCGCAGGCGCGCCGGCACGGGCGAGTCCTTCTGGCAGTTCCGCCCCTTCGTCCACGGCGAGGCGGCGGTCGGCATCGACTGGCGGCGGTCCGCGCGCGACGATCGCACCTACGTGCGCGAGCGCGAGTGGGAAGCGGCTCATACCGTGTTCGTCTGGATCGACCGCTCGGCTTCCATGGCCTACCTTTCCAGTCTCGCGCAGGTTTCCAAGCTCGACCGGGCGCTCGTGCTCGGGCTCGCGGCCGCCGAGCTCCTGGTGAAAGGCGGCGAGCGCGTGGGCATCCCGGGCCTCGTCGCTCCCATGGCGCGCCGCACCGTTGTCAACCATTTGGCCGAAGCCATGGCGTTCGAGGCGCGGCGACCCGGCCACGTGCCGGCCGAACTGCCCCCCGCGGTGGCGCTGCCGCCGCGGTCGCGCGGCCTGTTCATTGGCGACTGGCTGTCGGACCCGGACGACGTGGCCCGGGCGATCGCCACCGCGGCCGCCAATGGCGCGACCGGCCAGCTGGTCCAGGTCACCGACCCGATCGAGGAAACCTTTCCGTTCACCGGCCACATGGAGCTGAGCGACACCGACGGTCCGGCCCGGCTTCGGCTGGGTGATGCCGCGACCTTGCGGGAACGCTACGTCGAACGGCTCGCGGCCCATCGCGACGCTTTGCGCTCGGTCGCCCGGCGCCACGGCTGGACCTTCGCGACGCACCGGACCGACGGCCCCGCCTCGGCCGCCATGCTGGCCATCGCGGCCGCGTTCACGACCGGGACGGCCTGATGCTGGGCCTGCCGCTCGCCTTCACGGTTCCGGCCGTCCTCGCGGCCCTGGCGCTGCTGCCCGTGCTCTACTGGCTGCTGCGCCTGACCCCGCCGCGTCCGCGCAGCCTCGCCTTTCCGCCCCTCCGCCTGATCCTCGACCTCCGGCCCGACGACCAGACGCCGGCCCGCACGCCGCCCTGGCTCCTGCTGCTGCGGCTCCTCGTGGCGGCCCTCATCGTGCTGGCCATGGCGGGGCCGGTCTGGAACCCGTCGCCCGCCCTGACAGGCGGCAAGGGACCACTCGCCATTGTGATCGACGACGGCTTCGCGGCCGCGCCCGACTGGGATCTGCGCATGGCCCGCGCGCACCAGCTGCTGCTCGCCGCCAAGGACGCGGGGCGCGTCGTGGCCGTGGTGCCCGTGTCCGATGGGCCGCGGGCCGTCGAGGCCAGCGACGCGGCGCACGCGGTCGAGCGCCTGCGCGCCTTGCGGCCCGTGCCGTTCGGGCCGGATCGAGGCGCCGTGCTGCCCGCGCTTGCGGGCTTCACGTCCGGCCACCCCGGGACCGATGCCGTATGGATCGCCGACGGGCTGGAGAACGGCGGCGCGCGCGCGTTTGCCGAAACCCTGTCCGGAGCAGTGGACGGCAGGCTGGACGTCGTGACCGCCGCCACCACCCCCCTGGCGCTCGCGGGCGTGAACAACGAGCCCGACGCCCTGGATGTCCGGCTCGTGCGCGCCGACGCCAGGGCCGACGTGACCGGAACCGTGCGGGCGCTCGATCCCAAGGGGCTCGCGATCGGCGACGCCGCCTTCGCGTTCGCGGACCGCAACGAGACCCACGCCCGTTTCGCCCTGCCGGTCGAGTTGCGCAACCAGGTCGCCAGCGTCACGGTCGCGGGCGAGCAATCGGCGGGCGCGGTCAGCCTGCTCGACGCGCGCTGGAAGCGCCGTCGCGTCGGCCTTGTCACCGGCGAGTCGGTGGACGTAGCCCAGCCGCTGCTGTCGCCGTCCTTCTACGTCGCCAAGGCGCTCGGGCCGTTCGCGGACGTGCGGGAGCCGCGCGGCGGCACGGTGGACCCGATCGCGGCGCTGCTGGACGACCGGCCTTCCGTGCTGGTTCTGGCCGACGTGGGCGCCGTGTCGGGACCGGCGCATGACCGGCTGGCCCGGTGGGTTGACGAGGGTGGCTTGCTGCTTCGCTTCGCCGGCACGCGGCTGGCCGGCACCGGCGACGACCTCGTGCCCGTTGCGCTGCGGCGCGGCGGCCGGACATTTGGGGGGTCGCTGTCCTGGGACCAGCCGAAGCAGCTCGCCGCCTTCGAGCGCGGCAGCCCCTTCTTCGGCCTCCGCCCGAGCCCCGAGGTAACGGTGACCCGGCAGGTGCTGGCCGAGCCCGAGGCCGGCCTCCCCGGCAAGACCTGGGCGCAGCTCGTCGATGGCACGCCGCTGGTCACGGCCGAGAAGCGAGGCAAGGGCACGATCGTGCTGTTCCACGTCACGGCCGACACGACCTGGTCCAACCTGCCCCTGTCGGGCCTGTTCGTGGACATGCTGCGGCGCGTGGTCGACCTGTCGGGCCAGTCGCTGCCGGGCGCGGGCCGGGCCGCCGGGGCCCCGCAGGCCGCCGCCACGCTGGCGCCGACACGCGTCCTGGACGGGTTCGGCCAACTCGGCGCCCCGCCTCCGACCGCCCGGCCCATACCCGAGACCTTCGACGGGCCTGCCTCGATCGATCATCCGCCCGGCTTCTACGGGCCGCCGGACGCCGCCGTGGCGGTCAACACCCTGGGCCCGGGCGACACGCTGGCGCCCGCCGACCTGTCGGGCCTACGGCTCCGGCGCGGCCCGTTGCAGGCCGCCCAGCCCATCGACCTGCGGGCCGGCCTCGTGGCGCTCGGCCTGATCGGCTTCCTGCTGGACGGGCTCGCGACCCTGTGGCTCGGCGGCGGGTTCCGGGCGCGGCGCTCCGCTGCCGTCGCGGTGCTGGCCGCTTGTGTCGTGGCTGGTGGCTTCGCGGGCCTGGGCTCCCCGCCCCCGGCCCGCGCCGACGCGGCACCCGTGTCGCGCCGCGACGTCGACGCCGCCCTGACGACCCGGCTCGGCTACGTCGTGACCGGGGACGCGGAAGTGGACGAGACCAGCAGACTCGGTTTGGCGACCCTGTCCCACGCGCTGGCCGACCGGACGTCGCTGTCGCCGGGCGAACCGGTCGGGCTCGATCCGGGCCGGGACGAACTCGCCTTCTACCCGATGCTCTACTGGCCCGTGGTGGCGAGCGCGCCCCAGCCCGACCCCGCCACGATCGACCGCGTCGCCAACTACATGAAGCAGGGCGGCACGATCCTGTTCGACACGCGCGACGCCCTGACGGCGCTGCCCGACGCTCCCCCGACCGCCGAGGCCGACTGGCTGCGGCGACTGCTGGCCGGCGTCGACGTGCCTGAGCTCGAGCCCGTGCGCGGCGACCACGTGGTCACCAAGACGTTCTACATCCTCACGGGATTCGTGGGCCGCTACGCGTCCGGCCAGACCTGGATCGAGGCGCTGCCGCCGGCCGCGGCCGGGGACGCCAACCGTCCGGTCCGGGCCAGCGACAGCGTGTCGCCGATCGTGATCACGTCCAACGACCTCGCGGCCGGCTGGGCCGCCGACCAGGCCGGAGAACCGCTCTACCCGCTGGTGCCCGGCGGATCCCGCCAGCGCGAACTCGCGCTCCGGGGCGGCATCAACCTGGTGATCTACACGCTGACCGGCAACTACAAGGCCGATCAGGTCCACGTCCGCGACCTGCTCGAACGGCTCGCGCACTGACCCGAAGGTGATGGCCGCGTCTTGAACAGGTTCTCGATCGATGTTTCGCCACTGCTGCCGGTGCCGCTGCTGGTGGCGCTCGCCGTGGTGGCCCTCGCGGTCGCCGGGGCCGGGTTCTGGCTCGGGCGGCGCGGCACCCTGCTCCGCGCCCTGGCCTACGTCCTGATCCTGACCGCGCTCGCCGATCCCTCCTTCGTGCGCGAGAACCGCGAGGGCACGAAGGACGTGGTCGCGGTCGTGCTGGACAACAGCGGCAGCCAGCTAATCGGCGAGCGCGCGGCCCAGACCGCCAAGGTCCGCGCCGCCCTGGAGCGCGGGCTGGCGGCGCTTGGCAACGTCGAGCCGCGTTTCATCGAGAGCGACCGCGCCGACGCCGGCAACGACGGGACCCGCCTGTTCGCGACCCTGTCGGCGGGGCTCGCCGACGTGCCGCCCGACCGCGTCGCGGGTGCGGTCATGGTGACCGACGGGCAGGTGGACGACGTCCCCTCGGGTCCCGACCTGCTGGGGTTCCGGGCGCCGCTGCAGGTGCTCGTCACCGGCCACGCGGGCGAGCGCGATCGGCGCGTCGAACTCCTGGAAGCGCCGCGGTTCGGCATCGTTGGCAAGACCCAGACGGTCGGCATCCGGGTGCTGGACACCGGCGGCGGGGGCGAGCCCGTGACCGTCGAGGTCCGTCGCGACGGCAATCCCGTGGCGACCCTCCGGGCCCAGGCCGGAACCCGCATCGACGTGCCGGTCGCGATCGAGCACGCGGGCGCCAACGTGATCGAGATCGAGGTGCCGACGCTTCCGGGCGAGCTGACGGCGCTCAACAACAAGGTCGTGGTCACCGTCGACGGGGTCCGCGACAAGCTGAAAGTCCTGCTGGTGTCCGGCGAGCCCCACGCGGGCGAGCGGATGTGGCGCAACATCCTCAAGTCCGACGCCAACGTCGACCTGGTCCATTTCACCATCCTGCGCCCGCCCGAGAAGCAGGACGGCACGCCCATCAACGAGCTGGCGCTGATCGCGTTTCCGACCAACGAGCTGTTCGGCAACAAGATCGGCGACTTCGACCTGATCATCTTCGACCGGTACTCGAACCAGTCGATCCTGCCTTACGTGTATTTCGAGAACATCGCCCGTTACGTGCGGGACGGCGGGGCGCTGCTGGTCGCGGTCGGCCCCGACTTCTCGAGCCCGGACGGCCTTTATTATTCGCCGCTCGGGGCCTTGTCGCCGGCGCGGCCCACCGGCGGGATCACGGAAGAAACCTTCCGCGCCGCCGTGACGGCCGAGGGCGAGAAACATCCGGTCACCCGAGGGTTGCCGGGCGGCGACGCGAGCCCGCCGGCCTGGAGCCCCTGGTTCCGGCAGATCGACGCCGACGTGGTCAGGGGAACGCCCGTCCTGTCGGGCGCCGGCGCGCGGCCGCTGCTGGTCCTGTCGCGGGAGGACAAGGGCCGCGTGGCTCTCATGCTGAGCGACCAGATGTGGCTGTGGGCGCGCGGCTACGAGGGCGGCGGCCCCTACCTCGACCTGCTGCGCCGCCTCGCGCACTGGCTCATGAAGGAGCCCGATCTCGAAGAGGAGGCCCTGCGGGCCGGCGTGCACGGGCGCGCCATCGACATCGAGCGGCAGAGCGTCAAGGGCGCGACCGCTCCCGTGACAGTGACGGCCCCGTCCGGCGCGACCCAGACCGCGGTGCTGCAGGCGGGCGAGCCCGGCCTGTCGCACGGCTCGGTGACGGCCGGCGAACTGGGCCTGTACCGGCTCAGCGACGGCACCCTGACCGTGCTCACCAACGTCGGCCCGGAAAACCCGCGCGAGTTCCAGGACGTGGTGTCAACACCCGACAGGCTCGCCGGCATCGCGGCCGCAACGGGCGGTTCGGTGCGCCGCATCGGCACGGGATCGGGTGACGACGTCGCCCTGCCGCGTCTCGTCGCCTTGCACGACAGCCTGAGCTACGCAGGCTCCGACTACATCGGAATCCGGCGCACGGACGCGAGCGTGCTGCGATCGGTGGGCGTCGTACCCTTGGCGATCGGCCTGTCGGGCCTGCTGGTCCTGCTCGGCTCGACGATCCTGGCCTGGCTTCAGGAAGGCGGTCGCCTGCGGCGGAAGCGTACCGGCTGAAAGCGCCTTTCATCCCGGCCCTGTCGAACGAATGCCCGGATCGACAACGCTATCGCAGGCCCCGCACGGCGCCGCTCACGCCCGCGAAGGCGCCCGCCTCGAGTTCCAGGTAGAGGAGCCTCGCCGGGTCGAGGGGACCGGGCATCGCCAGGCGACCGGCCGGGACCCGGGCGAAGCCGTAGCGGATGTAATAGGCGTGGTCGCCCACCAGGACCACGAGCCGATGGCCCGCCTCCCGTGCGACCCGGAGCGAGATGTCGATCAGGGCACGCGCGACCCCGCGCGACCGGAAGGCGGGATCGACCGTCAGGGGCCCGAGCAGCAGGGCCGGGGTTTCGCCGCAGACGATCCGGGTCAGCTGGTTGGCCCCGACCAGGAGCGTGCTGACCCGCGCCACGAAGCAGAGCTCGGGGCTCGGCGTGGCGCTTTCCCGCAGCCGGTAGGCCGTGCGGGCGAAGCGGCCCGGCCCGAAGGCGCGCTCGTTGAGCCGGTCGACCGCCGGTGCATCCGCGGCGGTTTCGGGCGCCACCACGATGGACAGACTGAGGACGGGGTCGGGCATGAGCGCGGCTTCCTGCCGGCCGAAGCGCGGCCGTGG
>CAXTEP010000043.1:0-6719 GCA_964243125.1 uncultured Lichenihabitans sp. | reverse complement strand
TGAGGACGGGGTCGGGCATGAGCGCGGCTTCCTGCCGGCCGAAGCGCGGCCGTGGTAATTCCCGCCTACCATGTTTCCGCGACCGCGACACCGTCCCGGACCTCGGCCGGGCGCGCGTGCCGGCGGTCGCGGTCCGAGGCAGGCGTTCCGTCGCGAAGACGCCGCCCTCGGCGACCTCCCAGTTCGACGCCGGCCTGTCGGGGCGCGCGCGAAGCCGCGCACCACGAACACCCCGATTTGGTCGCGACGGCGGTTCAGAAAGGTCCCGTGCAGGACGGGCTCGCCCACGACCGCCTGGCCCGCCTCCTCGCGCACCTTCCCGCGCCACGGCGCTCCGCACCGTTTCACCGGGCTCGATGCCTCCGCTCGGTGGATGCCAGCCCGGTATGTGGGTGTGGCGCAGCAGGTAAACGCGACCCCGTTCGTCCAGGAGCACAGCGCCCACGCCCAGGATCAAGGGCCGGGTGAACCGCGCCACGCCGTGGATCAGGGCCGGCACGACCCGGCTCGCCATGCGCGTCCCGATCCCGTGACGATCGTCATCGTCCTGCTCCGCTCCGCCCTCGACGCACCCTTGACGGGTCGTGACGGGTCGGCAACAGCCTTGCGGCCGTGACCTTCCTGCTCGCCCACCTGTCCGACGCCCATATCGGACCCCTGCCCCGCATCCACGCCCGCGAACTCCTGGGCAAGCGCCTGACCGGCTATGTGAATTGGAACCGGCGCGGCCGCCTGCACGACATGGCGGTCCTGGGGCAGCTCGTCGCTGACATGAAGGCGCAAGCGCCCGACCACGTCGCCATGACGGGCGACATCCTCAACCTTGGCTTGCGGGCGGAATTCCCGATCGCCGGCGCCTGGCTGCGGGGGCTGGGCGACCCGCGGCAGGTCAGCTTCGTGCCCGGCAACCACGACGCCTACGTGCGGGACGCGATGGCGTCGCTGGCCGTCACCTTCGCGCCGTGGCGGGCCGACGGGGGGCCGGACGGGGCGGTGCCGCTCGCGAGCGCCTTTCCCTACATGCGGCGACGCCGCGACGTGGCGCTGATCGGCCTCTCGTCCGCCTTGCCGACCGCACCGTTCCTGGCTTCGGGCGCCGTCGGTGCGGCCCAGCTCGAGGCGCTGGTGCCCTTGCTGGCCTCGGCGCGGCGCGACGGCCTGGCCCGCGTCGTCATGGTCCACCATCCGCCCTACCGGGGCGGCGCGAGCCGGGGGCGCGGCCTTCGGGACGCGGGCGCGTTCGCGCGGGTGATCGCGGCCCACGGGGCCGAACTGGTGATCCACGGCCACAACCACCGTCCCATGCTGGCCCACCTGCCGGGCCCCGACGGGCCCGTGCCCGTGGTCGGCGTGCCATCGGCCTCGGCGGTGCCCGGTAGCCCGAACCATCGGGCCGCCTATCACCTGTTTACCCTGGCCCGCGGTGAGGCCGGGTGGACGGTTCTGGCGCGGCGGCGGGGACTGCAGCCGGACCTTAGCGGGATCGGCGATCTCGGCGCATTCGATCTCAACGTGGGCAGGGAAGAGCTGCGAGTCGTTTGATGCGCTCGGAACCGGTCGGACTCCCGAAGCGGCAATTCGAGCTTACCGACGGGCTCAGGATGAAGGGTCGATCGAAGGCCGTTCACACCTCGCTCATCGCCGGACACCCAGCCAGCCCACGCAGGCGTAGCGCAGCAGCACCACGGCCAGGATGCAGAGCGCCACGATGCCCGCGTATTCCAGCGCGATCAGCAGCACCCGGGCCGGCCACCCTCGGGCGGGACGATCGGGCACGGGGCGGTACACGAGGGTTTCGGCGGGCTGGGGATCCGCGACCGCGGGCCGGAGCATCTCGTATTCGGCGGAAGCCAGCGCCTTTTCGCGCCGGACCAGGCGCCGGGCGATGTAGGACGCGACCGCGTCGCTCATGTCGTCGAGCCGGTCGGTCTCGGCGAGCGTGATGCGCCCGTGCCGCGTGTCCTGCACGAAACGGTACTGTCGGCGGTCGTGGGCCATCTCCACGAACGCGATCATGTCGATGAACAGGCGGGGATGCTCGCCCGGCACCAGCCCGGCGTCGAACGTATCGACGTCGCCGGGGATCTGGGCCAGCACGGGCTCGATCGCGTCGCGCAGCAGTTCGAGCCGCGCCAGTTCCGCGCCGCGCAGCGCCGCGACGGCCTCGGCCCGGTCGGCTTCCTCCACCCGCGCGCGCCGCACGATCGCGCGGAGGTCGGGCGAGGGCCGCCCGGCGGGAGGAGTGTCGCTCATGCGATCGACGTTGGCGAGGGGGTCGGGGCGCGCCGCGACAGGCAGGACGCCACCGGTCCGATGACCGCTCCGCACCGGGCCGAACCGGAATGGCCAGGCAGGGTCGGCACGATGGCGACGATCCTCAAGGCACCCTCCACACCGCACGCGAACGCTGTCACGCCCGCGAATATAAGGGTTGAACGGCGCTTTGCACGATGCCCGCGCGGTGCGGCCGCGTCGCACGCTGCAATCGTCCACCGATATTTCGGAATGTCTCGTTTCAGAGGTAAGCCTGAGTCTCGCCGCGATGAGCGCGGCTCCCCGTCGGGCACCGCGAACCGTTTGGACAGGATCGGGACGGCCGCGCGGTTCGGCGGCCTCAAGTGGTCGCAAAGCCGCGATGCACTCCTATCTATCGGTCGGGCGGCTCGACCGCCGGTCCGGCCGCGTGCATGTCGAAAATCAAGAGTCCCGATCAGCTTGCACCCAGCAAGCAGGATATCCTCGCCTTCATCGCCCGCGAACGATCCGCCGCCGCGGAGGCGGGCCGCGCTCCGCCCGACAAGATCGGCAAGCGGGAGATCGCCAAGGCGTTCGGCATCAAGGGCGACGCGCGGATCGGGTTGAAGGCGATGCTCAAGGAACTCGAAGCCGAGGGCGCGGTCGAGCGCCGTGGCACTCGCCTCGACAGGACGGGTGCGCTGCCTTCGGTGCTCGTGGTCGACATCGTGGGCCGCGATCCCGACGGCGAGCTGATCGGCAAGCCTGCCGAATGGGACGGCGCCGCGCAGGGCGCGGCCCCGCGCATCGTTCTCCATGTGCCGCGATCCGGTCGGGCGGGGCCGGCCCCGGGCGTCGGCGACCGCGCCCTGGTGCGCCTGGCTTCCGAGCATGACGGCCCGGTCCGCACCGCGCGGCTCATCAAGCTGCTGGCCAAGGCGCGGGCGCGCATCATCGGCGTGTTCCGCGACCGGCCGGGCATCGGCCTGCGCGTGCTGCCGACCGACAAGAAGAATTCGAGCTTCGAATACGCCGTGCCGCCCGACGGGCGGGGCGACGCCCAGGACGGCGACCTCGTGTCGGCGGAGCCGATCGGGCGCGGCGACGCGTTCGGGCTGTCCCTCGTCAAGGTGGTCGAGACGCTCGGGTCGCTCAGGAGCGAGAAGGCCATCAGCCTGATTGCCATCCAGATCCACGACATCCCGTCGGTGTTCTCGCCGCAGGCGCTCGCCGAGGCCGAGGCGGTCCGCGCGCCCGGCCGCGACGGCCGGGAGGACTGGCGCGCCCTGCCGCTCGTCACCATTGACCCGCCTGACGCCAAGGACCACGACGACGCGGTCCACGCCGAACCCGACCCCGACCCGGCCAACGAGGGGGGCCACGTGGTCACGGTGGCGATCGCCGACGTGGCGGCGCTGGTCCGGCCCGGCACCGCGCTCGACCGCGACGCGCTGGCGCGCGGCAACTCAGTGTATTTTCCCGACCGCGTCGTGCCCATGCTGCCCGAGCGGATCTCGTCGGACCTGGGCTCCCTGCTGCCGCACGCCGACCGCCCGGCCCTGGCGGTGCGCCTCGTGCTCGGGCGCGATGGCCGCAAGCTGCGGCACAGCTTCCACCGGATCGTCCTGCGGTCGCACGCCCGGCTCAGCTACGCCCAGGCGCAGGCGGCCGTTGACGGGCGCCCGGACGAGGTGACCGGGCCCATCCTCGACACGATCCTGGCGCCGCTCTGGGCCGCCTACGCGACGGCCCGACTGGCACGCGACGAGCGTTCGCCGCTCGACCTCGACCTGCCCGAGCGGAGGATCGTGCTGACCCCCGATGGGCTCGTGGATCGGGTGATCGTGCCGGAACGGCTCGACGCGCATCGGCTGATCGAGGAATTCATGATCCTCGCCAACGTGGCGGCGGCCGAAACCCTGGAAGCCAAGCGGCAGGCGTTGATCTACCGCGTCCACGACGAGCCGACGCTCGAGAAGCTGAATGCCCTGTCGGAGTTCCTCGCCACGATCGGCATCAAGCTCGCCAAGGGGCAGGTGCTCCGGCCCGCACAGTTCAACGGCATTTTGGGGCGGGCGCGCGGCTCGGCCAACGAGCACCTCGTCAACGAGGTCGTGCTCCGCTCGCAGGCGCAGGCCGAATACGCGGCCTCGAACTACGGGCACTTCGGCCTGAACCTGCGCCGCTACGCGCATTTCACCTCGCCGATCCGGCGCTACGCCGACCTAGTGGTGCACCGGGCGCTAATCCGGGCGCTGGGGTTCGGCCATGACGGCCTGCCCGACATGGAGGTCGCGGACCTCGCCGAGGTCGCGAGCCGGATCTCGGGTGCCGAGCGCCGCGCCATGGCGGCCGAACGCGAAACGGTGGATCGCCTGATCGCGACCTACCTGGCCGACCGCGTCGGCGCGACCTTCGCGGGTCGCATTTCGGGGGTGACCCGCTCCGGCCTGTTCATCAAGCTCCGCGACACGGGGGCCGACGGCTTCGTCCCGGCATCGACGCTGGGCAACGAATATTTCCGCTTCGACGAGGCCGCGCGGGCCATGGTGGGCGCCGAAACCCGCACGACGTTCCGCCTGGGTGATCCGGTTGAGGCGAGGCTGGTCGAGGCTGCGCCCTTCGCGGGCGCCCTGCGGTTCGAGATCGTGGGCGAGGGCGGACGGCGGTCGGGCCCGCGCGGCGCCCGGCGCATCGGGTTCGGTGGCCACTCGCGGGTATCGGGCCGCGACGCGGGCCCGCGGCGCAGGGGTGGCGGGCCATGAGCATGACGACGACCGACGGCGTCACGCAGGAGCCCCGCAACAAGGCGCTGGCCATCCGGCGGGGCTTCATGGGACGCTGCCCGCGCTGCGGCAAGGGACACGTGTTCCGCGCCTACCTCAAGGTCCGGGACGCCTGCGAGAACTGCGGCGAACCCCTGCATCACCATCGCGCCGACGACGCACCGCCCTACCTCACGATCCTGATCGTGGCGCATGTCCTGGGCTTCGTGCTGGTGGCCGTGATGAGCACCTGGGACGACATTCCAACCTGGGTCGAGATGGTGGTCTGGCCGGTCCTCGTGATCGGCCTTTCCCTGGTGCTGCTGCCGCGGATCAAGGGAGGCCTGATCGCGCTGCAATGGGCGCTGCGCATGCACGGCTTCGACGGGAAGCCGGAGCGCGAGGGGGTTTGACAGCGGGCTGGATCGCCGTTCGCGACCACCCGCGGGACAGAACGCCCCGAGGCTTGACTCGCGATCGGGTCGCCGTATGGTGGGTGAAGAACGGCGCGGGTCTCGATCCGCGCCATTTTTCGTTTCGATCGGGATCGGCCACGCGTCGGCACCCTGCAACTCCACGGGATGGAACACATGGCGAAGGCCGCCACAATTAAGATCAAGCTGCTCTCGACCGCCGATACGGGCTTCTTCTACGTCACCGAGAAGAACGCGCGGACCAAGACCGACAAGTTCACGTTCAAGAAATACGACCCGGTCGCCCGCAAGCACGTCGAGTTCAAGGAAACCAAGATCAAGTAGGCCGGCGTAGCCCGGGTGACAGCCTGTCGTTCTCGGCCTCTACATGGTGTCGGCGCAGGTCGCTCGTGCGGGCTGAATGCCGACGATACACGGTGAAAGGCGGGCTTCCCGGCTGGCCCAGGCTCCTTGCCATGAATGTCGGCTGCTCGCAGGCACGCGTGTGGGCCGAATTACGGCAGGCCGCGCAGCGGCACCTGATCTGAAGGCCGCCTGATAGTGGAGGCCGGCCGGAAGCGGCACCGAGGAGGCCACTCTTTGCCACTTCCGAACCGGCCAACCCCACGGACCCAGGAGATGCGGCGGACCTGAGCACTCCGTAGGGTTACGTGAGATGGTTTGTCACCACCTCATCCAACGGTCAAGCTTGGCGGCTCGACCAATCTGTCACTAATCACAGTTATACCTGACGATACGATTTTGTTATCGCCCGTTTCGTTGGTGCTGCTTCGAACTTTGCTGCGGCTTCTGCCCTGCCTTACTGGACGAAACCTTGCGCGACGACAACCTACCGATTTCGCCCGTCTTTGCAATGGAGGTTGCCGTGATCGATCAGGTAAGACCCTATTTACGTTAACGAATAGGCGATCACGTCCAGACCGGGCGGTTTCAGATGGAAGCCACTTCGCTGTGCTGCGACGATTGCGGCCGGACCACGAGCATCGTTGTGACGACGAGATCCGTCAGGCCGCCTGGGCCGATACCTTGTTGCGCCCCTCGTGCTTGGACCGGTAGAGCGCCAGATCGGCGCGCTTGAACAGGCCATGCGGCTCGGTGTCGCGCCCACGGTCTGCGATGCCAATGGAAACCGTCACGGGAATCAGGCGCGCGCCGTTCTCGATCGAGAACTGGGTTCGCACGACCGCGGTCCTGACCCGCTCGGCAATCTGTTCGGCGATGTCCAGACGGGTATCGGGAAGAACGATGATGAACTCCTCGCCGCCCAGCCGGCACACGATGTCGC
>CAXTEP010000042.1:18620-25401 GCA_964243125.1 uncultured Lichenihabitans sp. | reverse complement strand
CATCCGACATCGCAGCGCCATCATTGCCGGACTTATGACGAGCCGCGACAGGGCCATGGCGCGTTGCCGCCGGGACCCGAACCCGTTCTCGCGTGGGAGCGGAACCGCGCCCGGGCCGGCGCGATCGGTCGAGGCGCGGGCAAGCGGGCCCGCAACGGATGAAGGCGGAATGGCAGGCAGATCTGGCGGGGTCGCGCTCATGGCGGCCGGGGTGATGATGGTGGCGGCAAGCGTCGCGGCGGCGGCGGCGGGGCCTGCCGGGGCGGGTCACGCGACCGGTCCGGCCTCCGAAGCGAGCGGTCCCGGCGGCCGGCCCGGCACGCCGTCGCTCGGTCAAGCGTCGCGCCAGCCCGGTCCGCCGCCCGCGGTCTCGACATCGCCGCAGGACGCCGCGGCCCGCAGCCGGATGCACGAGTGCGGGCACCAATGGGCCAACATCAAGCGGGCCGGCAACGCGGGCGTGATGACCTGGAAGGAATTCTCGGCCACCTGCCTGGTGACGCGCTAGGCGTCGGCCCGGCGGACCCGCCCGAGCCGGACCCGGCGGGCGCTAGAGCCCGAGCCGGTCTTTCAGCACGTCGTTCACGGCCTGCGGGTTGGCCTTGCCGCCCGTGGCCTTCATGACCTGGCCCACGAACCATCCCAGCATGCCGGGCTTGGCCCGGGCCTGGGCGACCTTGTCGGGGTTGGCCGCCACCACGGCGTCCACGGCCCGCTCGATCGCGCCCGCGTCGGTGACCTGCCGCATCCCGTGCCGCTCGACGAGGTCGCGCGGGCTGGTGCCGGGCTCGCCCGCGACCACCAGGCCCAGCACGTCCTTGGCGATCTTGCCCGAGATGGTCCCCTCGGTGATCAGATCCACCAGTTCGGCGATCTGCTCAGGCCGGACGTGGGTGTCGGGAACGGCGAGGCCGGACGCGTTGGCGAAGGCCGCCACGTCGCCGGTAATCCAGTTGGCGACCAGCTTCGCGTCGCGCTTGGCGACCAGCTTCGCGTCGCGCCCGGGCGGCTCCGCCGCGACCGCCCGCTCGAAATAGTCGGCGAGTTCCCGGTCGGCCACCAGCACGCTCGCGTCGTAGGGCGACAGGCCGTAGTCGGCGACGAAGCGGGCCCGCTTGGGATCGGGCAGTTCCGGCAGGGTGCCGGCGAGGGTCGCCACGTAGGCGTCGTCGAACTCCAGGGGGAGGAGGTCGGGGTCGGGGAAGTAGCGGTAGTCGTGCGCCTCCTCCTTGGACCGCAGAGACCGGGTTTCGCCGCGCGCGGGGTCGAACAGGCGCGTTTCCTGGTCGATCCGGCCGCCGTCCTCCAGCACGGCGATCTGGCGGCGCGCCTCGACCTCCACGGCCTGGCCGATGAAGCGGATCGAGTTGACGTTCTTGATCTCGCAGCGCGTGCCGAGCGGCTCGTCGGGCCGCCGCACCGACACGTTCACGTCGGCCCGCAGGTTGCCCTTCTCCATGTCGCCGTCGCAGGTGCCGAGGTAGCGCAGGATGGTGCGCAGCTTGGTCACGTAGGCCTTGGCCTCCTCGGCCGAGCGCATGTCGGGCTTGGACACGATCTCCATCAGCGCCACGCCCGACCGGTTCAGGTCGACGAGGCTCGCGTCGGGAGCCTGGTCGTGCAGCGACTTGCCGGCGTCCTGTTCGAGGTGGAGCCGCTCGATGCCGACGCTGAACCGCTCGGTGGGCGACAGGTCGACCGTGACCTCCCCTTCACCGACGATCGGGCTCTTGTACTGGGAGATCTGATAACCCTGCGGCAGGTCGGGATAGAAGTAGTTCTTGCGGTCGAAGGTGGAGCGCTTGTTGATCGCGGCCCTGAGGCCCAGGCCGGTGCGCACCGCCTGGGCCACGCAGGCCTCGTTGATCACGGGCAGCATGCCCGGCATGGCGGCGTCCACCAGCGACACGTGGGCGTTCGGGGGGCCACCGAAGTCCGTCGAGGCGCCCGAGAACAGCTTGGACCTGGACGTCACCTGGGCGTGGATTTCCATGCCCACGATCACCTCCCAGTCGCCCGTCGCGCCGCGCAGGAGAGTGCCGTCCGATCGTGCCACCGCGGTTCGTCCTTTCAGGTGTTGGCCGACGCGTCCCACCACGGCGCCGGCCGCTCGGTGGCCGGCGCCGCCCGCTCCAGGGCGGAGGCGAGCGCGAACAGCGCGTCCTCCTCGAAGGGGCGGCCGATCAGCTGCAGCCCGAGCGGCAGCCCCTCGAGACCGAGGCCCGCCGGCACCGCGATGCCGGGCAGGCCCGCCATGTTGACCGTCACGGTGAACACGTCGTTCAGGTACATCTCGACCGGATCGGCGCTGCCCTTCTCGCCGACCGCAAAGGCGGCCGAAGGGGTGGCGGGCGTCAGCAGCGCGTCGACGCCCTCGGCGAACACGGTCTCGAAGTCCCGCTTGATCAGGGTGCGCACCTTCTGGGCCCGCACGTAATAGGCGTCGTAGTAGCCGGCCGACAGCACGTAGGTACCGATCATGACGCGCCGCCGGACCTCGCGGCCGAACCCCCGGGCGCGCGTTTGCCCGTACATGTCGCCGACGTCCCGACCCGGCACCCGCAGCCCGTAGCGCACGCCGTCGTAGCGGGCGAGGTTGGACGAGGCCTCGGCGGGCGCCACGATGTAGTAGGCCGGCAGCGCGTAGCGGGTATGGGGCAGCGACACGTCGACGATCGCGGCGCCCGCGTCGCGCAGCCACTCGATACCCCGCGCCCAGAGCGCCTCGATCTCGTCCGGCATGCCGTCCAGCCGGTATTCCCGGGGAATGCCGATCACCTTGCCGCGGACGGACGCGCCCACGCTCCCCTCGTAGTCGGGCACGGGCACGTCCACCGAGGTGGCGTCGCGCCGGTCGTGGCCCGCCATGGAGCGCAGCAGGATGGCGGCGTCGCGCACCGTGCGGGCGATGGGCCCCGCCTGGTCGAGCGAGGACGCGAACGCCACGATGCCATAGCGCGAGCAGCGCCCATAGGTGGGCTTGATGCCGACCGTGCCCGTGAAGGCGGCGGGCTGGCGGATCGAGCCGCCCGTGTCGGTGGCGGTGGCGCCCAGGCAGAGCCGGGCCGCCACCGCCGCGGCCGACCCGCCCGACGAGCCGCCCGGCACGAGGGCCGCGTTGGAGCCCGGCCGCCGCCAGGGCGACAGCACGGGGCCGAAATGCGAGGTTTCGTTGGACGACCCCATGGCGAACTCGTCGAGGTTCAACTTGCCCAGCATGACGGCGCCGTCGCGCCAAAGCTGCGACGTGACCGTCGACTCGTAGGGCGGCACGAAGCCCTCCAGGATGGCGCTGCCCGCCGTGGTGGCGACGCCTTCCGTGCAGTACAGGTCCTTGATGCCGAGCGGGATCCCTTCGAGCGGCCCCGCTTCGCCCCGCGCGAGCCGCTCGTCGGACCGGTCCGCCATGGCGCGCGCCCGCTCGGGCGTCTCGACCAGGAAGCTGTTCAGCGCGCGGGCCTTGGCGATCGCGGCAAGATGCGCGTCGGTCAGTTCGCGGGCCGACAGGGTTTTGGCACGGAGCGCGTCGCGCGCGCCGGCAAGCGTCAGCCCGGTCGGATCGGTCATGCCAGGGTCCACGCTGCTGGCCGCAGGGAAGGGTGCGTCACTCGATGACCTTGGGAACCACGAAGTACCCGTCGTGGATGGCGGCCGCATTGGCCACAATCTTGTCCGCAATGGCGCCGTCGGTCACCACGTCGGCCCGCATGAGCATGCGGTGGGGCGTCACGGCGGTCATCGGCTCCACGCCCGACACGTCCACGGCATCGAGTTCCGCCACGAAGGCGAGGATCGCGTTGAGCTCGCCCCGCAGCGTGGCGATCTCCTCGTCCGGCAGGGCGATGCGCGCCAGCGAGGCGATCCGCTTGACCGTGCTTTCATCAACCGCCATGGCCGTTCGAACCCCGCCCGCCCGGTGACGGGCCCGATTGCTTTTCCAGCCGAGCCTATATCATCGCGCGCTCGGGCCGGGCAACCTCGGCCCCGGCCGACCTTCCGGCCGCGTCATCACGGAACCGCCGCATGGCCCTCCTCACGGTCGAGCAACTCGCTCCCCTGCTCGGCCGCCACGCGCGGCTGATGGGCCTCGATCTCGGCACCAAGACGGTCGGCGTGGCCCTGTCGGACGTCGAGCGCCGCATCGCCTCGCCGGTCGAAACGATTGCCCGCACCAAGTTCACCAAGGACGCCGAGCGGCTGGGGGTTCTGGCGGCGCGCTTCGAGGTCGCGGGCCTGGTGATCGGCCTGCCGCTCAACATGGACGGCTCGGAAGGGCCGCGGGCGCAGTCGACCCGCAGCTTCGCGCGCCAGATCATGCCCGCCCTTGACCTGCCGGTCTGCTTCTGGGACGAGCGCCTGTCGACCGCGGCCGTGACGCGGTCGCTCATCGAGCAGGACGCATCGCGCAAGCGCCGCGCCGAAGTGGTGGACCGCATGGCCGCGGCCTACATCCTGCAAGGCGTGCTGGACCGGCTGGCCAACCTGAACCGGGCGGCTCCATGAGACCGCCGCCGACCTTCGCGAGCGGACTTTGGGCGCTCCTCAAGCCGGCCAGATGACGTCTTCGAGGTCGGACAAACGCCCGATCCGGGCCTGCCAATCGACGATCCGGATGTTCCGCAGATCGCTCGCCCGATGCAGCATCATCAGCGTGAGGAGCCGTCGCCGCATCGTGGGGCCGCAAGCGCCAGGAGCCAGACCATAGCCGTCGAACAGGCGTTTCAGGCGGCCGGGTCGGCCCGAGCACATGAAGGTGCTGGGGCCGAGAAGGTCGTATTCCCGCCAGCCGGTCATGACGTCGCCGAAGTCGATCACCGCCGCGAGCCTCCATCGCCCGCCCGCCTCGGACAGCAGGAGGTTCTCCGGGATCCATTCACCGGTCAGGATCACCGGCGGCGCGTCCAGCGGAACGACGGCTGGCACCTCCGACACGAGCTGGCCGAGGTCCGGCAGGAACCGGGCCGCCAGACCCTGCCGGCGATGTCGCTCGACGCAAGCCGCCACCTGCCGCGCCACGAACTCCGGCCATGTCGGCTCGATGGCGGACAAGACCCCCGGCGGCACCGCCTGCACCTCGGCGATCGCCCGCCCGACCTCCTCCAGGACGCGTTCCTTCTCCGGTTCCGGCAGGGTCGGCCAGGCATCCGATCCGGCGACGCCGTCCAGCCTGGTGAGGGCGAGCCAGGACCAGCCGTTGCGCTCCCCCTCGGCCAGGATGGCGGGTATGGGAACGGCAAGCCGTCCGGCCAACCGGCGGAGGGTTGCCCGTTCGCTGTCGAACTGCGGTTTGTAGATCGGGGGAAAAAGCTTCAGGACCGATCTGCCGTCGAGATCGACCACGAGATTCGTCCCTGTTGCGAAGGAGGAAAGGACGTTTCCCGGGATGTCGGCCGACCGGGCGATCTCGCGCACGACCGGCAGCCAAGCAACGGGGGACGATCGCCAACGCGCGAAGTCGGCATCGTTCACGATATCGGGAAAAGCGATCATCCTGGTTGCGCCGAATGCCGGTCACGGACGGCGCCAAGCTACGACAGGGACATGCCGGCTTACCAGCCTCGCCCTGGAAAGCCGACGGGCGAAAAATCACCGATCAATCGCGGTTGCAGGCACATCTAAAAACAATTACAGGTTGCAATTCAGCGCCGCATCCATTAAAGATGTCCGAGGCCGAGGACATTTTCCCGATGTCGACACCCACCAGAGCGGTCGCGACCGCCGGACCCGTGGACCCTCAGCACACCGATCCGGCGCCGGGACGCCGACACGCGGCCGCCGACGTGTCCAGCTACATCGCCGACATGTGCGCCGGCCTCATCGAAATGGCGGAAGCGGCGGAGCTGGACGTACTGGCCTACATCCTGGGCATGGCGCGCCTGGAAGCCGAGATGCAGAACCGCAAGGCCACGCCCTCGTCACGGCGAAGGCGGCAGGGATCCGGGGTGCCCCGCGCGGCGTCGCGCTGACGCCCGCCGCCACGCGCTTACCCGACCCGCACCCGGACCGCGTGGCCCTGCCGGTCCACGAGGCCGTCGAGCTCGAGTTCGACAAGGACGGTCTGCACGGTGCCGACCGGTAGTCCCGTCAACCGGACGAGGTCGTCGACCGTCACGGGCGCGGGGCCGATCAGCTCCGTGACGAGGGCGCGCGGGTCGGGCGGGGGACCGGCGGCGGCTCGCCCGGCCGTGCCGCGGTCGGGCGCCGCGGGCTCGCCGGGGGACCAGGCGCCGTCGGGGTCGAGTTCGTCCCAGTAGATGTCGCCCGGCTCGGGGCGGCCGTCGTCCTCGAACAGGTGGGTGGACGGCTGCGGCCGGTTGCGCTGGGGATGCAGCACGTCGATCACGTCGTCGGCGCTCGTGCACAGGGTCGCGCCCTGGCGGATGAGGTCGTTGGTGCCCTCGGCGCGTGGGTCGAGCGGCGATCCTGGCACCGCAAAAACTTCCCGGCCCTGCTCGTTGGCGAAGCGGGCCGTGATGAGCGAGCCGGACTTGCGCGCCGCTTCCACCACCACGGTGCCGAGGCTCAGGCCCGACACGATGCGGTTGCGGCGGGGGAAGTCGCGGCCGCGCGGTTCCCAGGCGATCGGCATCTCGGTCAGGATCGTGCCGCCCGATTCGACGATGTCGGCCGCGAGCCCCACGTGCTCGCTCGGGTAGATGCGTTCGTGCCCGCCGGCCAGCACCGCGACCGTGCCGCCCAGCAGCGCGCCGCGATGGGCGCGTTCGTCGATGCCGCGCGCGAGGCCCGACGCGACCGCGAAGCCGCCGACGCCGAGCCGCTG
>CAXTEP010000042.1:0-18520 GCA_964243125.1 uncultured Lichenihabitans sp. | reverse complement strand
AGGGTCGCGGCCGCGAGGTCCTTGCGCCCCGTGCGCAGCACGTTGGTGGCCCCGATGTTGCCCGACCCGATGGTGCGAATGTCGACGGTGCCGCCGGCGCGGGTGATGAGCAGCCCGAAGGGGATCGATCCCAGCGCGTAGCCGAGCACTAGGGCGGCGAGCAGCGGCCACGGGCCGTCTGAACTGGACACGGGTGGATCTCCCTGTTTGGCCCTGCACCGCGGCGGCTCCGCCCGGCGGCCAATGCGCCGGTCGACATCACCCGGTCGGCCCCGTCAATGCTGCTCGACCTCCGCGACGCACGCAAGGTGCGGACGAGTCCGCTCGGGGCTTGCCTGGGTTCGGATGTTCTCGCTTCGGCTGGGCTCTGGCGCCGATGAACGTCCGTTGCGGGGTGGAGAGTTGAAACTGGCTAGTCGCTCGGAACCGGACGTTCGGTCCTGCGCCCGCCATCGCGGTTCGGTCGACGTTTGTCGGCGCTTTGGAGCAAAGCTTGTAGGCGGCCAGATGGGAAAGACGAGCGAACGGCCATTGTATTCTGAAGGTGGTCGTCACATGCTCGCAGCTGAAGGAGGAGGTTATCGCTCATGGGCACGTTCACGATTGGGCGGACACGTGTGCGGAAGGTGCACGAACTCGACCTGAACGGCATTGCCGCCACTCAGCTTCTACCCGGCCTCGACCCTCACTTGCCGGTCCGCCATCCCGAGTGGTTCGCGCCCGGGACTTATGACGAGCAAGGTCATGCTCTTCTCAGCATCCACAGCTGGCTGGTGGAGCACGGCGGCGCCGTGATCCTGATCGATACCGGTGCGGGCGCCGACAAGGCGCGACCCGGGCTGAAGGTGCTCGACGATCTTCACCAGCCCTACCTGGAGCGCTTGGCGCAGGCCGGCGTGACGCCGGAGCAAGTCGACTATGTTCTTCTGACCCACATCCACGCCGACCACGTAGGGTGGAACACGCGTTTGGTTGACGGCGCATGGACTCCGACCTTCCCCAACGCCACGGTGATCTGCTCTGGCCTGGAGTGGTCCTACAGCGCCGCTCTTGCCGCGGGTGACGAGGCGGCCGCGGCCCATGCCCGAGAGCGTGCAGGCGTCGGGGAGCCGGCTCGCCTTCCCACCCCGGGCGTCTTCGACGACAGCCTTCGGCCGCTTGCAGAAACAGGTCGTCTCCAATTCGTGGAGGTGGACGGGCGAGAGGTTCTGCCCGGCGTGCGCTTCGTCGGCACGCGCGGGCACAGCATCGACCATGCAGCCATCGAAATCGTCTCGGAAGGCGAGACGGGCGTCTTCGGCGGTGACGTTCTGCATCATCCTGTGGAGGTCCACCAGCCCGAGCTTGTCTCCATGTTTTGCGAGTTCCCGGACGTGGCGCGGGCGTCGCGTCGGCGCGTGCTGGAACAGGCCGCAACGAGGGGAGTCGTCTATTTCAGTAGCCACTTCCCCTTGAGTTCCGTCGGTCGCGTCGAGCGGGCCGGCGAAGGTTTTCGGTGGAAGTTCGAGGACGAGTGCTGATCGCACGCCGACGGCATCGCTCGTTTGTCGCCCGCAATGACATGGCCTGCCCGCAGGAGGCCAGGACATGCGGATCGTCGCCATCGGTCATGGAAGCCCGCGCGCCGTGCTTCGAGAGGCGGGAAGCAGTGATAGGCCGCCTGGGACGGACGAGGTCGCGGTCGAAGTGCGCGCCGCCGATCCGCTGACCCCCACCCCGGTCTAGTTGCTGCATCCGAGCGGTCGCCAGCCGTCCCCGCGCCTGCGCCGCTGCGGCCCAGGCCGCAACCGTCAAGGGCAGGAGGGGGTCAGAGATGTGGTGGCCGCCAGCGACCCACGATGTCGGCACGGTCGCGCTGTTCGCTCCGACGCCGAATTGCGGCTTGCGGCCAGAACGCGCGAAATCCGGTAACTCGTATTCCATCAGAATGCCACGATGCAGACCTTCTGAAAGTCAGAGATGGGTCGAAACCGACCACCGGACACGTAATCAGCCCGCCGGAAATCGCACCGAAGCGTGCCTCGCTCACCCCCCATGCACCACCCGCCCCGCCACCACCGTGGCCTTGACGCGGCCTTCCATGCGGTCGTCCTCGAAGGGCGTGTTGCGGCAGCGGGAGCGGAGTTGCGACGCATCCACCACGTAGGCCTCGTCGGGGTCGAAGCGGATCAGGTCGGCCGGGGCGCCGGGGTCGAGCCGGCCCTGCGGCAGGCCGAGGATGGTGGCGGGCCCGATTGTCATGCGGGCCAGGAGGTCCGGCAGCGATACGTGCCCGGCGTGGACCAGCCGCAGCCCGGCCGACAGCAGGGTTTCGAGCCCGATCGCGCCGGGCTCGGCTTCCGCGAAGGGCAGGCGCTTGGTTTCCACGTCCTGCGGGTTGTGGTCGGACACGATCACGTCGACGAGGCCGCTCGCCACCGCGTCCACCAGCGCCCCCCGCTCGTCCTCGCCGCGCAGGGGTGGCGACAGGCGCAGGAAGGTGCGGTAGGCGCCGATGTCGTTCTCGTTCAGGGTCAGGTGGTTGACCGTGGTGCCGCAGGTGACGCGCAGGCCGCGGTTCTTGGCGTCGGCGATCAGGTCGAGCGACTGGCGGCAGCTGACGATCTCGCAATGGTAGCGGCCGCCCGTCAGCGCCACCAGCGCCAAGTCGCGCGCCAGCACGATGCTTTCGGCCTCGGGGGGCACGCCGGGCAGGCCGAGGCGGCTCGCGAACTCGCCCTCGTTCATGACGCCGTCGGCCCCCAGGTGCGGGTCGGCGCACTGGTGCAGGATCAGGGCCCCGAAGTCGCGCGCGTAGGTGAGCGCCCGGCGCATCACGCTGGCGTTGCCGAGCGAGCGGCTGCCGTCCGAGAACGCGACCGCGCCCGCGGCCTTGAGTAGCCCCATCTCGGCGAGGTCGGCGCCCCGCCGGCCGCGGGTCAGCGCCGCCACGGGAAGCACGCGCACCCGGCCCGTGTCGCGGGCGCGCCGCAGCAGGAAGTCCACCACGGCCGGGTCGTCCACGGGCGGCTCGGTTTCGGCCGTGGCCACCACGGTGGTGACCCCCCCGGCCGCGGCCGCCGCCGTGGCGGTGGCGATGGTTTCCCGGTGCTCGGCGCCCGGCTCGCCCACGAAGGCCCGCATGTCGATGAGGCCGGGCGACACCGCGTCGCCCGCGCAGTCGATCACCTCGCAGCCGTCCGGCAGGCTTGCCCGGGTCACGGCGGGGCCGACGGCCGCGATCAGCCCGTCCCGCACCAGAACGCCGCCGCGCTGTTCGCGACCCCGCGCGGGATCGATCAAACGCGCGTCCAGCAGGGCGAGCGGGTGGGGCGCGGGGCCGGTCACGCCGAGCCACGCAGCGGTTCGGCGGCCGAATTGGGCAGCCGCTGGGCGAGCGCTTCCAGCACCGCCATGCGGACCGCCACCCCCATCTCGACCTGCTCGCGGATCAGCGACTGCGCGCCGTCCGCCACCAGCGTGTCGATCTCGACGCCCCGGTTCATGGGGCCGGGATGCATCACGAGGGCGTCGGGCTTGGCATGTGCCAGCTTGGCCTCGTCGAGCCCGAAAAAGCGGAAATATTCGCGCGCCGAGGGCACGTAGCCGCCACTCATCCGCTCCCGCTGCAGCCGCAGCATCATGACGATGTCGGCGCCGTCGAGGGCGCGGATCATGTCGGGGACGACCTCGACGCCCATCCGCTCGATGCCCGGCGGCATCAGGGTCGAGGGTCCGGTCACGCGCAGGCGCGCCCCCATGGCGGCCAGCAGCAGGATGTTGGAGCGCGCCACGCGCGAATGGAGGATGTCGCCGCAGATCGTCACGGTGAGGCCCGCGATGCGCCCCTTGTTGCGGCGGATCGTCAGCGCGTCCAGCAGGGCCTGGGTGGGGTGCTCGTGCGTGCCGTCGCCCGCGTTGATCACGGCGCAATCGACCTTGCGGGCCAGGAGGTGTACGGCGCCGGCCTGGGAATGCCGGACCACGATGAGGTCCGGCCGCATCGCGTTCAGCGTGATGGCGGTGTCGATCAGGGTTTCGCCCTTCCGCACCGAGGAGGACGCGACCGCCATGTTCATCACGTCCGCGCCGAGCCGCTTGCCGGCGAGCTCAAAGGAAGACTGCGTCCGGGTGGAGGCTTCGAAGAACAGGTTGATCTGTGTCCGCCCGCGCAGGGTGGCTCGCTTCTTCTCGACCTGCCGCGACACGTCCACGGCCCGGTCGGCGCGGTCGAGCAGCGCCCCGATGGTTTGCGGCGACAAGCCCTCGATGCCGAGCAGGTCGCGGTGGGGAAAGGCGGGAAGGGGGTCGGCGGGCGGCATCTGGTCCCGGGTGTAAAGGGCAGCCGATCGGGCCGCAAGGGAGCGGCCCCGAGGACGCAGGTGACGCCGATCCCGGCGTGAGCGTAGCGATCTTTTAAGGCCCCTCGCGCACCATGACGGAATCGACAGCACCATCCCGTCGAACAACCGCCTCGGCCCCATGCGGAACAGCAGTCCTCCACGCTCCACCGTGACGGTCTACGGCCTGCCGATCCGCTCGGCCGAATTCGTCCTGGCCGCGACGCTGGTGATGATCTGCGCGGCCTGCCTGGCGCTGCTCTGGACCGCCCGGGTGGCGGAGCGCGACAAGGCCTCGGTCGCGGCCTCCAACCTGTCGACCGCCCTGACCCAGGACCTCGCCCGCAACCTCGACCTTTACGACCTGTCGCTCCGGGGCGTCCTCGACGGCCTAGCGGACCCGACCGTGATGGCGGCCCCGCCGGCCCTCCGGCGCCACATCCTGTTCGACCGGGTCGTGACGGCGCCCTACCTGGGCTCGATCGCCGTGGTGGACGAGCGGGGCGTCGAAACGACCGAGTCGGGAACGACGCAGCCGCCGGGCCCGACTGGCTACGCGGACCGGGCCTTCTTCAAGGCCCATGCGGGCCAGGCCGATCTCGGCCTGCTGATCGGCGATCCGCACCGCAACGAGGCCGACGGCGCGTGGGTGATCGACCTCAGCCGACGCGTAAACAGGCCGGACGGCCGCTTCGGCGGCGTGGTGACGGGCACACTCCGGCTCGACTACCTCCACCACTTGTTCGCGCGCATGAGGCTCGGCTCTTCCGGCTCGCTGACCTTGTTCCGCAGCGACGGGGTGATCGTGATGCGGGAGCCGTTCGACCCCGGCCTGATCGGCACGAACGGGATGTCGGCCGTGCTGTCAGGGAAGCTGGCCCTGGCGCCGGAAGGCGAGTACGAGGACACGTCGCGGATCGACGACGTGCGGCGCCTGTACCATTACCTGCGCGTGGGCGACTTCCCCCTGGTGCAGAATGTTGGCATGTCGGTCATTGACATCTACGCCGACTGGCGCACCAAGGCGGTGTGGACCTGCGTGGTGCTGGGAGTGTGCTGCGCCGCGATCATCGCGCTCGGCGTGGCGCTGCTGCGCGAATTGCGCCAGCGCGCCAGTTCCGAAGCGTCGCTCGTGACCCTGTCGGAGGAGGACCGCCTCACGGGCCTGGCCAACCGCCGCCGCCTCGACCGCGTGCTGGCGACGGAATGGCGGCGCGCCGCGCGACTGGGCGACTGGCTGTCCCTGCTGATGATCGACGCGGACAAGTTCAAGTCCTACAACGACACGTTCGGCCATCCGGCGGGGGACCGGCTTCTCAAAAGCCTCGCGGACTGCATCGCGGGCAGCGCGCGGCGTCCCGGCGACCTGGCGGCCCGCTACGGGGGCGAGGAGTTCGTGGCGCTGCTGCCGGGCACGGACCGCGACGGCGCCATCAAGGTGGCCGAGGAGGTCCGGCTGGCCATCCGCGGCCTGGAGCAAACCCATCCCGGACTGCCGGGCGGGTTCGCGACCGTGAGCGTCGGGGTGGGCTGCGTGCGGCCGCGGTTCGACAGGTCCGACCAGGACCTGATCGCCATGGCGGACGCGGCGCTGTACCAGGCCAAGGCGGACGGGCGGGACTGCACGCGAGCGGCATCGGATCCGGCCCCGCCGCAGCGGCGGGCCGTGGCGGCCTGACGCGCCCTTGTTTCGCGGCCGCGAAGCCGCTAGCCAGCACCCCATGACTCACCACCCTCGTCGCCCGAGCCTCGACGCCGCGCCGCGCGGACGCCGCCCATGATGGCCGAACGCGTGCTGGTGACCGGCGTGTCGGGTTTCGTGGGATCGGCGGTGGCGCGCGCCCTGGTCGAGGCCGGCCACGCGGTGCGGGCGCTGGTGCGCCCCAGCAGCCCGCGCCGCAACCTCGACGGCCTGCGGCTCGACGTCGTGGAGGGCGACATGCGCGATCCCGCCGCGGTGGCCCGCGCGGTGGACGGCGTCGATCACCTGTTCCACGTCGCGGCCGACTACCGGCTCTGGGCGCGCAACCCCGACGACATCGTCCGGGCCAACCTGGACGGCACCCGGGTCGTCATGGAGGCGGCGCGACACGCGGGCCTCCGGCGCATCGTCTATACCAGCAGCGTCGCGACGCTCGCGCTACGCGAGGATGGACTGCCTGTCAGCGAAACCGCGCCCCAGGACCCCGGCCGCGCCATCGGGGCCTACAAGAAATCGAAGACGCTCGCCGAGCGCCTGGTCGAACGGATGGTCAGCGAGGACGGGCTGCCGGCCGTGATCGTGCTGCCTTCCACGCCGGTCGGCCCGCGCGACGTGAAGCCCACCCCCACGGGCCGCATCATCGTGGAGGCCGCGAGCGGCCGCATGCCGGCCTTCATCGACACGGGCCTCAACCTCGTCCACGTGGACGATGTGGCGGCCGGCCACGTGGCGGCGTGGCGGCAGGGCCGGACCGGGGAACGCTACATCCTGGGCGGGCAGGACGTGGGGCTCGGCGCCATGCTGGGCGACATCGCCCGTCTGGTCGGGCGCAAGCCCCCCACGGTGCGGCTGCCCCGCCAAGCCATCTTCCCGCTCGCCTACGCGGCCGAGGCGGCGGCCCGGATCACGGGCCGCGAGCCTTTCGCGACCGTGGACGGGCTGCGGATGGCCAAGTACAAGATGTTCTTCTCCTCCGCCAAGGCGGAAGCCGAACTCGGCTACCGGGCCCGACCCTACGGCGAAGCGCTGGCCGACGCGGTCCGCTGGTTCGGCGACGCGGGCTATCTTCGCCGGGCCGTTTGAGGCTAGAAAGCGTCGGACGAGCCATCCTTCAGAACAGGGCCTTCGGGGCCGGTGCCGACAGATCCATGACGACTTCCGCCGACGCAGCATCGGGCAAGGGCCACGGGGACGAGAACTTTCCGGTCGCGTCGCACCTGATCGCGGCCCGGCATCGGCCCGCCATCATGGCGTTCTACGATTTCGTGCGCGCCGCCGACGACGTGGCCGACCACCCGACGCTGACAGGACCCGAGAAGCTCGGGCTGTTGGATGCCCTGGAGGCGTCGCTGCTCGGGCACGCCGACACCGAAGCGGTGGCCCGCCCGCTGCGCGCCGTTCTGGCCGAGCGCCGCCTGCCGGCGCGCCACGCCCAGGACCTGCTCGCGGCCTTCCGGCTGGACGTGACCAAGCCGCGCACGGCCGACTGGGGCGAGTTGCTCCATTACTGCAGCCTGTCCGCCATGCCGGTCGGCCGCTACGTGCTCGACGTGCACGGGGAAAGCGACGCCACATGGCCCGCCTCCGACGCGGTCTGCGCGGCCCTGCAGATCATCAACCACCTGCAGGACTGCGGCGCCGACTACCGGGCGCTCGACCGCGTTTACGTGCCCGGCGACGCCCTGGGGCGCGCGGGGCTCGGGGTCGAGGCGCTGGGGGCGCCCCGGGCCTCGCCGGCCCTGCGGTCCGTGTTCCGCGAGATCGCGGCCCGCACCCACCGGCTCATCGACGACGGCGAGGGCCTGCCGGTCGCGATCCGCGACACCCGCCTCAGCCTGGAGATCGCCAGCATCGTGGCGCTCGCCCGGCGCCTGACCCGGCTGCTCGAGGTTCGCGATCCCCTGAGCGAGCGCGTCCACCTCGGCAAGCCCGCCATGCTGGGCGTGGCGCTGCTTGGCTGCCTGCGCGTCGCGGGCCGCCGCCTTCGGGCCACGCCGGGGCGCCAGCGCCTCGCGGGCGGGGCCGCGCCGCGGTGAGCGCCGCGGCGGACGCCACGCCCCCCGCCGCCGCCCAGGCCGCGGGCAGTTCGTTCTACACGGCCATGCGCATCCTGCCGCGCGCCCAGCGCGACGCCATGTTCGAAATCTACGCGTTCTGCCGCGCCGTCGACGACATCGCCGACGAGGGTGGCCCGCGCGACGAGCGGCGGCGGGCGCTGGCCCTGTGGCGTCAGGACATCGACGCGCTCTACGCCACCGGCCGCGCCACGGCCCGCACCGCGGGCCTCGCCAACATCGTCGAGGCCTTCGACCTCGCCCGGGAAGACTTCCTGGCCATGATCGACGGCATGGAGATGGACGCCGCGGCCGACATCCAGGCTCCCGGCGAGGGCGAACTCGACCTTTACTGCGACCGGGTCGCGAGTTCGGTGGGCCGCCTGTCGGTGCGGGTGTTCGGCCTGCCCCGGCAGCCTGGCATCGATCTGGCCCACCATCTCGGCCGAGCCCTCCAGCTCACCAACATCCTGCGAGACCTGGACGAGGACGCGGGCATGAACCGGCTGTACCTGCCGCGCGAGCTCCTGGCCGCGGCCGGCATCGGGTCGCGCGATCCCGCGACCGTGGTGGCCGACCCGTGCCTCGACCGGGCCTGCCGCCCGCTGCTCGACCGCGCCCGTGGCCATTTCGCCACCGCCGAGGCCATCATGGCGGGTCAGCCCAAGGCCGCCACCCGTGCGCCCCGCATCATGGCGGTCGTGTACCGCATGATCCTCGACAAGATGGACGCGCGGGGGTTTTCGGGCGCCCGCCCCCGGGCCCGGATCCCCAAGCTCAAGCTGGTGCTGACCGTGGCGCGGCACGGGCTGTTCTGATGGCGCAGCCTGCCGTGCACGTGGTGGGGGCGGGCTTGGCAGGGCTCGCGGCGGCCCTGGCGTTCGACGCGGGGGCGCGGCGCATCACGGTGCACGAGGCCGCCCGCCAAGCGGGCGGGCGCTGCCGCTCCTACTACGACGCCACGCTCGGGCGGGTGATCGACAACGGCAACCACCTCGTCCTGTCCGGCAATGCGGCGGTGCGCCACCACCTGCGCACGGTCGGGGCCGAGAACAAGATGACGGCACCCGACGGCGCGGCCTTCGACTTCATGGATCTGAAGTCGGGCGAGCGCTGGCAGGTGCAGCCCAACGGCGGCCCCGTGCCGTGGTGGATCTTCTCTTCCTCGCGTCGGGTGCCGGGCACGGGCTGGCGGGACTACCTCGGCCTCGCCCGGCTGATGCGGGCCCGGCCGGGCGATACGATCGGCGACCTGATGGCCTGCGAGGGTCTGCTCTACGAGCGGCTGTGGCACCCGCTGCTGGTGGCGGCGCTCAACACGGAGCCGCGCCTGTCGGACGCGACCCTGGCCGGCGCCGTGGTGCGCGAAACCCTCGCCAAGGGCGGCCATGCCTGCCGGCCCCTGGTGGCGGCCGAGGGTCTGGCCGAGGCCTTCGTGGATCCGGCGCTCGACACCCTGCGGGGGCGCGGCGTTTCGGTCGGCTTCGACCGGCGCCTGCGGCGGCTCGACATGACGGACGGGCAGGTCGCGCGGCTCGACTTCGGCGACGAGGTCCTGGACCTCCAGCCCTCCGACCAGGTGGTGCTGGCGGTGCCCGCCCCCGTGGCCGCCATCCTGCTGCCGGGCCTGACGGTGCCGACCGCGTTCCGGTCCATCGTCAACGCCCACTACCTGGTCGAGCCGCCCGACGACCTGCCGAACCTGCTCGGCCTGGTGAACGCCACCGCCGAATGGCTGTTCCGTTTTCCCGGCCGCTTGTCGGTGACGGTGAGCGACGCCGACCGGCTGCTCGACATGGGGCGCGAGGACCTGGCGCGCCTGCTCTGGGGCGAGGTCGCCCGCGCCACGGGTCTGCCCGACGCCCTGCCGCCCTGGCAGATCATCCGCGAGAAGCGCGCCACCTTCGCGGCCCTGCCCGAGCAGGAGAAGCGTCGCCCCGGCCCCGTGACGGCGTGGCGCAACCTGTTCCTGGCCGGCGACTGGACCGCCACCGGCCTGCCCGCCACCATCGAGGGGTCGCTGCGGTCCGGCCGGCGGGCCGCCGAGGCGGCCGACCGCGCCCTGCACTCCACGCACTGGCCCGCCGCGGCCTGAGGTGAGCCCGCCCATGCCCGTCACGATCGAGCGCACCGAGCTGGCCTACGACGGCTGGTTCCGGGTCCTGGTGGCCCACATGAAGGGGGCGGACGGCGCCGGCTTCAAGCGCCTGATCGAGGACCACGGCGCCGGCTGCGCGGTGCTGCCCTACGACCCCGGGCGGCGCGTCGCCCTGGTGGTGCGCCTGCCCCGCGCGCCCGTGCTCCTGGCGGGCGGCAGCGGCGAGGACCTGATCGAGGCGCCCGCGGGCCTCATCGACGACGGCGAGGCCCCCGACGCCGCGGGCCGCCGCGAAGCCTTCGAGGAAACGGGGGTGGAACTCGGCGCCCTTGAGCCGCTCGGGCAAATCTGGACAATGCCGGGCGTGTCGACCGAGCGCATGTGGCTGTATCTCGCGCCCTATGAGGCGGCGCAGCGCACGGGCCCCGGCGGCGGGCTGGCGGGTGAGCAGGAAAACATCACGGTCGAGGAACATCCCCTGAGCGACCTGGCCCGCATGGCTGACGCCGGCTCCCTGACCGACCTCAAGACCCTGCTCCTGCTCAACACGCTGCGGCTGCGCCGGCCCGACCTGTTCGCCTGAGCGGGCCGCGCCCCGCGCGTCGCCGGGTCGCTTGTGCGGCCCATCCTCCCGCCCCTACACTCGACCCATGATGCGCCGCGAATCCGTGACACTCCCGTTCGGCCCGCCGTTGCCGACCGTCGCGGGAAGCCGGGCGGCCCCGGTTCGGGGTGGTCGCCGGTGCGGCGGGTCGAGCCGACGGGCCGCGGATGCATGATCCCGTGGCGGACCGGTTCCCGTTCCTGGCGGGCGGCGGCACGATGGGGGCGCTCATGCGCTCCCACGACTGGGCCGCGACCGCGCTCGGAACTCCCGACACCTGGCCACCCTCGCTGCGCGCGACCCTGTCGGCCTGCCTCAACCTGCCGATCCTGAGCACGATCCTGTGGGGGCCGGACCTCCGGATGCTCTACAACGACGCCTACATCCCCTCCATGGCCGACCGCCATCCCGCGGCCCTCGGCCGCCCCGTGGCCGAGGTCTGGGGTGCGGCCTGGAACCAGGTCGCGCCGCCGTTCCTGCGGGCCATGGCGACCGGCGAGGGCTTCTCGCAGAACAACGTCGAACTGCCCATGGTGCGCCGCGGCAGGCCCGAGACCACCTACTGGAATTTTTGCGCGGCGCCGATCCGCGGCGAGGACGGCGGCATCGCAGGCCTCTTGAACCAGGGGGTCGAGATCACCGAGCAGGTTCTGGCCGAACGCCGGCGCGACGCGGCCGAACGGGAGCTGCGCGCCCTGAACGCCTCGCTGGCCGAACAGGTCGAGACGCGGACCCAGGAGCGCGACCGGCTCTGGCGCAACACGCAGGACATCCAGATCGTCATCGACCGCCGCGGCGTGTTCCAGGCCGTGAACCCCGCGTTCAGCGCGATCCTCGGCTGGCCGCCGGAGGAGGTGGTGGGCCGGACGGTGGCGGATTTCCTGGTGGCGGACGACGCGGTCGTGACCGGTGCGGAGTTTGGGCATGCCCGCCGCGACACCCCGCCGGTGTTCGAGAACCGCTGCCGCCACAGGGACGGCGGGTGGAGGTGGATCTCCTGGGTCGCCACGTCCGAAGCCGGCCTCGTTTACGCGAGCGGCCGTCACGTGACCGCTGAAAAGGAGCAGGCCAAGGCGCTCCTGCTCTACGACAACATCGTGCGGTCCGATAAGGCGCCGATCTGCGCGTTCGACACGGGCTATAGGCTGATCGCCTTCAACCCCGCCCACAACGACGAGTTCTTCCGCGTCAACGGGTTCGACACGCGGATCGGCGACGTCTTCCCCGACCTGTTCGTTCCGGAGCAGCGTCCGGTGATGCGCGCCCTGATGGGGCGGGCGCTGGCGGGCGAAATCTTCACGGTCCAGGAGGAGTTCGGCAACCCCGAACTGGGCAAGCCCTGCTGGGAACTCTCCTACACGCCGCTGCGCGACGAAGCGGGTACCATCATCGGCGCCTTCCACCACGCGCGGGACATCAGCGCCCGGTTGCGGGCCGAGGCCGAGCTGCAGCACGCCCAGGATGCGCTGCGCCAGTCGCAGAAGATGGAAGCCGTGGGCCAGCTCACGGGCGGCCTGGCGCACGATTTCAACAACCTCCTGGCCGGCATCTCGGGGTCGCTGGAACTGATGCAGACGCGCATCGGCCAGGGCCGCCTCAAGGACGTCGACCGCTATCTCGGGGCCGCGCAGGGAGCCGCCAAGCGGGCCGCCGCCCTGACCCACCGCCTGCTGGCCTTTTCGCGGCGTCAAACGCTCTCGCCCAAGCCGACCGACGTGGGGGCGCTGGTCGGCGGCATGGAGGAGCTGGTGCGCCGCACGGTGGGGCCCGCCGTGGCGATCGAGGTCCTGGGATCGCCGGGCGCCTGGCCGGCCCTGGTGGATCCGCCGCAGCTCGAGAACGCCCTGCTCAACCTTTGCATCAACGCGCGTGACGCGTTGCCGGACGGCGGCCGCATCACGATCGAGACCGCCAACACCTGGCTGGACGAACGCGCCGCCGGGGAGCTCGAACTGCCGCCGGGGCCCTACCTGTGCTTGCGCGTTGCCGACACCGGCACCGGCATGAGCCCGGAGGTCGTCGCCAGGGCCTTCGAGCCGTTCTTCACCACCAAGCCGATCGGCGAGGGCACGGGCCTCGGGCTCTCGATGATCTATGGCTTCGCCAAGCAGTCGGGCGGACAGGTTCGGCTCGAATCCGAGGTCGGCCGGGGGACGACCGCGTGCCTGTACCTGCCGCGCCACGTCGGCGAAGCAGCGGCCGAGACGGCGCCGACGGGCCCGCCGGATACGGCCCTGGCCAGAAACGGCGAGACCGTGCTGGTGGTCGACGACGAGCCGACCGTGCGGATGCTGGTGACCGAGGTCCTAGAGGAGTGCGGCTACACGGTCGTCGAGGCGGCCGACAGCGCGTCGGGCCTGAAGCTGCTGCGATCGGACCGCCGTATCGACCTTCTCGTGACCGACGTCGGCCTGCCCGGCGGCATGAACGGCCGCCAGATGGCCGACGCCGGCCGCCTGTCCCGGCCCGACCTCAAGGTCCTGTTCATCACCGGCTACGCCGAGGTCGCCGTGATGGGCAACGGCCGGCTGGGACCCGGCATGGAGGTCCTCACCAAGCCCTTCGCGGTGGAGGCGCTCGGGGCCCGCATCCGGGCCATCATCGCGACGCGATAGCGCCGCCAGCCGGTCGGAGAAGCGCGACATCCGTCCGGGAGGAGGCCCCGGGGTCAAGCGTCCCATGTCGAACACGGGGCCGTGCTTGAGGCCCGAGGATCGCGCCCTTGCGGGCCGCGGCGGCGGCGCGGAACGCCGCAACCGCGGAGGTGTCCTCGGCCGCGAGCGGACGATGGGCCACAAGGGTGCTCGGCCGGTCAGTGCGGTCCGTTCAGCGCCCGCAGGACGTCGTCGAAGCGCCCGTCCCGCTCGGCCCAGCGCAGGAAGCCGACCCGCTCGACCAGGATCTCGGGCGGCGTCGGCTGCCGGGCGAACAGCGCCATGGTCTCGTCGATGAAGGCGTCGAGCGGGAGGTAGCCCTCGCGCGTCGACTGGCCGGGTGTGAGATCGGTCTGCACCGCCGGCGGCGCCAGCTCGATCACCTCGACCCTGCCGCGCAGCTTCTCGCGCAGCGCGATCGTGTAGGAGTGGATCGCCGCCTTGGTGGCCGAATAGGTCGGGGTCGCGACCAGCGGCACGAAGGCGAGCCCGGACGAGACGTTGACGATCGCGGCCCCGGCCTGCCCCGACAGATGGTCGACCAGGGCGTTGGTCAGCCGGATCGGGCCGAACAGGTTGGTGGCCAGCGTGGCTTCCGCGTCCGCGAGGTCGCGCGACGCCGACAGGTCCTCGATCCGCATGATGCCGGCGTTGTTGACCAGCACGTTCAGTCCGGCGTGCTCGGCCAGGACCTGGCGCGCCAGCGCCTCGATCGCGCCGCGGTCCTCGATGTCGAACACGGCGGCGCTCATCCCGGCGCGGCCCTCGATGGTTTCGTCGAGGGCGTCGCGCCGCCGTCCCGCGACGATCACCGCGTTGCCGAGGTCGTGGAAGCGCCGCGCGAGCGCGCGGCCGATCCCCGACCCGCCGCCCGTCACCAGCATGGTATTGCCCGTCATCCGCATGGGTCGTCTCCCTTCGTGCGCCACGAGCTGGTCGATACCAGACCCCACTCTCCACTGGAAAGAAGGCACCGGGAAGTTCCATACTTACCGAAAGGAGAGTGGAACAATGGCGAAACTGCCCTTCAGCCCCGAGGTCCTCGAACGCACCCGCGCGATCGCGGCCCACGCCCCGCCCCCGGAGGTCGACCCGCGCGTGGAAGCGCTCGTCACGCAGCTGATCGGTCGGGTTGCGGACAAGTGGACGATGCTGATCCTCGAGGAACTGGGCGAAGCGGGCGAACTCCGCTTCACCCGCCTGTCCGAACGCGTGCCCGGCATCAGCCAGAAGATGCTGACCCAGACGCTGCGGCAAATGGAGCGGGACGGGCTCGTGGGGCGCACCGTGCACCCCGTGGTGCCGCCCCGGGTCGACTACCGGCTGACCGAGTTGGGATCGAGCCTGGGCGCGGCCTTCTGCGGCGTCTGGATCTGGGCCGAGCAGCACCTCGACCGGGTCGAGGCGGCCAGGGCGGTCTTCGACGGGCGCGCCAAGCACTGACGCGGGCCGGCCGGTTCAGATCGATCCACTCTCCCCCGCCAGCCGCGGCCCGAAGTCGCCGGCCGGCACGACCTCCACCCGGTCGAGCCCGAGCCAGCCCGCCATGGCGGCGAGTTCGCCCCGGAGCGCCGCGGCCGTGTGGGCGGGGGCGGCGGCTTCGGCGTGGGCCGACAGCACGCGCAGCACGCCCGCCTTGCGGTCGGCCTTGACGTCGAGCCGCGCCACCAGCGCCTCGCCCAGCAGGAACGGCAGCACGTAATAGCCGTGCACGCGCTTGTCGGCCGGGGTGTAGATCTCGATCCGGTACCGGAACCCGAATAGCCGCTCGGCGCGGGAGCGCTCGAACACGAGCGGGTCGAAGGGCGACAGCAGCGCGCAGGCCTCGACGCGACGGGGACGGCGGGCTGCGGGGTGGAGGTAGGCGGGTTGCGTCCAGCCCTCGACCGCGACGGGCAGGAGGTCGCCCGCTTCCACGAGCTCGTCGATCCGGGGTTTTGCGTCGCCGGGCGCGAGGCGGAAGTAGTCGCGCAGGTCGCCCGCCGTGGCGATGCCGAGCGCGCGGCTCGCATGGGCCAGCAAGGCCCGGTGGGCGTCCGCCTCGCCGGGCGTCGGCACGGCCAGCACGGTTTTGGGCAGCACGCGTTCGGGCAGGTCGTAGACGCGCTCGAAGCCGCGCCGGGTCGCGGTAGTGACGAGGCCCGCCCAGAACAGGTATTCGAGCGCCGACTTGGCGGCGCTCCACCCCCACCAGCCGCCCGCGCCCCGCGGCCCCTCGATGTCGGAGGCGGCCAGCGGGCCCTCGCGGGCGATGCGGGCCAGCAGCGCCTCCGCCACCCCCGCCCGCTCGCCCGCGAACACCGCCAGATGACCGTAAAGGCCCTGCCCGGCCGCGGCGCGCGCCATGCGCCAGCGCAGCAACGGCTGCAGCTCGACCGGCAGCAGCGAGGCCTCGTGGGCCCAATACTCGAACAGCCGCCGCGGACGTCCCCAGGCCGCGGTCTCGATCAGCGCGCGCGGGTAGGGGCCGAGCCGCGAGAACAGCGGCATGTAGTGGGCCCGCACCACGGCGCTGACCGAATCGATCTGCAGCAGCCCGAGCCGGTCGACCGCGCGGTTGGCGCGCCGCCGGTCCACGGGGCCCTCCGGCCGGGGCTCGGCGAAGCCCTGCGCCGCGAGCGCGATCCGACGGGCCGAGGCGGCCGAGATCCTGTCCATTGCCATGCGGCCCAGCAGGGACCGCATGGGCGCTTCCCCGTCAAGGCGGTCGCGGTCCGGGCGGAATCGTGGCATGGGAGCGGGATCCGATGTCCCAACCGGGGCGCGCGCAAGCCCGACAGGCCGGCCCACACGCCATGGCGGTTTACACCGAAGTCACCGACGACGCGCTCCGCGCCTTCCTGGCCGACTACGACCTCGGCCAGCTCCGCGCCTTCAAGGGCATCGCGGAAGGCGTGGAGAACTCGAACTTCCTGCTCCACACCGCGGCCGGGCGCTTCATCCTGACGCTCTACGAGAAGCGGGTCGCGGCCGCCGACCTGCCGTTCTTCCTCGGCCTGCTCGACCATCTGGCGGCGCGCGGCCTCAACTGCCCGCGTCCCGTGCGGACCCGAACCGGGGCGGCGCTGGGCGAACTCGCGGGCCGGCCGGCCGCGGTCGTCACATTTCTGGACGGGCTTTGGATCCGGTCGCCCCGCGCGGCCCATTGCGAGGCGGTGGGTCGGGCGCTGGCGGGCCTGCACCGGGCGGGCGCGGATTTCATCATGACGCGGCCCAACGCCCTGTCGGTCGCGGCCTGGCCCGGGCTGTTCAATCTGGCCCGCGCCCGCGCCGACACCGTGGCGCCGGGCCTCGCGGCCGCGGTGGACGCCGAACTCGCCACCCTGCGGGACGCCTGGCCGCGCGACCTCCCGGCGGGCGTGATCCACGCCGACCTGTTTCCCGACAACGTCTTCTTCCTGGACGACCGGCTGACCGGCCTGATCGACTTCTACTTCGCCTGCACGGATGCCTTCGCGTACGATCTGGTGATCTGCCTGAACGCCTGGTGCTTCGACACGACGGGCCGCTTCCACGAGGCGCGGGCCCGAGCCCTGATGGCGGGCTATCGCGACGTGCGGCCGCTCGAAGCGCGCGAGGTCGCGGCCCTGCCGGTGCTGGCGCGGGGCGCGGCGCTCCGCTTCATGCTGACCCGGCTGGTCGACTGGCTGAACGTGCCGCCGGGCGCCCTGGTCAAGCCCAAGAACCCGCTCGAATATCTCGCCAAGCTCAGGTTCCACCAGGGCGTGACGGATGCGGGCCGCTACGGGATCGCGGCGTGAGCGGGCGCGTGACAATCTGGACCGACGGGGCGTGCTCGGGCAATCCCGGCCCGGGCGGCTGGGGCGCGATCCTGCGCTTCGGCCCAGCCGACAGGGAGCTGTGCGGCGGCGAACCCGCCACCACCAACAACCGCATGGAGCTCGTGGCCGCCATCATGGCGCTGGAGTCGCTGACGCGGCCCTGCGCGGTCGACCTGCACACCGATTCGCAGTACCTGCGCGGCGGCATCACGGGCTGGATGGCGGGCTGGAAGCGCAACGGCTGGAAGACGGCCGACCGCAAGCCGGTGAAGAACGTCGAGCTGTGGCAGCGGCTCGAGGCCGCGGCGCAGCCCCACGCGGTCGCCTGGCACTGGGTCAAGGGCCACGCGGGCCACGACGAGAACGAGCGCGCCGACGGGCTGGCGCGGCGCGGCATGGCGCCGTTCCTCGGCCGGGGCGCGCGGTAGGTCCCATGGCGGCGATGCGCAAGAAGGGGGACCTGCCCACCAAGACCTGCGTCCAGTGCGGCCGGCCCTTCGCGTGGCGCAAGAAATGGGAGCGAGTGTGGGACGAGGTCCGGTTCTGCTCGGACCGCTGCCGCCGCGACCACAAGGCGGGCCGGCCGCCGGCGGCGTCCAGGCCGGGTTGAGCCACGCCCTCAGGGCATCATCACCACGGGCGTGCCGACCTCCACGCGCTCGAACAGGTCGTCGATGTCGGTCTCGCGCATGCGGATGCAGCCGAACGAAGCCGCGGTGCCGACCGTCCAGGGCCGGTTGGTGCCGTGGATCGCGTATTGGCCGCCCGTCAGCGTCAGGGCGCGGTGGCCCATGGGGTTGTTGGGGGCGCCGCCGGGAATCAGGTCGGGCAGCCAGGGCTCGGCGCGCTTAACCTCGCGGGGCGGCGCCCAGGCGGGGTCGACGTACTTGCCGTCGACCCTCTCGACCCCGCGCCATTGCCGGCCCGGCTTGCCGACCGCCACGGAATAGCGGATCGCCTGCCCGTCGCCCAGGCTCAGATAGAGCTGGCGCTCGGCCTGCCGCACCACGATCGTGCCCGGCGCCACGCCCGACAGGAAGTCCCGCGCGGACGCGCGGCCGGTCGTGGCCAAGGCTACCAGCAGGCAGGCGGCCGCCACGATCGCGGCCACCACGAGGTCGGTCCGGTTGGGTCGCGTCCTGCCGCTGGTCCGCACGGAAAAACTCATGCAACGCTCCCTGGCCGATCCCCGGCGCCCGTTCGTGGCGCCAAGCTCGGCCAAGGTCGTGAAACTGATGTTACGGGGCCACGGCCAAGCGCCGTTCACGGGGGAAAAGGCCCGACCAAGGTAAATGATTAAGGCTCGC
>CAXTEP010000041.1:11432-25403 GCA_964243125.1 uncultured Lichenihabitans sp. | reverse complement strand
CTCGCCCGTCAATGGCAGCAGCCTGGCTTGCCCGACGGGTCTTGGCCGTCGCGGGTGTCGACCGACTTCGCGTTGGCGTCGGCCGGCACGTCATTGGCCGCGTTGGCGGCGAAGAAGCCGTTCGGCTTCAGCGTGAAGCCCGCATATTCCACCGGCATCACCGGAAAATCCTCCGGCTTGCACACGTGGGTGTGGCCGAAGCTGTGCCACACCACCAAGTCGCCGTTCTCAATGGAGCGGTTCTGCTCGACGTAGCGCGGTAGGCCGTCGCCGCCCGCGTGGACATTGGGATAATCGCCGCTCGCGTACTTCTCGTCGGCCGCGAAGGGCGTCACCCAGAGGTGCTTGGTGGCAAACTCGCCGCGGCGGCGCACGAAGCTGCCCTCCTGGGCCAGCATCACCGGACCGCCCTGGACGATGAGCTTGTAGCCGCTCGGCTTGCCGACGCTATTCTCGACGTTGGGGTTGATGACCTTCCAGTAGCGGCCCGTGGCTGTATCGGCGAGGCGGATTGCGTCCTTTTCCCGACGCAAAGTGCGGCTCGTCGTGTCGAAGACGTTGCCGTAAGGGTTGTCGTTCCCCCAGGGACGCGGATGGAACTCGTGTTCGGTGACGCTGTTGCCGCCGCCGTCGACGTCCATGTGCAGCCGCACGTTGAAAAAGTGCTGGTGGGTGGGGCCGCCCAGGTTCTCGTCCACCATGCCGCCCCAGGCATAGGTCTTGCCCGGGGCGACTGCAGCCGTCTGGATGATGCCCGTGAGCTTGGCTTCGAGCTGGATGGTGCCGTCCTGGTAAAGGTACCAGAAGAAACCGTAGTCGTAGTTGCCCACTGTGGCGAAGAAGGAAACCACCAGCCGGCGCGAGCGGCGCACTTCGAAGACGCCGTTGCGGAACTCGTAGTGCTTCCACAGGATGCCGTAGTCTTCCTCGTGCATGCAGATGGCGTTTTTCATGAGGAAGGGCTTGCCCTTGTCGTCCATCGACGGCACGTCGAAGTAGTGGATGTGACCGAGGCAGTCGCAGCCGAGTTCGAGCGCATTGGCGAGGCGCCCGAGGCCGTATTCTCCGGCGTCGAAGGCGCTCTTCCAGTAATGGTTGGCGGTCGGGTCGGCATAGGGCACGACCATCTCGGTGACGCTCGCGCGGTGGATGATTGAGCGTTTGCGGCCATCGTCGTCATAGGCGACTTGATTCAGCACTAGCCCCTCTCGCGGCGTGAAGCCGACCCGAAAGCTCCATTTCTGCCAATCCACGTGCCAGCCGTCGACCCTGAAGCTCGGGCCTTCGCCCTGCACGATGTCAAGCGGCTTCACGTCTGTGCGCGGCGGCGGGAGGGCGTCGCGATGGTAGTTGCGTTTCTTCTTGGGAACCGGGATGGCCTCCGGCTCGTCCAGCAGGTCGACGACTTCCTCCGCAATCAGATCGACGACCGCCACGACGCCTTCGATCGGATGGGCGTAGCCGTTGTCCCGCGGGTCGTCGCGCCAATAGCTGACGGCGCGCACGATGCGCCGGCCGCTCTCGTAGTCGCGGCCGAAGAAGCCCGAGGAGAAGGGGTCGACCTGTACGAGCTCTAGCTCGGCCTCGGTGAGACCGCGGCGCATCACGGCCGCGCGCCACGCCGGGTCCGCCTTCACGATCTCCTCGCAGCGGACGAACTCCTCAATCATCACGGGCGGCTGGCCGAAGGGAGGCTCGCGGACGCGTAGGTTTCTGTTGGCGTCGATCGCGCTGGCGTCGAGGTCGACCAGGCTTTCGAAGGCCTCGCCGGTGGTGCGGTCGAGCGCGAGCACGAAGGCGAGGCGTTTCAGCGTCCCTCCTTTGTCCGTCCAGGCCTTCAGCTCAGCCTTCGTGGGCTCTTCGAGGCGGGTGAGCGGGAAGCGGTGCCGGGCGTCGAGCCCGTGCTCCCGCGTCACGATCGCGATGGCGGCTCGGATCTCGTCAAGGCTCAACGGATCGAGCGGATGACTGGCGGAACGCGTCGCCGACGACGGGAGCTGTGCGATGGAGCGGTCCATGGGAAACCTCGGTGTGATGGTCGGAAGCGCGGCGCTCAGGCGGCTCGGGTGCGGCCGGGCTGGAGGAAGCGCGGTGGGGCGCGGCGCCGGAGCGCCGCCGCGAGATCGGCACTTGGCGCGCTCACGACGAGCAGCAGGGCCGGAACCAGGATCGACAGCGTCCGGAACGCATTGGTCAAGGCATCGAAGCGCACCACGGCCAGCATCACCACGGCAAGCAGTGCCAAGCCGGCGAGGTCCGGAAACGCGGCGGCGAGCAGCCCCGACATGCCGCTCGCAGGCTGGCGGCGGAAGAAGGCAGGCACCGCGAAGGCGGTGATAGTCATCAGCAGGATGATGCCCAGCGTGCCGAGGTCGGTGAGCCAGGAAAAGAGCGCCAGTTCCGGGTCGAGACGCGCGGCGGCGAAGATCGGGATCACGACGACCACGAGGAAGGGAGCGAACCGACCCCAGGGTTCACAGATCGCAGAAGCCGCGACTCTCCCACGTGGGGCCGAAGCGGATGATCGGGATGCGGTGCTTCGGCCCTGCCGGTCAGATCTCCTCGCGACCCCAGGAGCCGCGACGACGAAGGAAGATGCCGTAATACAGCACTGCAACCGCCAGGATGCAGGTGGTCGCGATCAGGCTGGGCCGCCCCAGCGTCGGGTCCGCCGCGTTCAGCAACGCCACATAGGCCGTCATCAATATCGCGAGGACGGCGGGGACCGGATACAAGGGCATCTTGTAAGCGGCATGAGCGGTGGTGCCGTTGCGCCGCCCCTGTATCACCGCCAAGCAAAGGGCGATGTAGATGCAGATCAGCGAGGTGCCGGTCATCACCACCAGCACGTTCAGGTCCACGAAGCAGGCGACAGCTCCGGAAATCCCGCAGAACAGCGTCGCGCACCACGGCGTCTTGAAGCGCGGATGGGTGGTGGTGAAAGCGTCATTGATGAAAGGAAACCATGTCCGGTCCCGGCCCGACGAGTAGATGATTCGGGAGGTCAGCAGGATGATGGCAATGACCGCGTTAAAGATCGCAAGGGCGATCGCCAACGCTACGGCGGTGTTCAGCAGATCGCCGCCCCGCAGCTGCAGGAAGTAGCCGAACATGTTTGGAGAGCTGAACAGGACCGGCAGATCGGGAGCGCCCATCAGCACGGCGGTGACGGGCACGAGCTCGGCTACCACGGTGATCAGCAGCGCCCAGAGAATGGCGCGGGCGATGTTTCGGTTGGCGTCGAGGGTTTCCTCCCCGAAGCAGACGGCTCCGCCGTAGCCGTTGTAGGCGAAGATCGCGATCGAGGTGGCGATGCCGATCAGGCCGAGGGTCGCCGGCTGCAAGCCCCCGCTGCCGGGCACCACGGGGTGGAGCAGCATGTCGGTCACGCTCCGCTCCACGTGCAAGTAGCCGAGCAGGGTCAGCGTCAGCAAGGCCAGCATCTCGATGCTGAGAAACGTACCCGTTAGTACGGCGTTGAGTTTGATGTCGCAGATGGCCAGGACCGACCCGATCGCAACCGCGCCCGCCGCAACGACGGGCCCGTTCAGGTTGGGAAACAGCACGCCGAGATAGGTGCCGACCCCGAGGGCGATCACGGCAATGATCAGGATCTGGGTAATGACCATCAATGCCAAGATCATGAAGCCAGGTAGGGGGCCGAGCGTCCGGGCGATGATGGCATATTCGCCGCCCGCGAGAGGAAAAGCCGAGGCGAGCTCGGCGTAGACAAGCGCCATGAAGACGCCCACCACCGCAGCGATGGTGAACGCCCACAGCGCCCCTGTGCCTGCAAGGCCGATGACGCTCGGCGCGATGATGAAGACCGATGACGCCGGCGAAATTGCCGACAGCGTGATCAGCAACGTTCCGAGCACCTTCAATCCACGATGCAGTTCGCCGCGCGAGGTCGCGCTGACCGGGAAGTTTTGGTGTTGGACAGTCAATTGGGACGGGTCGACCATAAAGCTCTCCAGCCAGCCTTTCGAATTTCGAATCTGATTCGAATAATCAAGCCGAGTTTTGTCAATCCAAATGCCTGTCTTCTTTTTATGCAGACAGGCGCATAGTTTAGGCGTACCGCAGCAGCATGCGCCAATGATCGTGCGACCCTTGATTTCTCGATAGCAGTTGGAAGAAGGATACGAGATGGCGCGACCGAACCGACAATCTGAAAGGCGGGTGGAACTGGTGGAAGCCGCACGGCGGGCGATCGGCGAACGCGGTCTGCTCGACCTCCGCCTCCAGGACGTGGCGGTCAAGGCCGGCATGTCGGCCAGCACCGTCTTCTACTACTATCCCAACCTGAACGCGCTGCTGGAAGAGGTCGGCCGCGACGCGATCGAACGGTTCTGCACCCGACGTGCGGAGGCGGTTGCCGACATCGACGAGCCGCAACGCCGGTTGACGACGATGATCGCCAACGGGCTTCCGAGCGGACGCTCCGACGAGCTCTGTCGGCTACTCTACGAACTCGGAACCATGTCCCGCCGCGACCCGGTCCATGCAGCGCGCTTCATGGTTCTTCTAGAACGGCAGGTCGCGATATACATGACGATCCTGGAATCGGGCGTCAGCCGGGCCGTGTTCCGGCTCGCCTCGGACGCCGTGACGATCGCCCGCAACTTGGTTGTCCTTGAGGACGGCTACGGCCTGCATGCGGTGAACGCGATCGCGAGCTTCGACCGGCAAACCGCCGAACGGCAGATCCGCGCCTATGCGTCGCTGGCGGTTGGCGTCGACCTCGAACCCTTCGCCCTTTCAACCTGATCAGGCCATACGTTGCAGATCACATCGTCCGTCACAACCTCCTTGACCGGTCGCGCCAGAGCTCGGGGCCTCGGCATACCCTTCCAGGGCACACCCGGGCCCCTGAATGCTATCACGGACGTCCCGCGGCTTGCAGTCGGGTACAAGACCCTGATCAGCGGCGATGGTCCGCTAAGGACCGGAAAGGGGCCTGTTCGCACCGGCGTCACCGCGATCCTGCCACGTGGCATCGAGGGTATCGGGCAGAGCTGCGCGGCCGGCTGGTTTTCCCTCAACGGCAACGGCGAAATGACCGGGACCGCATGGATCGAGGAGAGCGGGGCGCTTTCTCTGCCCATCTTGGTCACCAACACCCATGCGGTCGGCACATGTCATCGCGGCTGCATCGACTGGATCGTGAAGAACCGCCCGGACCTGGCCCGCGAATGGCTGCTACCGGTCGTCGCGGAAACCTGGGATGGTTACCTTAATGACATCAACGGTTCGCACGTGCGCCCGGAGCATGTGACGGACGCCATCGAGGCTGCAACCACCGGCTCGCCCCTCGAAGGCTCGGTCGGCGGAGGCACCGGCATGAACTGCTATGCCTTCAAGGGCGGCAGCGGAACGGCATCCCGCCTTGTCGAGCACGGGACCGATCGGTTCACCGTTGGCGTCTTCGTGCAGGCCAATTTCGGCTCGCGGCATGAACTCGTGATCGCCGGGGTGCCCGTGGGCCGGCAGTTCACCGACGACAATCCGATGGCCGAGACATTCGCATCATTGGTCGAAGGAGCCGGGTCGGTGATCGCTGTTATTGCCACCGACGCTCCTCTGTTGCCGGGGCAATGCAAGGCCCTGGCGAGGCGGGTTCCGCTCGGACTCGCTCGGACGGGAACCGCCGGCTCGCATTTCTCGGGCGACCTGTTCCTAGCATTCTCGACCGGGAACCAAGGCGCCCTCGAGACCGGATTTCCTAAAGGGGCGCCGGGCTACGAAACCTTGGCGTTCATTCCCTGGAGCTTTATCGATAGTTTCTACGGTGCTGTGGTGCAAGCCGTCGAAGAGGCAGTCGTCAACGCCCTGGTGGCAAATGACGAAATGGTCGGGCGAGACGGCCATCGCTCACCTGGACTGCCGCTCGGCCGCCTGATGCAGGTCTTGTCGCAGCAGCATGCCGTCCCATAGCGGTTTGAGTGGAAACGAGGCCGGCAGCAGCTCACTTAGCGTTCACCAGGTCGGGGTAGGCGTCGCGGATGTGGGCAGGCGCGGGCTTTCCCGCCATCGACTCGGGAAGGCGCTTGCGGAACTCGTAGATGCCGGACCTGCGGCGCTGCATGTACGTCATTGCCATGTGGGCCACCCTTGTGGGCTACGATTGTGTAGCAGGGCGGCAGTCGTAAGGTCTTCGACCTGCTCGACTTCAGGCAATCCAACGACTTAGGGCAACGCTGGCGTCCCGGAAGGGATTCGAACCCCTGACCTACGGTTTAGGAAACCGTTGCTCTATCCTGCTGAGCTACCGGGACCGCGCCGAATCCGCATAGCATGCGGGTCGTGGCGGATGAAGGGGGTCTGGGGATGCGGGACCGGCCCAAGGGCATGACCGGCGGGGCCGTGCGGCTCGGGGCACGGCGGCTGCTTTGCGCCCGGGCGCCGCAATGCCGGCTCCTTGCCCCGGTTCTCGCGGGGCTCGTGGCGGGTGCCGGGGCGGTTCGCGCCGAGGCCGGGCCCTGTGGGGCGCAGGGCGGCGAGGCCGTGACGGTGGCGCGGGTCGAGGCCGGTCTCGTGCTGGTGCTCGCCGATGGCCGCCGCGTGCTCCCGGCCGGGGTCGACCCGCCCCGCGCCACGCCCGCCCGCCCGGCGCTCGCCGACGAGGCGCGGGACAGGCTCGGCGCCTGGCTGGCGGGACGGGCGGCCCGGCTGCGGCCGCTCGCCGCGGCACCCGACCGGTGGGAGCGCTGGCCCGCCCTGGTGGATGCCGACATCGTCCCCGTCCCGGATAGCGCGCCGGCACCCGTGGCGAACGCGCCACTCCCGGTGGCGCTCGCCCTGGTGGACGCGGGCCTCGGGCGCGCCCGGCCCGACCCCGGCCTGGGTGCGGCCTGCTGGGCCGCGCTGGTCCGCGCCGAGGCGCAGGCCCGCGCGGCCGCGCTTGGCCTGTGGGCCGATCCATATTATGCCGTGAGGGAGGCGCGTGAGCCGGCGTCTCTGGCGGACGCGATGGGACGCATGGTGCTGGTCCGGGGCCGCGTCACGCGGATCAGCCGCGGCCGGTCGGGCGTTTTCGTCGGCCTGGACGGTCGGGACGCGGACTTCACCTTGCGGTTCGTCGGCCGGAAGGCGTCCATTCCGGGCGACCTGGGATTGCGCGCGGATGCGGTGAAAGGCTCTCTGGTGCGGGTGAGGGGCACGCTTGACGACCGGTTCGGCGCCACGATCGCGGTGACGAGCGCCGATCAGATCGAGGTCCTCGACGACCCCGGGACGGGCGCCGGCGGCACCGACGCCGGGCCGCGGCGGTGACCGGACCTGCACGCTCAGGGCGGCCCGTGAGGGGCGGCCCGCTGCGGCGCGCGGGTCTCGCGGCGCTGCTGCTGGGCGCCCTGCTGGCCGGCTGCACGGGCGGTGAGGCGCCGGACGTCAAGGCCGCGACCGACGCCGTTCCCCTGCCGCCCGCGGCGCCCCGCACCACCGGGGTCGACAGCCCGGCCGTGCGCGAGCACAAGCAACTCGTGCGCGTGTTCGGAGGCGAATATCACGCGGCCGCGACCGAGAAACTGCTCGACGAGGTTTTGGCCAAACTGTCGGTCGCCAGCGACACGCCCGGCCTCGCCTACAAGATCACGGTGCTGAACTCGCCGGTCGTCAACGCCTTCGCGCTGCCGTCCGGCCGCATCTACGTGACCCGGGGCCTGCTGGCGCTGGCCAACGACACCGCCGAGGTGGCGGCCGTGATGGCGCACGAGATCGCCCACGTCACGGCCCGCCACGCCCTGCAGCGCGCCGAGGTGGAGAAGCGCTCGGCCCTGTTCAGCCAAGCCGCCAGCGTGATCGAGGACGCGGGCAAGACCCGCTCGTTCCAGGCCTACGCGCAACTGAGCGTCGCGAGCTTCTCGCGACAGCAGGAGATCGAGGCCGACCAGATCGGCGTCCGCACCATCGCGCGCGCTGGCTACGATCCCTTCGCGGCGTCGCGCTTCCTGCAGGCGCTCGGCCGGTCGACCGCCATGCGGCAGAGCCTGTTCGGCGCCAACGGGAGCGGCGACAAGCCCGACATGAACGCGACCCACCCCGCGACCCCGGAGCGGATCGACCGCGCGGTCGTCGAAGCGCGCCAGATCGGCGCGCCCGGGCTCGGCGACGTCGGCCGCGACCGCTACCTCGACGCGGTCGACGGCCTGCCGTTCGGGGACGATCCCGCCGAGGGGGTGGTGCGCGGCACGCGCTTCACCCACCCGGGGCTTGGCTTCACCTTCGCGGCGCCCGACGGCTTCGTGCTGGAAAACTCCACGCAGGCCGTGCTCGGCATCGCCAACGGCGGCCAGCAGGCGCTCCGCCTCGACCGGGTCCACATCGGGGCCGACACGACGCTGCAGGCCTACCTGGCCTCGGGCTGGATCGACGGCCTGCAGCAGAGTTCGGTGGAGAACATCGTGGTCAACGGCCTGCCGGCCGTGACCGCGACCGCGCGCGGGTCGGAATGGTTCTTCCGGCTCGCGGCCGTGCGGTTCGGCAACGAGGCGTTCCGGATGATCTTCGCGGCCAAGGGCGTGCCGGACGGCGAGGACGACGCGTTCCGGGCCGCCATCAACACGTTCCGCAAGATCACGCCCGACGAGGTCAGGGACATCAGGCCGCTGCGCATCGAGGTCGTAGCAGCGGGGGCGGGCGACACGCCCGACGCGGTAGCGGCCCGCATGACCGCGGACCGTCCGCTCGACACCTTCCTGCTGCTCAACGGGCTGGAACCGGGCGCGACGCTGTCGCCGGGCACACGCTACAAGATCATCACCGACGGGGCACCCCCGGCCGCCAAGCCCGCCTCGGCCGAGTGATGCGGTCGACCGCCGCGAGCACTGGGGCAGCTCGGTCGCCGGCGGGCTGACGAGGGTCCCGCGATTCAAAGCGATCGCCAGCAGTGATCACACCGGCTCGGGGGCGTGGGGCTCCGCGTCCGGAGGGTGACCGGCCGGCCACATCAGCAGCGCCGTGTCGACCAGCCGCTCCAGGTCGGCCCGGCACACGTCCGATCCCGCCTGGACCGCCATGCCCTGCATCACGGCCAGCAGCCACCGGGTCAGGCCGCGGGGCTGGAACCCGTCCGGCAAGTCGCCTTCGGACTGCGCGCGCTCGAAGCGCTTCAGCAGGGCGGCTTCCACCCGGGTCCGGCGCGTGAGCACCTCGGTCCTGGCCGCTGCGGCGTCCGTCCCGCAGGCGACCGAGTGGATGACGTGCAGGCACCCCTTCACACCGTCCGGCCCGGCCTGCTGGTCAAGGGCGCCGCGGAGAAGCCGCTCCACGACGTCCCGCGCGGCCGAAGCGTCCAGGGCCGCGAGCATGAACGCGGCGGCGTCGCGGTCGTAAAGGTCGAGAGCCCGGCGGAACAGGGCTTCCTTGTTGCCGAACGCCGCGTAAAGGCTGGGACGGTTGATGCCCATGGCCTCCGTGAGGTCGCTCAGCGACGCGCCCTCGTAGCCCTTGGTCCGGAACACGCGAAGCGCCGCATCAAGGGCTCTCTCCGCGCAGAACCCGCGGGGGCGACCCTGAGTGGTCCTGGACCCTTCAATCTCCATGCCACCGAGATAAGTCGCCCGCCGGGTTTCGTCCAGCATCCCGCCCCCGCCCGGCCCGGCGGCCGGCTTGACGGCGGCGGGGCCGGGCTCATATGTACCGAAAGGTACATAAAGGAGACCGGCATGTCGAAACTGAACGGAAAGATCGCCCTCATCACCGGCGGAACCAGCGGCATCGGGGCCGCGACCGCGAAGCGCTTCCAGGCCGAGGGCGCCACCGTGGTCGTGACGGGCTCCAATCCCGCGACCCTGGAGGCCGCGCGCCAAACGCTCCATGGCATCGAAGTGGTGGCTTCCGAGGCCGGCGACGTTGCGGCGACCAAATCCCTGATCGAGGGCGTCAAGGCGAGGCACGGCAAGATCGACGTCTTGTTCGTGAATGCCGGCATCGCCAGGTTCGCGCCGGTTGCGGCGGTCGACGAGGACTTCTTCGACGCGCAGTTCGCCATCAACGTCCGCGGAGCCTTCTTCGTGGTCAAGCATGCCGTTCCGGTCATGGCCGATGGCGGATCCATCATCCTGACCGCCTCGACCGCCGGTGCGAGCGGCGGCGACGCCATATCGGTCTACGCGGCCACCAAGGCGGCGGTGCGGTCCTTCGGGCGCACGTTCGCGGCCGAGTTCGCGCCCCGCCGCATCCGCGTGAACACCATCAGCCCGGGTCCGATCGAAACTCCGATCTTCGGCAAGGTCGGGCTGACGCCCGAGCAGCTGGCGGGCTTCGCGGAAAGCATCGTGGCGCGGATCCCGCTCAAGCGGATCGGACAGGCCGACGAGGTCGCGGCCGCGGCCCTGTTCTTCGCGTCCGACGAGTCGTCGTTCACCACGGGGGCGGAACTGTTCGTGGACGGGGGCCTGATCGAGGTTTGAGCCGCCGCGGCCCGGTCCGGACACGGGGTCGGTGGAGGTGAGCGCCCAACGGGAAGCACGCCGCGCCGGTGCAGAATCGTCGGCACGGCGCGCTTCCTGGCGGGTTCAGTGAATGAAGTCGCGCGCCTCGTCGAGCGTGGCGAAGATGCGCGTGCCCAGCAGGGTTTCGACCTCCACCGACCCGTCCGGCAGGATCACGTAGTTGGAGCGCCGGCCGCCGCGCCCGGGTTTCGACGGCGCGGGCCGCTCGATCGGTTGGGGCACGGGGGCGGGGGGATCGGGCGGGGGCGGGGCGGCGGGCACGGGCCGCGCGGTGGCGGCGGACCGGTGCAGCACGGCCTCGAAGAAGCGGTTGAGCGCCCCGAAGCCCGACCGCAGCGATCCCACTGCGGCCAGCGCGAAGCCGCTGAGGATCGCGGTCTGGGCCACGGTCACGATGTCGGAGCGCAGCGAGATGATCGCCACGAGGCTTCCGGCCCTCAGCATGGCGTCGCTCAGGAGAAGCGCCAGGATCAGCAACACCCAGCCGACCGCCGCGGCCGCGAGGCCCAGCCCCGTCATGGCGTCCATGGGCAGGCCGCGCGGACCTGCGTTCTGCTCGTCGGCCGCCTCGGCCGGGTTCGGCTTGCGCCTGAAGATCGTCATCGGTCTGCTTCCCGGTGGTGAAGGCCCGCGGGCCTGTCCGGTTGCGGAGCGGAAGCCTGGCGGCCGAGGCCGGCGGGCTCCGGGCCCGTCACTCCTGGCTCGGCGCTTCCTTGGGCGAGTAGTTCATGTCGGACACCAGCACGTCCTTGATCAGCGGCGCCCCCAGGTGCTCGTTGGTGGCCTTGACGATCCGCTCCGTCAGCCTGGGGATGTCGTAGCGTTCGAGGTGTTTGAAATCGATGGCGCTGTCCGCGTAGATGGCCCGGAACGCCTCGTCGAGCACGTAGACCTCGGGCGGAACCGGCAGGGACTTCAGCGTCGTGCCGTCGATGGTGAAGTCGAACCGCACCGACACGAAGCCCTGCACGGCGCCGTCGGCGATCATTGGCACGTTGAGGACCCGGGTCTTCTGGTGCTCCAGCGCCACCGCCGGGGAGGCGGTCTTCGGGTCGGGCCGGGCCAGGTAGCTGGCGGCCGCGAAGGTGGAGCCCAGCGCCACCAGCGTCAGCCACAGGCCGATCAGGAACAGCTTCATGGCCGGCGCGGCATCGGCGAATAGGTGCCGTCCGATTCGGCGTCCTTCATGGTCCTGGCGATGATGTCCGCGACCCCGCGCACGGCGTGCAGGTGGACGTCGAGCACCTGGCGGTTGGTTTCGACCTTGGTCCGGAACCGGGCCAGGCGTTCCGTGAGGTCAGGGTGGGGTCCCGTGGCGGACAGCACCCGCATGATCCGGCCGAGCTCAAGGAGCCCCTGCCGCTTGCGGTGGCTCAGCTCCCCGAGGCTCGCGGGCACGTTGCGCCGCAGGTGCTCGTTCTCGGCGTCCATCGCGACTTCGAGCCGGGTCAGCACGGTTTCAAAGCTGTCCCGCACGGTCGCGGTGCCCGGCGACTCGGGAGCCGGGCTCGGGCCGGGGATTTGTCTGGCCTTGGCTGTCATGAACTGGTCCTGGTGGAGGTCCGGGAAACCGCGCGGTCCGTCACGGCCGGTGGCTCAACCCGCGCGGGCCGCGGGCGCCACCGCCTGCGGCGCCAGGGCGGCCGGCTCCGTGCGCCCCCGGCGGTCCGTCATCACGTCGAGCGCCAGCCCGGCCTTGAGCCGCCCGAGTTCGGCGGCTCCGGGGCTCGCGGCTGCATTTCGGCCGTCGAGGGCGGGGTTCGGGGCGCCAAGAGCCGCAACCTGGCCGCTGTGGGCCGCCTCGATCATCTTGGCGATGCCGATCTTGCCCGAGGCCGCCAGCTGGTTGGCGATCTGCTCGGCCAGCATGGACCGGCACTCATCGGCCGAAGCGGCGTCGCCGAACAGGTCCTGGTCCCTGGGCAGGATATTTTGCACGAAGCTTTGCAGCAGCACCGCCTCGAACTTCTGGTAGGGCGAGGTCGGGTGCGCCGACACCCGCGACAGGTTGGACCCCTGGGCGAGCGGCAGCGTCGAGGGCAGGTCTGCGCCCCGCGTCCGGGCCGGTTCGGCCGCGCCAACGATCGCGGATTCGAAATCGTCGGCTGTGGCGGTGCCGGCCGCGAGCCGCGCCAGCCGCGCCGCGGCGGCCTGCTGGCGCACCGGATCGGCGGCTTGCGCCACGTCCAGGACGATGTCGGAGGGCGGCTGGATCGACAAGGCTGCGAGGTCCCGGATGGTCGGCGGACGGCGGACGGGGGACCGGCGGCCCGGCCTCGTCCGCCTCGGACGATGCGTGCCATCCTGCGAGGGTTAGCTTACGGCAGGCTTGCGCGGCTCGCGGGGTGGCTCAGGAACGGTCGGGCGTGCGGCTGGCGAGCGCGTCGATCAGCCGTTCGAGGTCGCGCCGCTCCTGCTGGGCGCGCAGATCGCGGCCGAGGTCCTCGGCCTTGCGCTCGGCCAGCCGGAGCCGGCCGTGCGCTTCGCGCAGCAGGTCCGCCTGGGCGGCCCGCTCCCGCTCGACCGCGGCTTCCCGGGCGCCCAGGCGGACCTGCTGGCGGAACGCCGCCGCCGCGAGGTCGCTTCCGGTCGCCTCGGCCAGGAAGGCGTCGAGCTCCCGCCGGCTCGTTTCGATCGCGCTCCGGCGCGCCTCGATGGCGCCGAGCTTGGCCTCGGCGAGGCGCTTGACCTTGTCCTGGACGGCCTGGATGCGCTGCATCGACCGGAGGCGGTCGGCGCTCATCCGTGCACCAGCAGGTTGCCGAACGCCCCGATGAAGATGTCGAGCAGCGGCTTCACGGTCACGTAAAGCAGCAGCAGCCCGCCCAGCAGCAGGAACGGCGTCGCCAGAAAGAAGACCTGGACGTTGGGCACCAGCCGGTTGACGAGCCCCGTGGCGATGTTGAGCACGAGCGAGAAGATCAGGAAAGGGCTGCCGACCCTGAGCGCCAGCAGAAAGGATTGCGCCGCCGCATCGGCCAGCTGCGTCAGGCCGAACCGGGGCGCGAAGTCGCCGCCGGCCGGCAGCGCCGTGTAGGAGGCCGCGAGCGCCCGGAACAGGGCGAGGTGCTGGTCGGTGATGAAGATGAGCGTGGTGGCGGCCAGGGTCAGCAGGGTGGTGACCGCGGGCAGCGGCTCCTCCTCGTTGACGGGGGCGCCGATGTTGCTGCTCAGCCCGATCGACATGGCGAGTCCCATCGCGATCGTTTCCAGCGCCACGAAGTAGAAGCGGGCCAGGAGCCCGATCATGGCGCCGATCAGCAGCTCCGACACGATCAGCCGCAGCAGCCCCAGCGGGTCGTTCTCGTTGATGAGCGGTTTCAGCGTATCGAAGACCAGCGGGGTCAGGGCCAGCGACAGCGCAATGGCCACGAAGAGCCGGACCTGGACGGGGATGCGCGGGCTGGAAAAGCCGGGCACCAGCATGAGGCAGGCGCCGATGCGGCTGAACACCGCGAAGGCGGCCAGCACCGCCTGCGCGGTCAGGGTGTTCAAGAGGCCACACCCTGCGCCC
>CAXTEP010000041.1:0-11332 GCA_964243125.1 uncultured Lichenihabitans sp. | reverse complement strand
CCCAGCGCCTTGATGTCGACGCCCCGCGCGATCTCGAGGTGGGACAGGACCGGCAGGGTCGCGAACATGCGCTCGACGATCATGCGCACGTAGGTCCTGACCTCGGGCGCGGCGATCAGCACGAAGCTGTGGCCCCCGTCCATGCGCTCGCGGATGGCCGCCGATGCCTCGGCCCCGAACTGCTCCACGAGGCGCGGGTCGAGCTCGAACTCGGCCACCTCGCCCTTGGCGTCGCGCTTGAGGCTCTGGTGGAACGCGAGGTCCCAGCGGTTGCCGAGCCGCAGCACCTTGAGCACGCCCCCGTCCGACAGGTCGCCGCAGATCTGCTGGGCCATGCGGACCCGGACGTGCTCGGCGATCTGCTCGGCCCGGCGCAGGTGGGGCAGCACCTCGGCGATGGCTTCCAGGATCAGGTGCAGGTTGCGGATCGACACGCGCTCGGCGAGCAGCAGCTTCAGCACGGACTGCAGGCCCGAATACGAGATCTGGCTCGGGCACATGTCGTCGATCAGCCGCTTGTATTCGGGGTCGAGGCGGTCGAGGAGCGCCCGCATGTCCTTGTAGGACAGCAGCGCCGCGAGGTTGTTGCGCATGACCTCGCTCAGGTGGGTGAGCAGGATCGACACCGTGTCGACGGTCTGGAAACCCTGGCTCTTGATCTCGCCCAGGTAGGCTTCCGAGATCCACATCGCCCTCATGCCGAAGGCGGGCTCCCGCGTGTCGGTGCCGGGCACGTCGGGCTTGCGGCCCTCGCCCGTGATCACCATCACCTCGCCGAGCTGCAGGGTCTGGGTCGCCACCACGGTGCCGTGGATCTTGATTTGGTAGCATTTGGGGTCGACGTCGAGCGAGTTGGTGACCTTGATCTCGGGCACCACGAAGCCGTACTGGCGGGCGAACTTGCGCCGCATCTTGACCACGCGGTGGCCCAGCACGTCCTGGGAGGCCATGAGCTTGCCCGCGAGCTGCTTCCCCAGGCACAGCTCCACCTCGGCGGTGCGCAGGAACTCCTTGACCGATTCCTTGGCGTCGGCGAGCGCGCTGCGCTCGGCCGCCTCGGTGCGGGCCGTCTCGGCGGCCGCGCGGGCCGCATTCCTGCGGGGCAGGCTGTAGCCCACGAACAGCATGGCGCCGCCCAGCGCCGCGAAGGGGAAGAAAGGCAGGCCCGGCACGGTCGCCAGGATGAACAGCAGGAACGCCGCCACGAACAGGGCGCGTGGGAAATTGCTGAGCTGGCCCAGCACCGCCTGGTCGGCCGAGCCGCGCGTGCCGCCCTTGGACACCAGCAGGCCCGCGCCCAGCGATACGATCAGGGCGGGGATCTGCGACACGAGGCCGTCGCCCACCGACAGCTTGGCGAACACGTCGGCCGCGTCCGCCAGCGCCATGCCGTGCCGCGTCACCCCGATCACGATGCCGCCGAAGATGTTGACGGCCAGGATGATCAGGCCCGCGATGGCGTCGCCCCGCACGAACTTGGAGGCGCCGTCCATGGAGCCGAAGAAGGCGCTCTCCTCCTCCAGCTCGCGGCGGCGGCGCTGCGCCTCCTTGTCGTTGATCAGACCGGACGACAGGTCGGCGTCGATGGCCATCTGCTTGCCGGGGATCGCGTCCAGGGTGAAGCGGGCCCCCACTTCGGCGATGCGGGTCGCGCCCTTGGTGATGACCAGGAAGTTGATGGTGATCAGGATCGCGAAGACGATCAGCCCGATCACGAAGTCGCCGCTCATCACCAGGCGCGAGAAGCCGCCGATGATGTAGCCCGCGGCCGTGTCGCCCTGGGCGCCGTTGGCCAGGATCAGCCGCGTGGTGGCGATGTTGAGCGACAGCCGCAGCAGGGTCGCGACCAGCAGCACGGTCGGGAAGGCCGAGAAGTCGAGCGGCCGCTCGATCCACAGCGACACCATCAGGATCAGCACCGACAGCGCGATGGAGGTGGCGAGCCCGAGGTCGATCAGGAAGGCCGGGACCGGCAGGAAGAAGATCGACAGGATGCAAACGATGCCGACCGCGAAGCCGACGTCGTTGCGGCTCTTGCGCTCCGGTTTGGCCGATGCCGTCGTGACGCTCACCGCGGTGCTTTCCTCGATTCGGGGGACGGGGAGAGCCTGGGCCGCGTGGCTTGCGCGGGGGTGGCCGGGAGGATCGGGGCGGGGAGGGGTGGCGGCGCTCCCGGTTCCGCGTCAGATCCGGCCCGGTTACGGGCGGGTGTGCGGTGCAGGCCGGCTTTCGAGCTCGGCGGCCATGCACGACCGTGCGCCATGGCGCCCCGGCGCGAGCCCGCAGGCAGGAAACACCTGAACTGAACGAGCTTCCCACGCGGAAGGTTCACGTCAGCCGGGACCTTAGATAAGTCAGCCTACCTGACCTAATGCTCGGAGCGCCCCTTGCTCGATCTCCATACCTACGGCCTGTTCCTGGTAACCGCGGCGGTGCTGGTCCTTTCGCCCGGCCCGGACACGGTGCTGATCCTGTCCCGCACGCTGGCATCGGGCACCGCGGCGGGGTTGATGACGCTGCTCGGCACCCAGGCCGGCAACCTTGTCCAGGCGGTGCTGGCCGGGGTGGGGGTGTCGGCGGTGATCGTGCTGTTCCCGCTGGCCTTCACGGCCCTCAAGATCGTCGGCGTGATCTACCTCCTTCACCTCGCCGTGCAGGCCTGGCGCGCGCCGGCCAGGCTGGACCTCGACGCGAACGCGCGGACCAGGGGCGGCGCTGGCCGTTCCTTCGTGCAAGGGCTCGCCAACAACCTCGCCAACCCGAAGATGATCGCCTTCTTCCTGGCCCTGTTCCCGCAGTTCCTGCAGCCCGGGCAGGGCTCGCTGGCGGCGCAGAGCCTGATCCTTGGAGCCACGCTGGCCCTGATGGCGGTCGCGTGGATCGGGTTCGTGGTCGTGCTGGTCGGACGGTTCCGGGCCGCGGTGGTGTCCAACGCCGCGGTGCTGAAGCTCTTCAACCGGCTGGCGGCCGTGACGTTCTTCGGGTTGGCGTGCCGCCTGGCCGTGGAGGAGGGCCGGTGAAGCCTCCGTGCCGTCAATCAGGAGTTTCGGTCAGACCGATCCCGTCTGTCGCCCCGCGTGATGACACCTGACGTTATCATTGATTGGGTCTGACGATCAGCAATGCGTGAAACGTGATCGTGCAGTTCTTGACGAAGAAGTCGTTGATGCTGCCGATGATCTTGAGGTTCACGCCCGTTGCCAGACTGTTGCCTCCGACCGTTGTGATCGCCAGGTTGGATGACGACGCGTAGCTGAAGAGACCCGCAGAGCCATTGACGACCGTATCGTTGCCCGCCACTGGCCCGTTCAGGGAGTGACTTGCGTCGGTCGAAACCGTTCGAAAGAGAGCCCGCCCTGTAATGATCGACAGCGCGTCATTGTCACCGTCCGTATTGTTGAAATAGGCGTAGATGATCTTGTTGTAATTACCGACATTGAAGCCGTCGTTGATACAGGCTTGGTTCGACTGCTCCACGACCAGATCGCCCTCGTAGATCCGAGGCGCCGCGCAGGCATGCGAGGCAAGCCCGCACAGCAAGACAGGCACGAAGACGAGTAACGCTTTCACCTTGGATGCTCCCTCTCCCCCGAGTGAAGGAATGTAGACGGAGCGATCCTCGTGTCAACCGTAAGTCGGATGACCCGTTGAAGTGCTCGGCATGGTTCAGAACCCCCGCTCGATGCGCTGGTAAAGGCCCTGGGTGAACACCGCCATCTGCGAGCCGATGAAGGTGGCGGTCAGGCTCAGCACGGCCAGCACCACCACGATCTTGGGCACGAAGGTCAGCGTCGATTCCTGGATCTGGGTCAGGGCCTGGAACAGGGCGATCGCGATGCCGATCACCATGGCGGCCACGACCGCAGGGCCGGCCGCCACCAGGATGGTCCAGACCGCGTTCTGGACGAGGTCGAGCGCGTCGGCCTCGCTCACGGGGCCGCCAGCGTCACGCCCGTGCCGAGCGCCAGCGTCTTGCCGTTGTCGAGCGTCGCGGTCACGCTGTTGCCGGAGCCGAGCAGCACCGACACAACCTTGCCGGATACGGACTTGTCGGCCGAGGTGACCTGCTTGCCGATCACGCCCTCGGCCTGGCTGAGGCTCGACGTGGTGAGCAGCGAGTCGAGCTTGCCGTTGGTCTGGATGCCCTGCTCGACGCTGGAAAAGGAGGCGAGCTGGCTCAAATACTGGGTCGGGTCCGAGGGGTTGGTCGGGTCCTGGTTCTTGAGCTCCTGGACCATGAGCTTCAGGAAGGAATTGTAGTCGACCGTGGCGGCCGCCGCGGCGGTGTTGGCCGCGGTCGGATTGGTGGTGGCCGTCGTTGCGGCCGTGGCGGGGGACACCGTCGTCATCGCGATCGTTCCTGGGGTGGGGGCGGGGTGCGCCCGGTCCCCCCAGGGTTAGGTCACGAAGCTTGCGCGAGCACGACCTGGGCGTCGGGATCAAGGATGCGGTCCTCGATCGGGAACAGGGTGCGGATCACCTTCAGGGCCTCGAAGTTGCGGCGCTTCTCCACCAGGGCCGCCACCTGGACGAGGCCTTCGAGCATCTTCAGATCCTCGTAGGCGGCCGCGATCGCGATGCACTGCTTCTGGAACATGGCCCGGTTGGCCTGCCGGTCGTCGGGCTCCATCAGCATGGTCTGCACGATGAAGTAGAGCTGCCGCACCAGGGTCTTGGCGTCGCGCTCGAGCATCACGTGGGCTTCGAGCAGGAACACGGCGTTGTTCATCAGCTCGACCGACACCTTGCGGTCGACCTTGAGCACGGCGCCGTTGATGTAGATCTTCTCGTTGGGTCGCAGGGTGATGTGCATGACCGGCCCTCAAACCAGCCCGTCGCGGATGATGCCGCAGATTTCGGCGATCCCGGCGAAGTCGCGCGACTCGCCCAGGGTGATGCGCTGGGTTTCCCCCATGATGCCCAGGCCCACCGAGATCAGGCTCGCCCGCACCGCGGCCGGCAGGTCGTTGTCGGGCCGCGCGAGGTCCTTGATGAACAGGTTCCACAGCTGGGTGGTGAAGCCGAGGGCCTCCTGTTCGGCCGTGGGGGACGGCGGGTCGCCGCCGGCCCGCCGCAGCAGGGTGACGGCGTGGTCCAGCGCCCGCCGCTCCTGGGCCCGCGCGTCGGCCGGGCTGTCGGCCATGATTTCTGCGTAGGAGTAATGGTACATCGATGGTCCCGTGTGCCGCGCGGAGCAGGCCGCCCCGCGTGAAGGATTGACGCAGCGTAACCCGCAAAGGTTGACCGACCTTTTTCGGGCGCCGCGGGCGGGGGTTTTTGTCCGCGCCGGGCGGGTCCGGGCCGGGGTCCGCGGTTACAGGTAGTTGAGGAGGCTCAGCTTCTGGATCTGCGCCGTGACCGAGTAGGAGGCCTGGATCTGGGTTTCGAGGGCCGAAAGCCGGATGTTCAGCGCGTAGGTGTCGGCGCTGTCCATGCCGTCGGCCTGGGTGGACAGCAGGGTGATCTGCGCCGCCATGCCGTCGTTGGCGGTCGAGATCGCGCCCTGCGCGACCCCGACCCCGGCCTGCGCGGCCGTCAGCCCGGCGAGCGCGTCGTTGACCAGCCTGGTGGCCGACGCGATCACGGCCTTGCCGGCATCCGCCCCGAACGCCGCGGTGCCGAACTCGCTCACGGTCGTGTAGGCCTGCGCGAGCTGGCGGAACGCGGCCGCGCTGGCGCTCACCGAGGTGTTGACCGTTTCGGTCGGGGTGATCCGGCTCGTCAGCACCTGGGGCGAGGCCTGCGACCAGGTGGATCCATAGGCCGGGTCGCCGAACAGCGACGCGAAGGGCCCGTCGAGGAAGCCCTGCATGCCGGCGCCCGTCACGGCGCCGGCCCCGGCCGAGGTTTGCGCGGTCCCGAACGCCGACGCGAAGGCCGCGTCCACCGCGGCCTTGCTGCCCGACGCGGGCGAGGCCGTGTAGGCCGCCATGGGGGCCGCGCCCGAGTTGATGCCGCCGAAGATGGCCTGGCCGTCCACGACGGTGTTCAAGGTGGCGATCAGGTCCTGCAGGTTGCCGGCCGCGGTGGCCTGCAGGGTCGCGGTGGTCATGCCGGCCGAAGCCGCGGCCGTGAGGCTGGCCAGGAAGCTCGACGCCGTCTTCTGCAGTGCCGAGAGCCCGGACGCGGTGGCGGTCAGCCGCGTCCCCGCGAGGGCGTTGGCGTCCGTGATCGCCTTGAGCTGGGCCTGCTCGGCCTTGAGCGACAGGTAGCTGCCGGACGCGGAGCCGAGCCCCAGGCCGATGTCGGCGATCTTGCCGCTCGACAGTTCCGTCTGGTCCTTCGCCAGCTCGGCCTGGGTCTGCATCACGGCTTGGCGGCTCGCCAGGCCGAGCGCGGGGGTCGACACGTAAACCATGGGGGATCTTCCTTGAGCTACGCCGCCGCGAGGAGCGAGTCGTACATGGCCTTGACGGTGGTGAGGATCTGGGCCGACGCCTGGTAGGAGTGTTCGAGGTCGAGCATCTTGGACAGCTGCTCGTCGAGGTTCACGCCGGTCGTGCTCGACAGGCTCGCGGCCGTCTGGGTCGCCACCGCCGAGCGTTCGTCGGCCGTGCCGGTCGCCGACTGGCGGGATGCTTCGAGCCAGCTCACCGAGGAGGCCGCGAAGCCCGCCACGGTCGCCTGCGCGCTGCCGCCGGACGCGGGATCGAAGGCCCGGGCGGTGTTGAGCCGATCCACGATGGCGGTGAGGTGGCTCGAGAAGCTCGCGGCGCCGCCCGGGTTGGCGTTGTAGGCGGCATTGCCGGGGTCGCCGATGTTGCCGTCGCGCAGGCGGTCCAGGCTGCCGCCCCGGCTGGGGTCGGCCGCGGCCGCGACCGTGAGGCCGGCCGCGAGCCCGGTGGGGTCGCCCGGCATGGCGGGCGCGCCGTTCCAGGTGAACAGGCCCGGCACGGTGGGGGCCGCGCCCCCCGCCTGGTCCGTGTCCGCGAAGGCGCCGACCAGGCCGGACGCGATCTGGTCGAGCTGGTTCTGGTAGCGCGGCGCCACCGTGTCGCGCAGCGCCGTCAGGCCGACCAGCTTGCCCGACTTGATCGCCATGGCGGCCGAGGCGCCCGTCACCGCGACGCCGTCGACCGACACGCTGCCGCCCGTGGTGCCGGCCGCGAAGCCCACCGTGGGCGTGAAGCTCACGCTGCGCGGCACACCCTGGAACAGGGTGGCGCCGCTGTCGGTGAACAGCGCCAGCCCGCCGTTGGGCTCAACCACCGTGGTCAGGCCGATGTCGCTCGACAGGGACTTCAGGATCGCGTCGCGCTTGTCCAGCGCGTCGGAATAATCGCTGCCGGACGCCGTGCCCTTGATGACCGCGAGGTTGGCGGCCCCGAACTGCACGAGCAGCGAGTTCACGTCCGCCACGGTCGTGGCGATGTCCTTGTCGGCCTGGGCGCGCACGTCCTGCACCTTGGCCGAGGCCGCGTTCAGGTTGGCGGTCAGCGCCTTGGCGCTCACCAGCACGGCCTGGCCCGAGGCCGTGTCGCCGGGGGAGGCTTCGTACTGCTGGAGCGCGCCCGTCAGCGTCGCGATCAGGGTGGCGGGCGATGTGTCGGTGGTTGCGTCCGTGGCCGAACTGGCCGACACCGCGCTGAGTTTGACGGTCTGCTCGATCCCGTTGAGCCCATCGGCCAGGGCCTGGCTCGCCGCAGCGTCCGCGTTGGCCGACAGGAGGCTCGTCAGCAGCGTGTCGTCGGCGGCGCGGGTCACCGGCCCCATCACCGCGATGCCGTTGTCGCCCGTGACGGAATTGCCGATCTTGCGCGAATAGTTGGGGTCGTTCACCCCGGCGATGTTGCGCGACAGCACCGTCGACAGTGCCGCGTTGGTGGAAAGCGCCGATTGGGCGACGTTGATGGTCGACGACAGGCTCATGGTGTTCCGCTCGTTGGGGCGAGGACGCCGGACGGGCCTTGGCCGGGGCCGCCCGGGGGGGCGGCCTTCGGTCCAGGGCGGTCCGCCCGGCGCTACCGCGACCGGCTGGTGCCGATCTGCCCGCGCTCCTTAAGCAAACACCATTATGCTTTCCGATTCGTAAGCGTTGCTGCCGGTCGGACGTTTCTTCTTCACTATGTGTGCAGGTTGGTGAGCACGCTGAGCAGGTCGGAGCCGGTCTGCAGCACCTTGGAATTGGCCTCGTAGCCGCGCTGGGCCGAGATCATGGAGGTCAGTTCGGTGGCGAGGTCGACGGTGGAGCTTTCGAGCGAATCCGACTTGATGATGCCGAGCGTGCCGGTCCCGGCCGTCCCCACCGTCATGGTGCCGGACGCGAGGCTCACCTGGTAAACGTTGCCCGACAGCGCCGTGAGATTGTCGGGGCTTTCCACCGCGGCGAGCGGGATGCGGTAGGTGGCGCTCTGCACGCCGTTGGCGTAGACCGAGGTGACGGTGCCGTCGTTGCCGATGGTGATGTGGTCGAGCTTGCTCGGCGCCGTGCCGTCGATGGTGGCGGACGCCACCGTGTAGTCGGCCGCGAGCTGGGTCGCGAGCCCCATGTTGAGCGACACGGTTTCGCCATTCGGGATGCTGATCGGCACCGCCGAGGTGCTGCCGGCCGTCAGCTTGCCGGTGGTCTTGTCGAAGGTGAGCGATGAGCTGCCGAGCATCGGCGACGTGTAGGGGAAGCCGCCGCCGGAAGCCGCGTCGGCCTTGTTGTAGACCGCCACCTCCCACTGGTTGTTACCGCTCGCGTCGACGCCGGTCTTGGTCATGTAGACGTCCAGCGTGACCTGGTTGCCGAGGTCGTCGTAGGCGACCAGCGAGGTCTTCTCGGTCGCGGCCGAGCTCGCCGCATTGGCCGAAGGCAGGTCCGCGGTCGCCACGGGGGCGTTGGAGGGCAGGTTGACCGACAGCGTGCCGGTCTTGGACGGGCTCGCGCTCAAGGCCTGCTTGGACAGGTCGATGACCTGCAGGCCGCCCGTGCCGTTGGCGGTGGCCGACGAGCCGTCGGTGAGGTTGTAGCCCATCAGCCTGTAGCCGGCCGTGTTGACCAGGTTGCCGGTGGCGTTGGGCACGAAGGAGCCGGCGCGGGTCAGCACGTTGCTGCCGTTGGCGTCCTGCACGAGAAAGAACCCGTTGCCGCTGATCGCGAGGTCGGTGACCGAGGCCGTGGTGGTGATGGAGCCCTGGTCCGCGATGCCGTAGCGGACGCGCGTCTGGACGCCGCCCGAATTGTACTCGCTGTTGGACTGGCTGCCCAGAAACGTTTCGAATTCCGTGTCGGCGCTCTTGTAGCCCACCGTGTTGGCGTTGGCGATGTTGTCGCCGATGGTGCCGAGCTTGCTGGCCTGCGCGGCCATGCCCGACACGGCCGTGTTCAACGTTCCGAATATGCTCATCAGATCAGGTCCTGTGATGGAGGGGAAACCATTGCGGGTCGGGCTTGCGGCGGGCTGGCCCGCCGCGTCCGTTCAGGCGCGCGGCTCGCCGCAGAACGCGCGCGCGTTGTCGGTCCAGGACCCGAAGCCGCTGCGGACCATCTTGCCGATGACGCCGCACACGTATTTCTTCTGGGCCGGGTTGTTGCCGGGGCCGGCGTTGTAGCGCGCCACCGCGAGCGTCCAGGTTCCCTCGCGTGCTTTCAGGTCGCGCAGGAACCGGGCCGCGTAGCCGACGTTCTGGGCGGGATCGAACATGTCGCGCACGGAACCGAACTGGTCGCCGTGCCAGCGGTAGTTGATCTGCATGCAGCCGACGTCGATCAGCTTGGCGCCGCCCCGGCGCGCCGCCTCGAAGCGGGCGAGGCCCTCGGCCAGGCTCGCGTTGACCGACGGGCGGCCGTCGATGTTCATCGTGTAGGGCTGCAGGCCGTTGCGGCCGCCCGTTTCGACCAGCCCGACCGCGTAGAACACGGCCAGCGGCACGTCGTAGCGCCGGGCCGCCTGGGCGATCTGGCCTTCGCACAGGCCGTGGGTGTCGGCGCGGGCCGGCGGCGCCGAAACGCTACAGGTAAAGGCTGCTGTCAGCGCGGCCAGGCCGCGGATCCGGAGAAACATCGCTTGCGTTCCGCGTGGCGTGGGTTCGGGTGGGGGAGGCGGCGCGTTGCGAGGCCGGCCGGCCTTCGCGACCGGGCGATCCCGCGAACGCGAAGGCGTCCTGGGGGTCGGCGCGGGCCGCCGCCGCCGCGGGTGTTTCGGGACCCGTCAGCGCGAGCGCCTTGGGGCCTGCCCCGAGCGCCTCCACGGCGGCCGACAGGAGGTGCCTGTCCTTGTCCAGCGCGCGGAGGGTTTGCGGGTTGGCGACCTCGATGCGGATGTCGATCGTGTCGGCCCGCATCCGCATCCGGACCTGCACGGTGCCGAGGGTTTCGGGATTGAGCTGGATCGTGATCTCGCGGTTGGCCAGCTGGGTTCTGGGCGACGCGCCGGCCGGTCCGGCGTCGGGGCTCGCGGCCGCACCGGGGGCCGCATCGGCCGCGGGGGTTCTTCCGGCCGCCGGAACTCCGCCGGGACCGCCACCGAGGTCCTGGATCAGCGCCACCACCTGCCCGACCGCCGACCAGGCCGCGGCGGCGGTGTCGGGTTGGTTCACCGCAGCCGTGGCGGCCTCCGCGGGAGCTGCCGCAGGCCCGGGCGGGCGCGAAACGCCGGCCCGGCCCGCCGCGAGAACCTGTGCGAATGGTGGCGAGCCCGGTGTCGCGGTCGCGGCACCCTCGGCGACGCCCGCCGCCCCGGCCGGACCGGGCCCGGGCGTCACGGGAGTTGAGCCGGCCGGGACCGGCCGGGGTACCGCGTGAAACGCCTCGGCCCCATCCGGCCGCGCGGCCACGGCCGGTGCGCCGGGAGAAACCGGCCCGGTTCCGTCGTGTACTGCTTGCGACGGTGCTGCCGCACCGAAAGCGTCCGGGCTCGTGGCCGATGACCTCGGCAACGAATCGGGTCGCGGTCCCGCGGCCGCAATCGTGTCGGGCCCGTCGTCCCCGCGGCTGGGCGGCCCGGCAGGCGGGTTCACGCGCGGGTCGTCGGGAGTCGCGGGGGCGTCGGCCGTCGCGGCCGGCTGCGCCGGGGCTGGCTGCGCCGGGGCTGGCTGCGCCGGGGCCACGTATGGCGGCGCGGTCCCCGACACCGCTTCCGGACGGGTGGGAGCCGACGGTGTCTGACCGGCTCGGCTCAGGGGCGTGCCGCCCGCAGCGGCCGGAAGGGGTTGGGCGGCGCCGACCTCGGACGCGGGTCCCGCTTGGCCGGCCTGAACGGCGGTCGGCGCGGCCCCGACGGCTTGCGCGCTGCTTGCCGGGGAGGGCGGGCCCGCATCAGGCTCCTGCGGCCGCGGGTCCGCGACGGCCTGCGCGGATCGGCGGGGCGCCGGACCTGCAGGCTGCTCGCCGGCCGCGGGGGCGACC
>CAXTEP010000040.1:23961-25421 GCA_964243125.1 uncultured Lichenihabitans sp. | reverse complement strand
GGCCGCCGCGCTCCACCCAGGCCCGCGCGAGCCGGGCCGCGGGCCGCTCGGCCAGCCACCAGAGCGCGCCGGCCGCGAGCACGATCAGGGCCACCAGCGTGGCGGCCGCGGCGGCCGGCCCGTACAGGGCCAGGTCGTCGTTCGCGAACCATCGCGTGGCGAGAACCGCGAGCGGCGGCGGGTTGCCGGGCCCCAGGATCAGCGCCACGTCGACCACCGACAGCGAGTAGGCCAGGACCGCCAGCACCGGCAACCTGATCTGCGGGTAGACCGACGGGAACACGACCTTGAGCCACGCCGCGGCGGGCCGCTGGCCGAGCGCCCCGGCGGCGGCCAGCAGCGAGGGGCCGGGAACCTGGGCCGCGGCCGCCGCGATCATCAGGACGAGGTAGGGCGTTTCCTTGAGCACGAGGCCGAGCGCGATCGCGAGGCCCCAGGGGTCGCGGACCGTCACGAGTCCGCCGGGCGGCTGCGTCCACCCGGTCGCCCAGGGCGACGCGAGGCGGACGATCCAGCCGCTCGGCGCGATCAGGAACGCGAGGCCCAGCGCGACCGCGCTGTGGGGCGCGGCGAGGATCGGCGCCTGCCACCGGCGCAGCCGGCGCCAGCCCGGACGGGTCAGCGCCTCGGCGCAGAACGCCACCGCGAGCCCGAAGGACAGCACCGTGGCGCCCAGGCCCGGCACCACGGTCAACCGCAACGCCGTGAGGAAGCCCGGCGTCCGCAGCAGGGCCGTCCACGCGGCCAGCGACGGCTGCGTCCGGCCGAGCGACGGCATGATCCCGAAGGCCGGCAGGGCCGTGAACACCAGTCCCGCCGCGACCGGTGCCGCGACGAGCAGCACCGTGACCAGCGGCGCCAGCCCCGGCACGGGAGCGCGCGCCGCTACGGGCTGGTCCGGCGTTCCCACTCGGCCGCGATGCGGGTCATCCAGGACGGATGCGGCTCGAGCAGGGGCGCGCCGAGCAGGGCGTTGCTCGGCATGCCGACCGCATCGCCGGTTCGGGCGAACGGCGCCCGCTGCGCCGGATCCAGGGTGTCGAGGTCCAGCACCGTGAAGCTGCCCATCACGGCCGGGTCCTGGCCGCGGGCCTGGACGTCGGGCGCGAGCAGCAGGTTGGCCACCACGGCGGCCCCTGCCGGGTGGGCGGCGTCGAAGGGGATCGCCACGAAGCTCGTGTTGCCGATCGTGCCGCCGTCGGGCACGTAAACCCGGGCCGTGTCGGGCAGCGTGCCGTTGCTGATGCCGTTGGCGGCCTCGGCGGGGTTGAACGAGACCGCGATGTCGATCTCGCGGTCGGCGAACAGCTGCAGCAGCGCCGCCCCGGTCTCGGGAAAGTCGCGGCCGCGGTGCCAGAGCGCGGGCCGAAGGGCGTCGTACCAGGTCCAGAGCGGCGCCGTGACGGCGGTGAAGTCCGCGTCCGCGGCGGGCCGCTGCAGGACGCCCGGGTCGGGAACCA
>CAXTEP010000040.1:18086-23861 GCA_964243125.1 uncultured Lichenihabitans sp. | reverse complement strand
GCTTGCGCCGGTCCACGTAGCGCCAGTTCGGCAGGCCCGTGGCGAAAGGGGCCGATAGAAGGCCCTGGTCCTTCATGGCCACGAAGTTGGGCCCGTTCAGCCAGATCAGGTCGACGGTGCCGCCCGTCGTCCGCCCCGCTGCCTTGTCGGCCAGCACGCGGGTGACGGCCTCGGCGGTGTCGGTCAGCTTGACATGGATGAGATCGACGCCGTGGCGGCTCCGGGCTTCCCCGGCGACCCATTCCAGGAACGCGTTGGTCTGGGGGTCGCCGCCCCAGGCGTTGAAATAAACCGTCTGCCCGCGCGCTTCGGCCTCGATGGCCGGCCAGTTCCCGGCCTGTGCCCGAGCCGCGAGCGGGATGGCCCAGGCCGCCAGAACAAGACCGGAAAGAATGTCACGTCGGCGCAGCATGGAAACGTCCGGCAGTCGCGAGGGCGAGAATCCGCCGCAACGACCCTGCGGCGCGCGACGGCTCCCGCCGGTTCTACAGCAGACGGTGCCGCGCACGAAGAGGGGGTGCGTGTCGCATCCGGCCGCACGGTCCGGGCGTTTCCGGTCAGGCTGCTCGCGGGTCCGCGACGGCCCCCTCGAACGCGACCGCGATCCGCTGGCGCGTCGCCTTGGCCCGGTACATGAGCGCGTCGGCGCGCGACATGAGCGTGTCGGTGGTGTCGCCCGGCATCGCCACAGCCAACCCGACCGCGGCGCCGACCTCGACCGCGACCGAACCGACCACGACCGGGCAGGCCGCCCGGCGCGCCATCGTTTCCAAACGCGGCCCGAGGTCCGGATCCCCGGGCGAAACCGCCAGGATGACCACGAACTCATCCCCGCCGATCCGCGCCACGAAGTCGCGCCGGCGCAGGTTGTCGCGCAGATGGCGGGACACGGACTGGAGGATTTTGTCGCCGACTCCGTGGCCGTAGCGGTCGTTGACGGCCTTGAACCCGTTGAGGTCAACGAAGGCGAGCGCGAGGGTCCGGTCGGCCTTTCGCCTGGACATGGCGTTGGCCAGGACCGCGTCGAAGGCCGCGCGGTTCGGCAGGCCGGTCAGCCGGTCGCTGAAGGCCGCGGCCCTCAAGGCCCGGTCGTGCTCCTCCTGGCGCCGCCGGCGCTCGGACACGTCGATGATGATCTCGATGTCGACGGCCTCGCCGGCGACGATGCGCCGTTGCGCCGAGATCAGCGTCGGCACGACCCTCCCGGACGCGTGGCGGATATCCACCTCCTCCAGCTCGTAGCTGCCGACCGTTTCGAGGCGGTGGAGGCGGCGCCGGCGCGCCTCGCCCAGGATCGCGGCGCCCTTGACCACGAGGTTCTGGTTCTTGAGGTCGTCCCAGGTCCGGCCGACGATCGCCAGGTAGGCGGGGTTGACCTTGAGGTAGCGGGCGTCCTCAATGCCAACCGTCGTGATGCAGAAGCCCGACGGCGCCATCTCGAACATGCCGTGCAGCGCGTCGGTCATTGCGTCGTGCGAGATCAAGCCAACTTCCGTCCAACCAAGCCCCGGAGCCCCGCACACTACGCGCACGGGCGCTAATGCTTCCTTATCGGCCGCAGTCCCGGACGCTCGACGCGCGCCAACCGGTCGAACGCACCGCATCGGGTCGGACTTCGGCGACCGCCAGACCGTTCGACCGCCGTCCGGGCGGTCCGGACGCGCTTTCTGCCCGCCGACGGATCCTTGACGGCGGCTCGCCGGGTCGCGCCGGCCATGAAGCCCCGTCGCGAGGTTGGCCAAGTGGGTGTCGAGGAACACGCTGCCACCGCGGCGGCCGCAATTGAGCCGCAGGGCGCGGCGGTCCTGTTCGCGGCCGAGCGATGCGGCGAGAGAGGGCGGGGGGCTTGCGGCTGAACCGTGCCGCGACGCCACCGGCCCGGTTCCCGAACCCGGCGCGTGATGGGCGCCCACGCGGACGGGCCGTCCGGCTTGCGGACAGGATCGCGGCGGGATACGCCGCGGCGCGAGCACCGCGACGCAAGCGTGAAGCAGGAAGGCCGGCTTGTCAGACGCCACCGGCCCTGTTACCCCGCGGCTCATCGCGGGGATCCGGGCATGCGTTTCGCCACGTCACGATGCTGCCACGCTTGCTACGCTGGAGTGCGCCGGCATGGCCGCCACGCTCCGACACGGTAAGTGGCGCGCGGGACGGAGCCGGTTTAGCTCAGTTGGTAGAGCAACTGATTTGTAATCAGTAGGCCGCGGGTTCGATCCCTGCAACCGGCACCAACAAAATCAGAGACTTGGGATCTCGCAAGTAGCACATGAGACGGCTTGAAACCCCGGAAATGCGATCTCGCGTGAGATCGATGGAAATCAGTGGTCCTTCACCTGCGGTTCGCCGTCGTTCACGAACACGCCACCACCCATACCGAACACCGTGGACGGATCGGGCCGTCGACGAGGGAGGAGATGGGTCGTCGTGAGGACGCCCTCGCCCGAAGCCTCCTATGATGGTCGCGGGACCGGGCCAACAGCCGTTCGGCACGCAGGCCGACCCCTCTCGAACGTCGTCGCATGGCTGGCATCGCCGCCATGAACGCGTGGGTTGGGGAAGGCGGTCGGAACGGTTCGCTTTGGATCGGCGCCGGCACGGTTCCCGGTCCCTCCTTGCAGGGCAAGGGTCCGAGGCTTGCTCGAACGGCTGCGTCCGGAACTCCAGCGACGAGCGTCCTTCGGCACACCGAAAGTGAGGCGACACGGTGTCGATCCCCTTGCGGCGAGGGCGCGGCCGGGCCAGAACAGCAGCCCCGTGCACCCAGGGTCACGGCACCCAACGAGGGAGAGCACAATGGCGACCGGTACCGTGAAGTGGTTCAACGCGACCAAGGGCTACGGCTTCATCCAACCCGACAGTCCCGGCCCGGACGTGTTCGTTCACATCAGCGCGGTCGAGCGCGCGGGCATGAACGAACTCTATGACGGCCAGAAGCTCAGTTACGAACTGACGGCCGACAAGCGGTCGGGCAAGATGAGCGCCGACCAGATCAAGGCCGTCGAGTAACGCCCCGCCGTGGCCGCTCCGTCCGGCATGGTACGGGGATCGGGAACTCGGCCGTTTCGGACGCGGCCGGTCCGCCCCAGGGCACCGGCCGCGAGGGCGAGCCGGTGCCGCGCCGGCTCGCCGCCGCGGAGCCATCGCCCGTGCCCGCCTTCGCGGGATCTCTGAGGCGAGGGAGGGGTGGGGACGGCAAGAAGGTTCGGCCCGGGATCGTCGGGATCTCGGGCGTGTCGGCGCGGATCGGGTCGGACGGCCTGACAGAACCGCGGGGCCGTGATCCTCTGCCCGTCGAGCCGGCCGGTGAAGCCGCGTGAACGGCCTCGCCCTGCGGCCTGCCATGCTGGTAATGTCGGCGGGACACCGTGCCAAGCCGCCTTGCCGTTCACCTGCGGCGCGAGTGGCGATACCTGGACGATCGAGGGGACGTCGACCCACAAGGTGGCCTGCGCGCTGCGCTGCATCCTGCGCGACGCGACAGGCTCGCAGGACGTCGTGACCTGTTCGCCGACGATCCCGCCCGGATCGCGCTCGGGCGCGGTCTGCGAGGGTTTTATGTTGGGCAAGCACTGGATCAGCGCGACGCTGGTCGCGGCCGAGTGCGCGGGGGTGGAGTAACCGGACCGCGCGCCGGCTCTCTACGTGGCCCGCGATGCCGATTGTCGGGCCAGGATGTCGCTGATGTCGTTTGCCGGCGCGGGTCGGCCCAGGAAGTAGCCTTGGACGATGCCGCATCCGAGCGCCTTGAGCGATTGCAGCTGGGCGTCGGTTTCGACGCCCTCGGCCACCACGTCGAGTCCGACCGTGCGTCCGAGGCGAACCATCGCCTCGATGATCGCCACGGCCTTGGGTCGCAGTGGCACTCCGACGACGAACGACCTGTCGATCTTGATCGCGTCGACCTGAAAACGGTCGAGGTAGCTCAAGGAAGAATAGCCGGTGCCGAAATCGTCCAGCGCGATCTTAACGCCGAGGCCCCGTATTCCGTTCAGGATCTCGCCGATGCGGTCCGGCTGCTTGAGGAATATGCTTTCGGTGATCTCCAGCTGCAGTTGACGCGGGTCGAGCTCGTTGACCGCCAGGGCCTCCTCGATGCCCGTGGCGAACCCCGAGCCTTTCAGCTCCTCGCCTGAAGCGTTGACGTTGAGACACAACGTCAGGGACGGGAAGGCGGACCGCCACCGTCGCATCTGCGTGCAGGCCTCCCGCAGGACCCAGCGACCGATGTCCCGGATCACCCCGGTTTCCTCGGCGACCCCGATGAACTCGCCCGGAGGCACCGTGCCGCGACGCGGATGCTGCCACCGCACCAGGGCCTCCAGGCCAATGACTTCCCTCGTGAGGGCACTGCAGATCGGCTGGTAGTGGAGGATGAACTCCTGGCGCAGGATGGCGTTGCGCAGGTCGGTCCGCAGGTCCAGTGCTTCCACGGCCCTGTTGCGCATGGCCTCAGTGAAGATCGCGTAGCCGCCGCTGTTGTTCTTCTTCGCGTGGTACATCGCGATGTCGGCGTCGCGCAGCACATCCTCGGCCTGGACGTGGTCCGGCGCCGTGTAAACGATGCCGATGCTGCAGGATGCGAAGATCTCCTGCTCGCCCAGCCACATCGGCGACCCGAGGGCCTTCATGATCTCCAGCGCCAGGGTTTCGACGACGTCGAGGTCGCCGACATCCTCGACGAGCAAGATGAACTCGTCCCCTCCGAATCGGGCAAGCGTCTGGTTGGCGGAAACGCAGGCTTTCAGGCGCGCCGCCACTTCGATCAGAAGGAGGTCGCCGGTTCGATGGCCGAGGCTGTCGTTGACCAGCTTGAAGCGATCCAGATCGAGGAACAGGACCGCGCACCGCGCGCTCGGCTGGCGGCCCAGGGCGATTCTGATCCGGTTCATGAGGAAGGCGCGGTTGTGCAGCCCTGTCAGGCCATCGTGCCGGGCGTCGTACAGGAGTCGCGCTTCGGCGCGTTCGCGTTCGCGGATCTCGGTTTCAAGCTCGCGCGTGTGACGCTGAAGGTCGTCCAGCAGCGCCTGCTGACGCTCCTGCAAAGCCTTGAGATCGTGGACATCAGTCGTCGTCCCCAGCCATTCGACGATCGCGCCGGTTTCGTCGCGTACGGGGGTCGAACGCGTCCGATGCCACACGAAGGCCCCGTCCGAGCTGCGTCGCACGCGGAACTCGACGTCGAGCAGGCCGTGGGGTTGTGCCGCGACCCACGCCTTCATGGTTGCGTCGTGGTCGTCCGGATGCACGACGTCCAGCCAGCCTCGTCCGTGGCTCTGCTCCTGGGTCTGGCCGGTGAAGTCGCACCATTGGGGGCTGGACCATGTCCAATGGCCCATGTTGGACGAGCGCCAGAGGAGCTGCGGGACGCCCTCGACCATCGTCCGGAGCTGGCGCTCGGCCTCGGCGATCCGATCGCGCAGGCGATGGGTTTCGTGCACGTCCGCCGAACTGCCGACCCATGCCAAGTTGCGGTCGGGAGGATCGCGAAGCGGCGCGGCGCGGGTTTGATGCCAGCGGTATTCCGCATCGGCCGCGCGTCGGATGCGATGCTCGACGACGTACTCGTCCGACGAGGGCGCCTGCGTCCAGGCCTCCAGCGTTGCCCGCCGGTCATCGGGATGGACCGCGTCGAGCCACCCGAATCCGACGCTGTCACCTGCGGAAAGACCTGTGTAGGCAATCCATTGCGGGCTGGGCCAGGTCCGCTCACCCGTACCAAGGCATCCGAACACAAGTTGAGGCAGGCCGGTGGCCAGTGCACGAAAGTGCTCTTCT